>NZ_JMKT01000008.1:368578-737157 GCF_000686525.1 Desulfonatronovibrio hydrogenovorans DSM 9292
TTTTACTGGCCTGTCCCTTAGTTTTATTTTGATATCATCTCATAGTTTTTCAAACGGGTGTTTTTGCATCTCGTTGTGAGTAAGGAAAAGAAAACTCAGACAACTATGAACTATATGGAGCTTCCTTCATTTGGATGGTACAAATGAAGGAAGCTTCTTTATATTTTTTTTATCGGATTTTGCAATTTTCAACTAATGGAGTTAAAGTTAGTCTTATTTCCTTATAATAGACTAATGCTGATTAACTTACACAGCTGTCAGATGGTTATGGATAAGTTCTTCAAACGTTCAGGTCTTAAAGAAAAAGACTGCTGTCCCGGCTTTACCATGATTGAGATTATTGCTGTCCTGGTCATCCTGGGGGTGATAGCTGCAGTGGCAGTAGCCAGGTATCAGGATTCCGGGGCTGATGAGATTGCAGCAGCCAGCACCTTAAAGGCCCATTTGCGCTATGCCCAATTAAGGGCCATGGGCGATATTGTTCCCTGGGGGATTGAGCTTGAAAGTGGTTCATACACCCTGCAAAGAGATGGAGATGAGGCGCCGGTAAATCTGCCTGGAGAGAGCAAACGTAAAAAAGATCTGGAAAAAATGACTTTAAGTCCTGTTGGCACAATAACTTTCAGCCCGGCCAGGGGCATTCCTGATCCCAACGGCCAGACCATAACCATTGGAAACCAGGTCATCACCATTACCCCTGAAACCGGGTTTATTCCCTAGCAAGAAGCTCATGGATGAAAAAATGCTTTCTGCTGAGGCCCTGTCAGGGACCAGTGCCAGCTATCCTGGAGTGATGGCATGAAGCAGTCTCAGGGATTTACATTGATTGAACTGATCACAGTCCTAGTGCTGGTGGGAATAGTGGGAGTATTTGGCGGCTTGTTCATGGTCAAAATGGTTCAGAGTTACAGGTGGGCCGAAGACAATGCCCATTTGAGCCAGAAGGCCCAGGTTGCTCTGACCAGGATTGCGGTGGAGATGGCTTATGCAAGCGGCGACAGTATTGTTTTTTCGGACTACACAATAAGCTATGATGCAAATTATCCCGGGGAAGGTTTTGTAAGTGGAAATGAGATTATAAGAGAAGCAGATAAACTGGTTTTCAATGGATTTGTTCTGACCGACAGGGTAGAGAGTTTTCAAATAGACGATGACAACTTGGGCCACGGTTATTTTACTATTATTCTGACTATGAAGGGTGCCAATAGTATAGATAAGTTTTTTGAAAAGACTATTGCCGTGTCTGAATAAGGCCACTAATAGTTCATGGAAATGAAAAAAAGACGAGACATTCAAGAGAATGCCTGTAGATATAGGCAGCAGGGCTCAATCCTTATCTACCTGATTGCAGTATTGGTTGTTGCCGGTGCCCTGGGTGCTGGAATTATTTCTTTGACCACAACATCCACGTTTACTGAGCTTACCTACAACTCTTCTGACCGGTCCAGATATCTGGCTATGTCTGGGATTAATTATGCTCAATGGGCCTGGGGACTGAAGGATGTTATGGACCCCCTTGATTTATCAGGCTGGGATTGGAAGGATCAAGAAGTGGCACCAGAAACTCGAACTATTATCTTAAACGAAAACCAGGAAAGTGAAAAGATCATCCTGACTTTTACAAGCGATGGATCAAGCGTGAAAGTTGAATCTGTTGGGACTGTACTTGCTGCTACCTCCAGGGAGTCCCATTATATCCTCGGAAAAGTTCTAAATGCTCAGTAAGATAACTCACACAAAATCAGGCTTCACCCTTCTTGAAATAATAGTCATAATTGCTGTTGGCGGCGTTTTGGTTGCTGTGATGGTCCCTTTCATGAGCACAGCACTGACTAAAAGCCATGAATCTCTTGAAAGGTTGAGCTATGCGACCAAGCTAAGTTCGGTCATGGCAAAAATTGTTGGAGAATATCGCAGAGACTTGCCTGAAGACGTCGAATCCCTGCAAAGTTTCAGAGATGTTGTCCCGGCTATCGTTGGAAGCAAGGCTAGTTTGGAGATCAACGAGCTTATTGCTTTTGCGAAAAGCAATGGTTCATATGAAGAGAGTGATTGCAGTCAGGATAATTCTGCTGATAATTGTGTACTGAAGATTACCCTGAGGAGCAATGTCAATCCCGGAGAGACTCTGACCGCGTTGTTTGCGTATTTTCGAAATGGTAACGGTAACGGTGATGATCCAGATTTCATAGAGTTCATAATTGATGAGAATGTTTTTTTATACGGGAATCAGCTGGAGTTTGCCGGAAGTAACATCGTCGGACACGGAGCAACCATAGTTATCCAGGGGGGCCTGGATACAGAAGATTTTAACCGGGGTGCCTCTATTGCTGTAACCAACATTTATATCGGCGGCAGTGTCAGCCTGGATGGCGGAAGCGCAAGTCTGGGGTCCAGCACTGAACCAGGAGTGATCTATATTGGTGGAGACCTTGAGTTGTGGGGAGGCAGAAGAGATATTTATGGTGACGTATATGTTAATGGTAATTTTCGGCTTAAAGACGCAAGAATTCACGGCAATGTCTATGTAGACGGTAATGTTGAGTTGGGCTGGACACCATGGCTTTCTACTGATTCAAGAATCTATTATTCTGGAAATCTGGCTCATCCCAGCAATTATGATCAATCAATTCTGGCGAAATTAGTGAGTGTTGATGAGATTGAAGGCGCCCCTGGGTATGATCATACATTGCAAATGCCGGAATATGATATTCCAGGTCCCAGGCCGGAACAATGGTATGCTGATCGCGGCTATGTTTCATCCGGTGCTTTGGTTGACGGTTTAAAAATATTTGCTGCTAACTATACGTCCACTGCATGGAGGCCAACCGCTGAAAATGTGGTAATTGTCAGCACAGGCGATATAACTATCACCGGCTTGGGAGGAAGCGGCCTTACAGGAGTGCTTTTTGCTCCCAATGGACGAGTTTTTTTTGGCGGAGCTTTTTTTGAAGGGACTGTTATTGCCAGGGACGGTTTTTTTGTCACCAGTGGCGGAACTACAGTAACATTCAGGAATATCGAGGATTTTTTTGAAAGTGGAGACGATATACCTTTAAGCAGATAAACTGGAAATCCTGGACAATGTTTTTAAGGACATTTCCTATTGCTGCTGAACAAGCCTCTTGAGCCCCTGCTTATTGCTCACTCCGGTCTTTTCATAGATTCGATGCATATATGTTTTTACCGAAGACTCGGATATGCCGAGTTTTAAAGCCGCTTCTCTGAATATCATATCTTCCACGATGACCAGCTGAATGACATCTTTTTCTCTTTCAGAAAGTTTATTCATAACCTGCTCATTAATCAGCTTTTCAAGCTTAAGAGCTGGTTGGGGGACGTCTTTTGATGGCAGGACTGTCTGGTTTTCATCAGTGTCAGCCAGGGCATCCTCTGGTTTGGCAATCTGATTAATGCTTTCCCGGGGATGATGGAATTTTTGAATAAAAAAGAAGATTACTACAACAGCAGCCAAAGCAATATTACCTATGACTACGGTGTAAAGAACGAACTCGCTTAAAAAGATGGAGATTAGGGTACCGGTTGTCAGGCCCAGACAGATGGTTCCGGCAATGGCTCCAAAGGAAAATACTGGATTTCTATGGGAGAGCATTACGGAAAACACAAATATATCCACAAAACCTTTGGATGCCTGCTTGAGGTACATGCTTGTATTGATGTGCCCAGGCTCCAGGCTGTGCAGAAATGAGAGGGAAAGCATGCTCAGGGCAATGCCAAAGGCCAGGGCTACAGATGGGTTTTTTCCAGCCAGCAGGCCCCCCAGAATAACCGTAATAATATAGAAGCTCACCTCCAGTCCTGTAAATATGGCAGCCTGGGCATATATCACGTCCAGGTAACCGTACATCTGTCCGCTGACTAGATAGAATACGAAAACCAGGGGAAAGTATTTGGTGATGTTTTTTCCTTTTTTTCTGGCCACTGGTTCGGACTTGAAGATCAAGGGCAGAAGCAGCAGGGCTATCACCGTATAGTGGGTGTTGCCTAATGCAAGCACAGCCATGACAAACAGAAAGATGTTACCCAGGATCAGGCCCAGAGCGGAGTTTACAAAAGGCTTGGGGGAATTTTTGATCATGACCCCGGCTTTAACCATGAGCCAGGCTGAACTGCTGCCAGCAATCAATGTCAGGGGAATCCAGTATTCATGAAAGTATGGAAATACCAGAGTGGCGCCCATGGTCAGGGCCAGGGCGGCTAGACTGGTTTTTTCCAGAAGCCGGCCAGGCAGAAAAAAGGCAATGGCCAGAAGAGTGCATGCGTGGGAGATCAGATAATAAAAAAAGAAGGCTGGATCTCTTTCTGCACCTGGCAGGGCTCCTTCCATGGGAAAGGTCAGAAGCCAGAGCAGAAAACAGCCAAGACAGAGGCCTGGAAGATAGGTTTTAATCATATTGAGCCTTTGAGCAACTAATTTCCATTATTATAAAAAAAACATCTCAGGTCTACATTAAAGTTGACAAAAGTTTACACGCCGGACGACTTTAACCTGGAGCAGACTTGTTTTATAAATCTTGTAAAGCTGGATTGTTGAATTGATGCAGTTTTAAGGAGGAAGGAAACGATGAAACGGTCTACTGTAAAGTGTTTTATTGGAGTAATTCTGGTAGTTGTCCTCATGATGCCTTTATCTGCCTTTGGCTATGGTGGTGGATCAAGTGGTGGCTCTGGAGGTGCCGGGGGTTCATCAGGAGGAGGTGGTGGAGGAGATGGTTTTTCCTCGCCTACTGACTATGAGGTTACTGGAATAGATCAAGCAATGGAAGGATTTGATCAGTTTGATTTTGACAAGATGCAGAAGGATCATGAAGATAAAGAACGAAGAAGGCAGCTTGAACGGGATCAATTCAGTCATGAATGGGGAAGGGATTATGCTGCCAGGGATCAGGCAATATCCGATGCGGTTTACGACGTTGCCAATATAGTTGACAAGGCTAATACTGCCTTGGGCTGGGGTGCTGGCTTTGCCTCGGGGGGCACCACTTCTATGGCTTCTGACGTAGCTCAGGGTGCGCTGAAAGGAGCAGCCGAAGCAATGGGTGACTATATGGCTGGCAACGATGCCAGGCTGGTCCAACGGGTTCTCCAGGGTGCTGGTAAGTCTGCCATACAGTCCAAGCTGCCTCATGCAGTTAATGTGATGACGGATATAGCTACTTCATTTGCCGGTGGTGGCTCGGGATCAAGTTCGGGAGGTAGAGTTCAGGGGGGGTATACAAGAACAGTTGATCAGCCCCATACCCCTGATTATGGCATGATGGATTATGCCCCTCGGCCTGTAATGACTCCGGAATACCGTTAATGGCCCTCACTATTGCTTTGCGGAGGTAGAAAGTGAAAGCATATAAAATCGGATTGCTCCTTCTATTCATTTTTTTTGTGTCTGGATGCAAGGTGCAGCAGCATATCCAGCAGCATCTGGATCAGTCCAGGTCTCAGTTTGAAGTGGCACCCTTTGAAGTTGTTTTGCCTGCACATAGTGTTCAATCAATTAATGAGCTGCCCGGCCATATTCGCCTGGTAACTGCAGCCATTGTTGAAAGGTTGCGCAAGGAACCTACGTTACTGAAGAATGTTAATTTTTCCCAGACAGGAAGGCATTTTGTGGCTGAGCCATATTTTGATTATGAGGCCTTTTCAGTTACATCGGTCACTATCCAGGATTTTCAGGCAACAGAAGTATCCAGAAATAACTACTTCTGTGTCTTAGAAGGCTATCTGACCTTTGATGATCCTTTCAGCAGACGGGCCGTGAACTATTTTAAAGCGGAATACAGGCTGAATACAGACGGTATTGAGATTGCAAGGTCAATAGTTCTTCCTACACCACCAGTATTTCCCGAAGTCCAGGCCTACATCATTTCCAGTCAAGAATTTGCCATAGCATTGAAGTCTGCCGATGATTTCTATGCCTTTTACACCGAAGTGGCGACCAGAGCACTGAGGATGACTCCGACCCAGGAAGAGGTTCGGCAAAGAGAAGAGTTGATGAAAATGACTTTTTTTCAGCGGATTCGAAATGCCCCCAGAAGGGAGCGTAATGATCTTATCATGACTGTTTTTGTCATGGATCGGCTTACCCCGGAAGCAGAACTGGATGTTGTGGTCTCAAGAACTTTGCATGAGAGAAATTCCATGGTTGTACCTAGCTATCTCAACTATGACGGCTGGCGGGTGGCCATGTTTGGCGGCAATTTTGCCTTGGACCGGGACGTATTTTACACCAAGGTTTATTATAAACCCAATTCTTCAATTCTGCCTGACAATAAAGACCAAGTGCTAATTGGGCTTTTTAAAACGGAAAAAAATTATCAAGGCCAACTTGACCAAACTCTGGAGGCACAGCAGACTCATGAAGGTCCTTTAGCCCAAGGCAGAGTGTTCCTTGATACCTCCAACAGAAGTGATGCCACAGTGATCCAGACCAGGCTTGCGGAGCTGGGGTTTTACAACATGGCCATAGATGGGCTCTGGGGGCCAGGCTCAAGGAGTGCTTTGCAGAATTTCCAGATGGCCAGTGGACTCGGCGCCAATGGGGTATGGGATATGGGTACCCAAATGAGGTTGTTTGCAGGAACTGGAAGATAATTTGTTTTAGCTGCCTGGAAAAGACGGCCGGGGGGGGTGACATTTTTCCCGGCCGTTTCTTTATCTGCCGTCTATGGCCATACTTTCACCCACAGCGTCCGGCCCATAAATGATTGACTGGGGAATCGTGGACTGTCTCGGAATGAATTCAGGTACCATGGCGGCCAGATCATTGCTGCTGAACCTGGACAAGCGAATGGCTGGGCTGGATTCTCCCTGGTCATTGATATGAGTTAGGTACAGCTCAGTAAATGCAGATCTGGCTTTGCTGGTGAAGACAAGCCATTTGGAGTTGGGTGACCAGGCATGCCATGAGTTCATGACCGGCTGATTTCCAGCCAGAGGTCTAGCATTTCCACCCTTGGCCGGCACGATCCAGAGCTCACTGTCCGGCTGCAGGACCAGTCCGGTAGGGCTTCTGGTAAAGACGATCCATTTTCCGTCCGGCGAATATCTGGGGAAGTAATTGCTGTATCCGTTGTTGCTGGCACCTGGCAGCGGCTTAGGCGTTCCCCCCTTACCCTGATTGAAGTCCACGGTATATATGTCAAATTGAACTGGATACCTTTCATTGAGTTCAAAAATGGTCTGGTCTGAGCTTTCATCTCTAATAGTCCTGTCCATAACTTTGGAAATAAGGTCAGGATCAGTGGAAGTGGCAGAAAAAGCTATGCTCTGTCCGTCCGGACTCCATGTGGGGCCGGTCTGGACCATATTAGGCAGATCCGCTCCGGGAAGAAGGCTGAAGTTCTGTTTTTTAGTGTTGAAAATGCCGATCTTGCCTGTTGCCGGGTAAAAGAGCTGGGAAAAGTAAATATCATCCATCATGATAAATACTGAAGTTTCACTTACTGTGCCAGCAATATGTCGGCCATCTGGGGAAAGCTGGGCAAAAAGTCCCATGCTGTAGGAGGCTGGCTGAACCGGCTCCAGCTCATTCCAGGAAAAAACAGTTCCTTCTTGAGCTATTATCTCATCATCCATGGCAGAGAAAATAAAACCACCCTTGTCACCGCCGTAATCAGTGTCAATGGTGATATACCTGCCGTCGGCTGAGTAGGCATGGCAATTAGCACAAACTGGAGGAGGATAGAGGATGTTCTGGGGCGGTTCGTAAGAGTCAAGTCTGCCGACAAGCAGTTCGGTTTTTTCAGGTTTTTTTTGGGCTTCCAAAAAGGGAAGGGGTTTCCTCATGAACATTACCTTGGCATCCACCGGATATTCAGAAAATTGAAAAATGATGGACCCTCTGGAAACGATCCGGTCCAGATCATTGTCACCAAGCCCAGAAATGTGCATCTTGAGCTGATCTGGACCGGCAAGTTCAATTATGTTTTCCCAGGTCTTTTGATCTGGCATCCACCAGGGATTGCCCACCAGCATCTGTAGTACTTCTTTACTGCCGTTCTCGATGGAGATATGCCAGGCCCTGCTTTCAGTCTGGTCGGTCCATAAGAAAACCGGGGAGGCCATGTCCGGGGGGAAAACAGTGTTGGAAAGGGGTTCGGTAATGGTTATGGGCTTCGGCGCAATGGAACTGTCCAAGGAAACAAACCAGGCAGGTAGCTTATCTGGATTCAGAGAATTAATCTTCTGTTCGTTGAGCAGGATGATGTCAGAATGGGGAGCTGGCTGGGAATTTGCCGGACAGGGAAAGAAAATTTGCCAAGCCAGAATATAAACCAAGAGCATCAGCATCTGATGATGCAAACAGAGTTTTAATTGATTTTTCATGGCAGACTCGGGGGTTAAGCTGTTGGTTGAACGCTTGGTGCCCGGGGCCGGAGTCGAACCGGCACGCAACAAAGTTGCAAGGGATTTTAAGTCCCTGGCGTCTACCAATTCCGCCACCCGGGCAGGCTGGAAGGATTGATTTTCCGAAAGATGTAAATTAGCCTTGTCTGTTCCAAGCGTCAAGAAATCATTTGTTCTGCACGGTTAACTCCCCATTATTCCACATTTATGCATCAGCACTTCCCAAAAACACTGGTTCTGGGCATTGACGGCCTGAGCCTGGCCCTGGCCAGACAAATGGCAGACAAAGGGATCTTCACCAACCTGGCCCCAATCATTGGCTCTGCCCACACCCATGCTGTATCCTCGGAACTACCTGATGTTTCGCCGGTGAACTGGGCTTCTTTTTTCACTGGCAGGGGTCCTGAAGAGCACGGGGTATATGGGTTTACCCAGGTAAATCCGGCAACCTACCAAATGCATCTGGTGGACTTGAATTCGGTTCAGGCCAGCACTGTCTGGGACTGGTTTGGAAATAGAGGCATGCTCAGCAAACTGATAAACCTGCCCTGCACTTATCCCGCTCCCAGTCTGAAGGGAATGATGATCTCCGGATTTGTGGCTTTAGACCTTGAGCAGGCAGTTTTTCCCAGGCCTTTATTACCGATGCTGGAGCGGATTGACTACAGGCTGGAGGCTGACACTGTAAGGGGCTTGACCAGACCGGACCTGCTTTTAAAAGACCTGAGGGAGACAGTCTGCTCCAGGGTCAGGGCCTTTGACTTATTCTGGCCGGATCTGGCCTGGAGTTTATTTGTTATTGTGTTCACCGAACTTGACCGGATGAGCCATTTTCTTCAGGACGCCATCCTGGATGAAAGGCATCGGCTGCACCGGAACTGTATGACGGTGTTAAAGGATATAGACAGGGCTGCCGGCCATGTGCTGGAGCGATTCAATGACCTTGCTGGTCCCAAAAGACTGTTGGTGGTGGCTGACCACGGTTTTACAGCTCTTGAATCAGAAGTTGATGTCAACACTTTCTTGCGCAATGAAGGTTATCTAAGCTTGGGCAGGAATCCGTTCAATGAACTGGATATGGGATGTATGGACCTGACCAGCAAAGCCTTTGCCCTGGACCCAGGCCGGATTTATATCCATTCCAGAAGCCGCTTCAGCAGGGGGTGCGTCAATAAAGTCGAATACGCCGGGATCAGAGAAAGGATCAGACAAAATTTGCTCCAGCTTGAGTATCAGGGCCGTAAGGTCATGGATTCTGTGTACTATGGAGAGGAGATTTACCCATCCGGCATTGGTCTTCCACCTGATCTCCTCTGTGTTCCCAGCAAAGGGTTCGACCTCAAGGCCAAGTTTGACCGCAGGGATGTTTTCGGCCATTACAGCCGGACAGGCACCCATTGTCCTGATGACGTGTTTTTTTATGATTCCGCAGGGACCAGGCCGGAGAAGATCAGGCATATACTCCCTGGGGCAGGGATCATGGGCGCAGCAGATCACAAGCAGTGATCAAGTCTCATAGGAGAATCAACAGATTATGATAGATTATGAAAAAAGCCTTAATTCAGGCCAGCTGGAAGCAGTAACCTGTACCCAGGGTCCGGTCCTGGTCATAGCCGGGGCCGGAAGCGGCAAAACCAGGACCATTGTCTACCGTTTGGCTTATCTGGTGGAGCAGGGGATTGTTCCGGAGCATATTCTTCTTCTTACCTTTACCCGCAAGGCCGCCAACCAGATGCTCTTCCGGGCGGGTCATCTCCTGGGACAGGAGCTGGGCAGCGTCAGCGGTGGAACTTTCCACGGTTTCAGCTATCTCATGCTTCGCAAGTTCGCCAATGTCCTGGGCTTTAACAATGGTTTTCAGATTATGGATTCAGGGGATTGCGAGGAGATAATCAAAGGTATCAGAAATGAACTCAAACTGGGAAAAGGGGACCGTTCCTTTCCCAGGAACAGGACGATACTTTCGCTGATGAGCAAGGCCAGGAACAAGGAGGTATCTCTGGAAAATCTGGTTGAAAGAGACGCTTTTCATCTCCGGACTTACCTGGAGGACTTTGAGCGCATCGAACAGGCCTATGTCATTGAAAAACAGCGCCTGGGCCTGGTGGACTACGATGACCTGCTTTTTTTCCTGGAGAGACTGCTCTCCGGACACAGGGAAGTCCTTGAGTTCGCCAGAGCTGTGTACAAATATGTCATGGTGGACGAGTACCAGGATACCAATCTGGTCCAGGCCAGACTGGCCAGGCTCATTGCTTCGGAAGAGGGAAATATCATGGTGGTGGGTGATGATGCCCAGTCCATTTACGGATTCAGGGGTGCAGATGTGGGCAATATCCTGGACTTCCCCAATCTTTATCCCCGAACCCGGGTCATCAGGCTGGAGCAGAACTATCGCTCAACCCAGCCGATCCTGCATCTGACCAATGATATCCTTTCGCACATGGATCAGAAGTTTGACAAAAAGCTATTTTCTGATCGAACCCAGGGTTTGAAACCCGAGCTGATCCGTCCGGTGAGCGACATGAGCCAGGCCAGGACCATGCTGGTCAAGATAGAAGAGCTGAGCAGAAAATATCCTCTTCATGAAATTGCAGTTCTGTTCAGGGCTGGATATCATTCCTATCCTTTGGAGGTGGAGTTGAACAAGGCTTCAATTCCTTACCAGAAATTTGGGGGCATCAAGTTTTCTGAGGCCTCCCACATCAAGGATGTTCTGTCTTTGGTCAGGATGGTGGGCTCAATTCCGGATCTTCTGTCCTGGAAACGGGGACTGGGACTGCTCCCCGGGGTTGGTCCCAAAACAGCCGAGCGTTTGTTCAGGGCCTATGAGTCAGGCAGTCATGAGGACCTGCTCAAGTTTGCTTCTAAAAACAAAGACTTTGCTCAGCTAAGGGATCTGCTGGCCAGCCTGGCCGGACAGGAACACGAACCGTCCCGGATTGTGGCTTCCATAATCGAATTTTACAGGCCCATTCTGGAAAAAAAACATGCCGAGGACTTGCCCAAGAGACTGAGCGGACTTGACCAGCTGGAACAGATTGTGGCTGGATACAGCGACCTGGAAGTATTCCTGGCAGACATGGTCCTGGAAAATTCCGATCCCCTGGGAACTGCAGCCAGAGAAGGCGCCCTGGTATTGTCCACCATTCATTCAGCCAAGGGCCTGGAATGGCCGGCAGTAATGGTCATCGACCTTGTGGAGGACCGGTTTCCATCCAGGCAGGCCATGCAGGATCCCCGGGACATGGATGAGGAAAGAAGGCTGCTCTATGTTGCCTGTACCAGGTCCAGGGATTATCTCGGACTTTTTGTGCCAGCCAGTGTTTATCACCGGGGAAGCGGCTTTAACCAGCCTGTTCTGGAAAGTCCCTTTATCCGGGAACTTTCCCAGGACAGCTTCCAGGAACTCAAGGAGAATCATCTGGGCAGCCTCAAACCCAGGGAAGAAGTGAAAGCAAAGCAGTGGCCCGGACGAATGGTTGAGCAAACCGCCAATGTACCGGCCAGTGCCTACTGCAAGCACAAAATATTTGGCCGGGGCAAGATTGTCATGGCCATGCCCCCTAATAAGTATAAGGTCAATTTCCCCGGATTCGGCCTCAAGGTGATCAGTGGAGACTACCTGGAGATAGAGGATTAGCTCGGCTATCCAGCAGAGATTTAAAATGATAAGATCTGAAGACCAGTTTCTGGCCCTGATCGACCAGGCATTCCCCAATTCCCATCCCCATATGGTGGTGGGCAGGGGGGATGATTGCGCAGTTTTGAGTTGTCCGGACAGGATCTGCCTGACCAGTGATCTTTTTCTGGAGAATATTCATTTCCGACTTGATTATTTCCAGCCTGCAGACATCGGACACAAAGCCCTGGCTGTAAATTTGAGCGATCTGGCTGCCCATGGGGCCATGCCTCTGGGGTTTAATTTGAACCTTGTCTGGCCAGCGTATCTGGATGAAGATTTCTGCAGGTCCATGCTGGCGGGAATGGCTGATCTGGCTCAAGAGCATCAGCTGGCCCTGACTGGAGGGGATTTAAGTTTTGGACCGTACCTGGGTCTGGGCATAACCATTTGGGGAAAAAGCCCTGATAACTTTATGCTGAGAAAGAGATGTTTTCCTGGCGATCTTTTGTTTGTAGTTGGTGAAATTGGTCTGGCCAGGTGCGGGTTGCATATACTGGAAGAGCAAGACCCTGATTCGGCCAGATTCCCAAAGTCGGTTCAGAGCCATCTGCGGCCCAGGCCTTTGAACAGGGAGGGCATAATCCTGGCTGAATCAGGGCTGGCCTGTGGAATGATGGACGTATCAGACGGTCTGGCTGCTGATCTGCCCAGATTTTTGGCTGAGGGGAATGGAGTAGCTCTGGATATGGATATCAGGTTTCATTCTGAGGTCCTTGAATACTGTCAAGAGTATGATCATGATCCTTTGATTTTTTCCCTGCAGGGCGGGGAGGACTATGCTTTGCTGGCTGGATGCAGGGAACAGGACTGGCCTTTGGTCAAGTTAAAGCTGGAAAGAGCCTGGAAGCTGGGCAGAATTGTTCCAGGGCCTGGCCTTTACTCTGATGGTCACAGGCTTTCCATTAAAGGTTTTGACCATTTTAAAAAGGACTGACTGACTTTTAAAAGTCGGTCCAGGGTTATTGCTGTCAATAAAAAAGGCTTGCCTCCAGTTTATAGGAAGCAAGCCTTTTTTCTATTTTATTTTCCAGCCTAAAATCAGCTAGTACTCATCATCGTCAAGATCAATCCCGTCCCTTTCAAACTGGGCGTCGCGCAGGGCATGGGCTTCCTTGACCTCCTGTTCGCTCCAGGGTTCGATAATCAAGGCCTGGGCAACCATTTCCCAGAGGTACAGGGTTTCTTTGCAGTTACCCATGTCAAATTTGGGAGTCAGACCCTTCATGATCTGGTCGCGACAGTTATGGCAGGGAGCAACAACGATTTCAGCGCCTGTAGCCTTTATCTGATCAGCCTTGACTTTACCGTAAGTCAGCCTTTCGTCTGAATATGGGCTAGCCCAGGCACCACCGCCGGCACCGCAGCAATGATTGTTCAAGGCATTGGGATGCATGTCAATGATGTTTTTCTTATCAAAGATTTGCTCGACAATGTACCGATACTCTTCGGTGTATTCCTTGTCAAAGGCAGCCTTGGACTTGCGGAAGTAGTTGCACGGATGATGCAGGGTAACAGTGTGGTTGGCGAATTTTTCCTTGTTTATCTTGATCCGGCCGGTCTTGATGTAATCAACCAAAACTTCATAGATGCTGACAATGTTGAATTCTTCGTATGCTTCAGGAAACCAGGTTCTCAACCCTAACTGGGTTGCAAAGTAGGCATGGCCTCACTCAGGGTAGAGGATGGTTTTGGCCTTCAACCTCCTGGCATTTTCCAGGACGCGTTCCACCTGGATTTTCATGTTTTCATCGTCACCAGTAAAAAGGCCCCAGTTGACCCCTTCCCAGTTTACTGAGGACACGGTCCAGTCTTCTTTGGCAGCATAAAAGATCTTCCACCAGAAAGCCATGTCTTCTGGCTCGCCGAAAGGTTCCTTGGAGTTGATGGTCACAATGATGTTGGCGTTTTCCTTGTCCACAGGCACATAAAAGCCTGGACAGGGCTGCTCTTCATCTTCTTCCATGAGTTCTACACCCAGCTCTGCCAGCAAAAAGAGGAAATCAAACTTGGGAATACCCAGGTTGTTGCCCCTTTCATAGTTCATTATGGTTCCCTTGTGCAGAGGCCCGGGCACCTTGTCACGCTCCCTCAGGCTGCGCAGTCCGCGAAAGGTCTTCTGGAGCTGGACTCCCTGTGGACAAGCGTACTGGCATCGGCCACACAGAGTACACACCCAGGGGAACTTGGAGTCAACAACCTCCTGTTCCAAGCCCATGGCTATAGAACGAATGGCTTTCCTGGCATCCCAACCAGGGACGACACCGCTTATGGGACAGCCACTGGAGCAGGTAGTGCAGGTGTAGCACACATCCGCCATTTCAGGCGTCAGGTCCAGCTTCCCCTCTTTTCGTTCGCCTAATTTGAGAGCTTCCATTTAACTTTCCTCCAAAGGAATGAGGTTTGCGATAACAAATTAAAAACTCTAAAAGACTATTACCTATTGATATTGGCTATAATTTTTCCTTTTGAATATTTCATATTAAAATAATGTGGTTAAAAAAAAATAGCAATAGTTAATTTTATTTTTTGGACAAGAAGATTTCAGCAGATTAAGCATCTGGAGCCGGCCTGGTCGGGATAAAAGGGATTATTATGGACTAATCCTATCCAAAAAAAGAAGGCCCTGCTGGCCAAAATAAAAAAACCGGCCGTTCTCAGCGCAGACAAGGCTTTGCCTGAGGATGCTATTAAGAATTCCGCTATTTTTTTGCAAGAAATATTAATTTTAATAATTGCATACTTGCAGAAAAATGGCAACCGGAATTTTGATAATTATTGTGCCCCGGGCTTGCAAAAAAAAAGATTTGCAGGCTAAAGACAGAAGTTTTAAGTTTTTTAGTGTGTTGACCGGGAGCAGGAAAGTTGCTTTGAACATGTCCGGATTATTGAAGGTGCCCTGGATTTTAAGCTGAAACAGCATGATGAAGATTTTGGCAGAAAAAAAGGAGTGCCCTGCTTGAAATTGATTGTTGGTGCTGTGGCCAGTGGTACGGGTAAGACCAGCGTCTGTCTGGCCCTGGCTGCCGGGTTGATCAAAAAAGGAATTCAGGTAAACGGGTTCAAGGTGGGGCCGGATTATATTGACCCCATGTACATGGAACTTGTTACTGGGAAGACCTGCTATAACCTTGATCCATGGATGAGCAGCCAGGAGCATGTCCAGGAGCTGGTATCTGGACTACCGGGGCTGTCCTTGATCGAAGGGGTTATGGGTTATTATGATGGCCCGGATATTTCCAGTTCTACTGGCTCTACAGCCCATCTGACCGGGATCCTGGGAAGCCCGGCTGTCCTGGTGGTTGATGCCAGGGCCATGGCCAGGAGTTTCGGCGCTCTGGTCCGGGGTTTTGTGGACTTTGAGGATTTAGGAAAGAATATCAAGGCGATCATTGCCAATGGTTGCGGCTCCCAGAGACATGCTGACCTTCTGGCTAAGGCACTTAACGGGTCAGGTCTGCCCCCTCTGGTTGGGGCAATACCTAAGAAGGCCTTGCCGGAACTTGCTTCCAGGCATCTGGGTCTGCAGACCCCTGACAGCCGGGAAGTAGATCCTGATATTGAGGATTTGTTTGCCCGGGCAGCTGAGCAGTACCTTGACCTGGATGGTATTATCAGCCTGGCCGGCCAGACATCAGACCCTGGATTGATTCCGGGCTTCCGGTTTCAGGAGCAGTCAGGCCAAAAAAAGATCAGGGTCGCTGTTGCCAGAGACAGGGCTTTTAATTTTTACTACCAGGCCAACCTTGATGTTCTGGTCCGGGCCGGAGCTGATCTGATACAATTCTCTCCGACAAAAGACAGACATCTCCCTCAGGACATTCAAATGATTTATTTTGGAGGGGGTTATCCTGAGCTTTATGCCTATGAACTGAGCCAGAACAAGTCCCTGCGTAAAGATATCCTCAGTTATGCCGGTTCAGGCGGCCATATTTATGCTGAGTGCGGCGGGCTTGTCTATCTGTGCCGGGATTTGAAAATACTGAACGGCCAGGTTTTTCCCATGGCTGGAGTACTCCCGTTCAGGGCTTCAATGCTGGGCAGACGCAAAAGTCTGGGATATGTTCGGGTCAGCTTTGAGAATGACTGCCTCCTGGGAGATAAAGGTGCTGAGATCAGGGGACATGAATACCACTACTCCGAGATAGAGCCCATTAAACCTGGGCAGAAGTGGAAAAACGTCTATCAGGTTGAAAACTCCAGGCAGGAACCCAAAGACACTCTGGGTATAAGTTTGGGAAATGTTCTGGCCAGTTATGTTCATGTCTACTTCGGGCACAGGCCGGACGTGGCTCAAAGAATTGTGGAGTGGATCAGGGGCGAGTGACTGACAAAAGAAGACCCTTTAAATGGTGGAAACCAGTTCATTGATCTGAATCAAGAAACATACATGGATTATGGCGAAATGAATAAAAAGGCAGTAATAATCCTGGCCCATGGCAGCAGAAACCATCAGGCCAGGGAAAGCTTTTTGAACATGGTGGAGGTTGTTGGAAAGAGGGCCAAAGGCTGCAGTATAACTCCAGCTTTTTTTTCCCTGGGAGGTCCGAGCCTGGAAAGCGTGGTCCAGGAACTGGTCTCAACTAAATATTCGGAGATTACTATCTTTCCGTATTTTCTTTTTGACGGCAACCATGTTCTCAAGGATATTCCGGCCCTGGTCAACGGTCTTCAAGCAGCACATCCAGATGTGGTTTTTCGGCTGCTGGACTCCCTGGAACATGAGCCCTTGATGCCTGAGATGATTTTTGAAAGGATATGGGAGTGTTGTGGACAGGAAAAGTATCTGCCTGGAATGGAGATTGAAAGAGCCAGCCTGGACTTTATCCAGGACATGCTGGACAATATCTTTATCGGAGCAGAGCAAAAGATTGCTGCCAGAGTGGTCCATTCTTCAGCTGACTTTTCCCTGGGCCACAGCCTCAGGTTTCACCCCCAGGCAGTTAAGGCCGGGCTTGAATGCCTGGGCAGGAAAAAAAAGATCATCTGCGACGTGAACATGGTCCGGTCTGCTTTGACCAGCTGCCAGGATGTACTGTGCGCCATTGATCAGCCCGGGGCCGGACAAAAGGCCCTGACCATGAATGTCACCAGGTCGGCTGCTGGTATGGAAATGCTGGCCCCCCACCTGGACGGGGCCATGGTGGTCATCGGCAATGCTCCCACAGCCCTGTGGAAGGTACTTGATCTGGCTGAAAGGAAAAATATTATTCCCGGCCTGGTGGTGGGAGTTCCGGTAGGTTTTGTGGGTGCGGCCCAGTCCAAGGAGGCCTTGATAAAGAGCGGACTGGTCTATATTTCCAATCTTGGTCCCAAAGGAGGAAGCCCGGTAGCAGGGGCTATAGTCAATGCCATGTTGAAACTGTAGGCAGAAGTCAGATGCAGTTTTGGATTGACATGGATGTGCTCATGGTCCCATGAATTAAATAAGCAATGAAAAGTAATTCATTTCAAGTAAAAAAAGGACATTTCTACGCTGTGGGTGTGGGCCCGGGAAGTTCGGATCTGCTCACTCTCCGGGCTGTGGAGGTTATCAGGGGTTCTCAGGTGATCATCTGCCCCAGATCAGCTGCCTCCAGGAACAGTCTGGCCTTGGAGATCATCAGTGGTTTCATTCTGGATCAGGAAGTCATTGAACACGTTTATCCCATGAGCCGCAACCAGGAGGAAGTGATGGACTCCTGGAATCAGGCAGCAATGCTTATTTCCAGCCTGTGCAGACAGGGTAAATCTGTCAGCCAGGTCACATTGGGGGACCCCCATGTCTACAGTACCTGTGGCTATGTATTGCCCAGGCTTGAAGAGAATCTTGGGCTGGACAGGATCCATGTCATCCCTGGTGTGACCGCTTTCCAGGCTTCAGCCGCAAATTTTGCCCAGTCCCTGGTCATCCAGGAGGACCGGCTTACTCTGATGCCCGCAACAGACATGGAGGAAGTTGAAAAGGCCCTTGACTGCTGTGAGACCCTGGTCCTTTATAAGATCGGGAAAAATCTGACAGCTCTATGTAAGCTTCTGCAAACAAAGGGGCTGGAAAATAAAGCCAGGATGGTACTGAATGCAGAAATGCCTGGTAAAGAAAAGGTTTACCCGGATATGGACAGGACTCTGGAAAGAGAACCGGGGTACCTGGCCTGCGTAATTGTCCATGTCGGCCATAGAAGCTGGAAAAACACTGATTGAGTTTACATTATGGATGACTGAAGAAGTGCTTATGTTCATCTTAAAGGGCCGTATGAGTTGAGATAGACTTGGAGCGTTAGTTGATTGGTGCACTTTTTTAATAACTGGAGTTCTGATGGTCAGGGCAGCTGAAGCCCAAGCTGGGCTAGCTGCAGCTGAAGGACCGAGAGGTATTCTTGAGTTCAGGTTCAGGTAAGCCTGGGGAAGCTAGACACAGTTGAACGAAAGTAAAAGGCTGCGGACTGGAATAAGCACGGGAACATGTGCTGCAGCAGCAGCCAAGGCTGCTGCCATACTGCTTATGGGGGCAGAGCTGGGTACTCAGGTTGAAGTCCGGCTGCCGTCGGGAAAGGGTGTTGCAGTCAGAGTTGTTCAGGCAGGTCTTGAAAACGGCCAGGCCACTGCCCTGGTCCGCAAGGATGCAGGTG
This sequence comes from Desulfonatronovibrio hydrogenovorans DSM 9292, assembly GCF_000686525.1. NCBI lineage: Bacteria > Pseudomonadati > Thermodesulfobacteriota > Desulfovibrionia > Desulfovibrionales > Desulfonatronovibrionaceae > Desulfonatronovibrio > Desulfonatronovibrio hydrogenovorans. Next base: position 387,236 of record NZ_JMKT01000008.1, read on the forward strand.
ATGATCCGGATGAAACTCACGGACTGCTTATTGGAGCCAGGGTAGAGCCTGCTCAGGGGGGCATCTCCATAACTGGAGGAAAGGGAGTGGGCAGGGTAACAAAGCCCGGTCTGGCCATTGCTCCTGGAAATCCGGCCATTAATCCTGTTCCCCTGAAAATGATCAAAACAAACCTGGCCCTGATCACTGACCTTGGCCTTGCAGTAGAGATATTCGTGCCTGATGGTGAAAAGATTGCAGCCAAGACCTTTAATGAACGGCTGGGAATTATAGGCGGCATTTCTATCCTGGGAACATCGGGAATTGTCCGGCCCTTCTCTCTGGAAGCCATCAAGGAGACTATTTCCCTGCATATCAACATGGTTCTGGAGTCCGGGTACACCAGACCGGTTCTGGTGCCGGGGCGGATTGGCTGCAGGACTGCCCTGGACTCTGGGTTCAGCAGGGAAGAGATTGTCGAGGTCAGCAATGAATGGAAGTTCGCCTTTGAAAAATGCCATGAAGCCGGGATCATGGGTCTGGTCATTGTGGGCCATCCAGGAAAGCTATTGAAATTTATCAACAAAGATTTTCAGACCCACAGTAAAAAGTCGGGATCTGCAGTTCCTGTCCTGGTTAAGGCCATCCAGGAGTGTCTGGGATTTGATCCTCCAGAGCTAAATACTGTAGAGCATGGAATATGTCTGTTAAGTGTTGAACAGAGGAATGAGCTGGGCAGGCATCTGGCGGAAAAAGTCCGGCAGTCTGTTCTGCCCCGGCTTGCACCAGACTGTCAGGTCCAGGTGATACTTAACGATCTGCAAGGAGAAGTCATTGGCAGGGCATGACAATAAACCGGCCCTGGTCACCCTGTCGGTCAGGGGGCTTAATCTGGCCAGAAAACTGTCCAGAGTCTTGGGCGGGGATATTTATGTCCATAGTGAGGCACCCCCGGGCAAAGGGGTCATGGTTTTTGACCGGATCATGGATCTGGCTGGGAAGTTGTTTGCCGGGTACAAAAGAATAATCTTTATCCTGCCTGTGGGCGTGGCAGTCAGGGCCATAGCCGGGCATACCGGCCACAAGACAATAGACCCGGCTGTGGTGGTCGTGGATGTGGGGGGCAGGTGGGCCATCAGCCTGTTGTCCGGACATGAGGGCGGGGCCAATAAGCTGGCCCTGGAAGCAGCCAATATCCTCGGCTGCGAACCGGTCATCACTACTTCCACTGAGGCGGAAAAAGATATTGTGGTGGGCGTGGGCTGCCGGAAAGGAGTGCAGGCCGGGGATGTCATGCATGCTCTTCACCACTGCCTGGATAAGACCGGCGTTAATGTGAGCCGGGTCCGTCTTCTGGTCAGTGTGGACATTAAAAAGAATGAACCAGGCCTGGTCCTGGCAGCGGAGAAATTGGACATTCCCCTGTATTTTCTTGCCTCAGCAATGATCAGAAACATCCCCCTGAACACGGCTGAATCAAAGTTTGTCATGGATAAGGTGGGCCTGCCGGGTGTGGCTGAGCCCTGTGCCCTGTTATCTGCCCGAAACCCTGAGCTTATATTGGGAAAAACCGTATGCAACAGTGTGACCATAGCCATTGCCAGGGAAAACTGTTTGTAGTGGGCATAGGGCCCGGCAATGCCCTGGATCGGACCATCAGAGCAGAAAAAACCATCAGGGGTTCTGAGGTGGTGGCGGGCTATGACCGGTATCTGGGGTTTATTGCAGATCTTTTGCAGGACAAGGAGGTCATTTCTTCTGGCATGACCCGGGAAAGGGAAAGGTGTGCAAAGGCCATTCAAGCTGCCCTGCAGGGCAGGCAGGTCAGCCTGGTTTCATCAGGCGATGCCGGGATTTACGGAATGGCTGGTCTGGCCCTGGAAATGATCAGGGAGCTGGATGTGGACCTGGAGATTGAGATTATTCCAGGGGTGAGCGCAGCCCAGGCCGGGGCTGCAGCCCTGGGTGCACCGCTCATGCTTGATTTTGCCTGTGTCAGCCTGTCCGATCTGCTGGTCAGCTGGCAGGAGATAGAAAGAAGAATCAAGGCTCTGGCAGAGGCAGACATGGTCACGGTTCTGTATAATCCCCAAAGCAAAAAAAGGGTCCGTCAGATCCAGCGGACCAGAGAGATATTTCTGGACCACAGACCCGGCAGCACCCTGGTGGGCCTGGTCCGCAACGCTTCCCTGCAGGATCAGGTTCTGACCCTGACCGACCTTGAGCATATGCTGGATAAGGACATGGACATGCGCACCGTGGTCATTATCGGCAACTCAAGGACCAGCAAGGCTGGTCCCTGGCTGGTCACCACCAGGGGTTATTTTGATGACAAAAAATAGGGTGCTTTTGCTGGGAGGGATTTCCGAAGCCCTGGAGCTGGCAGCGGGATTATCTGAAAAGGGATTTGAGGTGCTGGTAAGCCGGGCTACCAGGATTGTCCAGATCGAGCCGGTTCTGTCTGGAGTGAGTTACCGGCACGGCAGGCTTGACAAAGATGGTCTGGTCCAGCTTGCTGGTAAGGAAAATATCGTTGCCATGATTGACTGCACCCATCCGTATGCATCAGAGATATCCTGGAACGGGTTCAGGGCGGCCCAGGATCTTGGCCTGCCCTTTTTTGTCTATGACCGACCAGGTCTTGATCCAGCATATCCGGGAATTTTAAGGGCCCGGGACCACTTTCATGCTGCGGATCTGGCCTTTAATGGAAAGGGGGTTGTTTTTCTGAGCATTGGCTCCAAGAATATCCAGATCTATTCAAAACGGGCAGGGCAAAGGATATCCTCTCTGGCGGCCAGGGTCCTGCCCGGTCAGGAGATTCTGCATGGCTGCCTGGACGCCGGTCTTTGCTTCAGCATGATCATCCAGGCCAGGGGGTCATTCAGTGTAGAGGAAAATCTGACTCACCTGAAAATGGTCAAAGCTGAATGCCTGGTGACCAAAGACAGTGGTTTTGCAGGTGGAGTCCCGGCTAAATTTGAAGCTGCCAGCCAGCTCGGAATAAGGGTGATAGTGGTTGAACGTCCTTCCAGGCCGGGCAGGCTCAGATTCAAATCTATAGACAAACTGCTTGCCTGTTTAAGCAGTACTTTTTTCAAGGATCTGGCAGGATTTGCAGACCCACCAGAATCATGTCCGGGACATGGATGTGTTTAACAGCCAAGAAGGAATAAAGGTTTACTATGATCAGGATGGATGAAACATGGAAGAGGCTTGAGCAGATAAGGATCAAAAAACCACTGGTTTTGAATATTACCAATGTGGTGGTGACCAATATTACGGCCAATGTGTTGCTGGCCCTGGGAGCTTCACCAGCCATGTCAGTTTCTGAGGATGAAATTGAAGAGCTTGTTTCCCTGGCCGGAGCTCTGGTCCTTAACCTGGGAACTCCCAGCAGAAGTCAGGTCAGGACCATGGATCTGGCTGGGAAAAAGGCCAGGGAGCTGGGAGTGCCGGTGGTGCTGGATCCTGTGGGAGCAGGAGCCAGCAAGACCAGAACCGAAACCCCCCTTGAATTTCTGGAAAAGGGCTTTGTGGATGTCCTCAGGGGTAATGCCTCGGAAATAATGGCTCTGGCTGGATCAACTGAAAAACCCAGGGGAGTGGACAGCCTGCACAAATCAGATCAGGCCGTGGAAGCGGCTTTTGGGCTTTCCCAGAAGTATGGATGCGTGGTCTGTGTGAGCGGTGAAAAGGATGTGGTGGTTTCTGGGCAGAATATCTGCAGAGTGCTGAACGGACAGGCCTTGATGACCCTGATCACGGGCATGGGCTGTTCCAGCACCTGTCTGGTGGCCGCTTTTGCAGCTGTGGAAAAGGATCTGCTCAAGGCTACGGCCATGGGCATGGCCGTGATGGGCCTTTGCGGTGAGCTGGCGGCAAAAGAAGCCCAGGGTCCGGGAACACTGGAAACCATATTTCTGGATAAGCTTTACAGCCTGGAGGAGAAAGTTCTCCAGGGGATAAGGGTGGAGTAGTGGCAGGATGCGGTGCCCTGGCCTGCAGGTCCACCTTCAGGTCTTGATTTAGCCAGTCCTTAAGCCAGATCTGGACGATCACTTTTAAATCACGGATAGTGTTGATAGGAGTTCGGGACATAATAACCTTAAGGAGGATGATTATGGCAGAATTCAAATGTGAAAAGTGCGGCGCCACCAAGGAAGGAAGATGCAAACCCAAGAAATGCCCCAAGTGCGGCGAACAGGGCTGCATGCACAAGGTTGAAGAAAAGAAGTAGGCAGCCCGATACCTAGAGGGGTCGGCTGAAAGCCGGCCATTCTAGGTTTTTCAGCAATTCATTTCGAATTTGTAGTAATTGAGAGAGTAATCATGGAAACACTTTCCGTAGGTGTGTGCCAAACCCCTGTATTCAATAAACTGGAAGAGATAAGTCCATGGCTGGATAAGATATCCAATGATTCCCCCGGAACCCTCTGGATCTTTCCAGAGCTGTTCCTGGGCGGATTCGACTATGAGAACAAGGAGGCCTGGGCTGAAAAAAGTCTTGAGCTTCAGGAAGTCATGACCAGGTTTGCTGCTGATACCGGGAACATCCTGGGTGGAAGCCTCTGGGACAGGCAGGATGAGAAGTATTACAACACTTTTTATCTGTTTACTCCGGATCGTGGCGCTCTCAAGGTCTACAGCAAACTGCATCTTTTTTTGCCAGGCAAAGAGAATCAGTATTTCACAGCTGGTTCTGCTTGTCCTGATCCATTTGTACATCACGGCATAAAAATAGGATTCGCCATCTGTCACGACCTGCGCTATCCAGAACTGTTCCTGCACCAGCAGGGTAATGAACCGGATATTTTTATAGTCAACGCCCAGTGGCCTCTGGCCAGGATTGAGCACTGGCTGACTCTTTTAAGGGCCAGAGCCATTGAAAACCAGTGTTACGTGCTGGCCTGTAACGGCATGGGCAATTCGGCCCTGGGCAGGCTGGCCGGACATTCCTGTCTGATCACCTCCTGGGGCAGAACCAGGTTCATCATCAATGAAGAGCCGGGTATGAAAAAGGCAGAGCTGGAAGAAGAGGTGATTGTAAAGGACAGGGAGATGTTTGACAGCAGACGCTCACCGTTTTTTGAGCTGAGGCTCAAGATCTGATCTTTTCAAATTCACCAGATTCTTTGTTTTTGCGGACATTATCCCAGGCAAATATCCGGGCGTTCATGGCGATGTAAATACCGGGTTTCAGGATCTGAACCGCTGCCAGGGCAAATCCCAGGTTGAAAACTGCATCTGAGTCCCTGAAGGTAAAGGGAATCATGGCCCCGACCAGGACAACGGTCTTATCCTTGATGACCGGACCCAGAACCCGGGCAGTTTCAGCCATTGTATCAGTGCCGTGGGTGATGACGATTTGTTTTTCAGGGCAGCCAAGGCACTTTTCCAGAATTATCTTCCGGTCCTGCTCCTCCATAAACAGGCTGTCCTTGAGCATGATTATTTCCAGGCCAGTTTCCAGGGTGCAATTGCCCTGTCCCAGGATTTCATTGACGTGGGTCTTGGAAAGGATCAGCTCCCCATCGGTCTGCCTGTACTCCTTATCCAGAGTGCCTCCGGTTATGAATATTTTGAGCATGGCTACATCCTCAGCCTGACTTTGTCCGGGGAGAGTTTTCTTTCCAGGCGGGCCGCCAGAATGCTCATGGCATAACAGCAGACGAAATAGAGCACTGCAATGGAAGTATAGATCTCAAAGGGATAGATCATGAGCCGGTTATTCAGGATCTGGGCCACATAGGTGAGTTCCATGACCCCGATGACAAAGGCCAGGGACGTGTCCTTGAAGATGGCTATGAACTGGCCCACAATGGCTGGGATCATTTGTTTCAGGGCCTGGGGCAGGATGATCTTGCGCATGGTCTGAAAGTAGGTCAGCCCGGTACTGTAGGCGGCTTCAAACTGTCCCCTGGGAATGTTCTGGATACCTCCGCGGACAATTTCCGCTATATATGCCCCGGTGAAGATGGTCAGGGCTATGGTGGCACTCCAGAACACACTGATAAAAGTATTGAAGAATACCGGAATAAAGAAGTAGACCCAAAAAATGACTATGATCAGTGGGTTGCCCCGGATGAATTCAATATACATCATGCACGGGATGCGCAGGATATTGTTCCTGGACATCCGGCCGAGCCCCACGATGAGTCCAATGAAAAAGCTGATGGAGATGGCGATTACCGACATGATGATGGAGAAGCTGAGGCCTCCAAGGCCCATGAACATGTCATCGGCCCGGCCATCGGGGAAACGCCAGATGAGCAGGGTTCTCAGGTTGTCCCAGATGACCTGCCAGTTGAATGAATAGAGTCCTTTGGCTCCCAGGTACAGTCCGTAGATGAACAGAGCCAGGAAAAAGGCTTTGACCAGAAAGACCAGTCCTGTCCAGACTGACTGGGAGGCCTGCTTGTACAGGGTCTGGGCTCTGGTCAGCTTCAGACTCTCATCCCGGTCCGGGGTGAGCCTGAAAATCAGTCGTTCAGCGGTTAGAAATAACTTGACCACGGGCCAGGAAACAAAATTGTATCCGTAGGATATGATGTCGGCCTTTTTTTGAGTGGTCCGTCTGAGCCTGACATTGATGGTATTGAGTATCCCGGAAATGGACAGGGAAAGGCTCAGATAAATCACGGTGGCGGCTGTGGTGGCCTCAAATCCCCTGAAAGTCAATGATTCGATCTGCTGGGACTGCCAGGTCAGGTCCGCCACCCCAACGACCATGGCCAGGGACGAGTTTTTCATGTTGTTCAGGAATTCGCTGCCCAAGGGAGGAATGATGGCCCGGAAAGCCAGGGGCAGGATGATCTTGCGCATGATTTGAAAGTAACTGAGTCCGCTGGAATAAGAGGCTTCCAAAAGCCCCTTGTCAATGGACTGGATTCCGGCCCTGATGACTTCGGCCATGAATGCCCCGGTATAAATGGCCAGACCGATGGTGGCACACCAGAATTCATAGTTTAGTCCGAACAGCCATTGTCTTGCTCCCATGGGCAGGGCCTGGGGCATGGCAAAGTACCAGAAAAAGAGCTGAACCAGAAGGGGAGTGTTGCGGAAAAATTCCACGTAGGCCGTAGAGACCCAGTAAAACGGCTTAAAGGTGGACAAACGGCCCAAGCCGAAAAAGGTGCCCAGGGCCAGGGCGACCACAGAGCTGATCAGGGTGATCTGCAGGGTGACCTTCAGGCCGTATAACAGATAAAATCCGAAATTTTCCCCATAGGTGGGGTTGACTGTATAAAGTACGCTCCAGTTGAAGTTGTAGCCGAATTCAAAGAAAAAACCCCAATATATGAACGCAGCCCCAAAAATGGCCAGGAGTATGGAGTTTTGAACCCAGTTTTTGGACATCCAGGGTCTATGCATCTGGTAAACTATCCACAAAAAGGCCCGGAAATCATCTTTCCGGGCCTTTAGTTGATTAAATCAGGCAGTTTTAGGGCCAGACTTCAATCTGACGGGTCATGGGGAAATAATAAGGGGTGTCAGGACCATACCATTTATTGTAGATTTCCATGTAGGTTCCGTCCAGCCACATGTCCTGCAGAGCAAAGTTGATGGCATCACGCCAGGCAGAGTCATTCTCTGGAACACCGATACCGTAAGGTTCGTCACTGATGAAGTCGCCAACCAGTTCCCATTTACCGGGTTCCTGAGCTGCATAGCCCAGAAGGATGGTGCTGTCAGTGGACCATCCGGCGACCCGGCCCAGCTTCAAAGCCTGGAAGGCTTCTGATTCTCTCTGAAAAGAGATCACGTTCTGTTCGTAGTTGGGATCGCCCATCTCCCGGAGCAGATTTTTGATGTTGATCTCGGAAGTAGTGCCCTGCATGGTGGCAATCCTTTTACCCACAAAGTCCTGGTGGTCAGTGTACTGGCCGACCGGGGCAAGGATTTTCTGACCGTCAAAAAAATAGGTAATGGAGAAGTCGATGACCCGGTCTCTTTCCCTGGTATGGGTCATATTGGCCACAGACATGTCAATGCGGCCCTGCTGAACAAAGGTGATCCTGGTCCGGTTGGTAACAGCCACCCGTTCAATGTCCACACCCAGACGTTTGGCCACTTCTTCAGCGATATCCACGTCAAATCCGACCCACTCATTCTTTTCGTTGTAAAAAGCACCAGGAATAGAGTCAGTCATGATTCCTACCCGGACAACCCCGGATTCCATGACCCGGTCATAGGTGGGACCAGCCATTGTCATCTGGGCCGAGAACATGACCATGGCCAGGGCCAGGGCGAAGACTTTCCACATACGCATTTTGCTACCTCCTGAAAATAGTTATGAAATGATCAAGCCAAGGAACATCCAAAAGCAAAGTTAAGCCGGCTTTATTAAAGACTGAAGCCGGGGAAGGGCAAGAATCCAAGCCTGGTGCAGAATTCAAGGAACATGGGTCGTTTACACTGCACAATGAATCAGTGGGACAGTATTTTGCTCAAAAAACCCTTGGCCCGATCTGTCTGGGGCTGGGTGAAAAAGAGGCTGGGAGTATTCTGTTCAACCAGCCTGCCTTCGTCCATGAAGATTACCCTGTCGGCCACTTCTCTGGCAAAGCCCATTTCATGAGTAACTACCACCATGGTCATCCCTTCCAGAGCCAGGGCTTTCATTACATCAAGAACTTCATTGATCATTTCCGGGTCAAGGGCAGAAGTGGGTTCGTCAAAAAGCATGATCTTTGGACTCATGGCCAGCCCCCTGGCAATGGCCACCCGCTGCTGCTGGCCACCTGAAAGCTGGGAGGGATAATGGTGGGCCTTGTCCGGGATATTGACCTTATCCAGCAGGGCCATGCCCTTTTTCTGGGCCTCCTTGTCACTCATCCTGCGCACCAGAGAGGGGGCCAGGGTGATGTTCTGGAGTACGGTCATGTGGGGATACAGGTTGAACTGCTGGAAGACAAAGCCGATTTCAGCCCTGAGCCTGGTCAGGTTGACGTTGGGGGCATAAAGGTTCAGCCCGTCCACAATGATTTCGCCTTTCTGGATGGGCTCCAGTCTGTTGATGCAGCGGATCAGGGTGCTTTTGCCGGAACCGGAAGGGCCGCAGACTACTACTACCTCACCCTTTTCAATATGCAGGTCAATGTCATCGAGCACATGGAGGTTGTCGAACCATTTGTGGACATGTTTGAACTGGATCAAAATATACTCCGGAAAATGGACTCTGGAAAAGGAAAACCTTAGAATGGACGAATGTAGCTAACAAAGACATGGGCTGGAGGTCAAGAAAAAAACAGAGGAATCAGGGCATGTATTGCCTGTAAAGATAAGGGTAAACATAGGGAGTGTCTGGCGGGGGGACTTCTTTAATCTCCAGAGCCCTGATCATGAGCATGTTCTGGCCAAAAACCAGGTCCTGATCAATCAGGCCTGTGACTGTGACCCAGGAATCCTGCTCAAAACTGTCAATCCCGTTACCCCGGACCAGGATTCCATAGAAAGTGGCATCTGCCAGACAGCAGGTGATGGCGGTTCTGGTTACAGCCAGCTCGTTTTCATTCATGGAAAGATCCCGGTACACAAAGCCAGTCAGCTGAATCTCCCTGTCTTGAAAATAGTGCTGGTAGGCTGAGATGACCAGCATGATATCCAGAAAACCCCTGTCCTGGACAATGATCCTGTTTTGAGTCAGCAGTTCACCGGCCAACCGGGAGTAGTACTCCTGATCGTACCAGAGCCCAAGCTCTTCCTTGAGGATCTGCTGTTCCTCGGGAAGTCCCTCGGCCCTGGAAGCCTGAATTTCAAACTCGTATTCCTCCCACCACTGATGGTCAATCTCCCCGTTCCGGGCATATGGATCAGGCTGGGGGTCAGGGGTCTTTCTTGCCGGGACCTGGTGGAAGATGATCCCTTTTTTTGCAGCCAGGGTGCTGTCCAGCAGTTTTGGAGGAAGCAGAAAGCCCAGCACCAGGGGAAAGCTGAACAAAGCGTACATAATCTTTTGCCCAGATTTGGATTCGTGACCTTCAATGCATCCACAGCCCATGGCGTGTTCATGGTTCGGTCGCTGTTCAGCCAGAATGGTCAGGGATTTGAAAGCGGCCAGAAAGAGGAGGCTGAAGGTAGAAAAATAAAAAAACGAAAGCATCTGGGGGGCCAGATAAAAAAGGATGTCTCCAGTATAAATGAGTCTGACCTGGAGGATGGCCAGAAAAAGAAGAATCAGGGCTTTTAGCATGTCTAATGATTGTCAGTAGGTTTTTATGGATCCAGGTCCCCGACAGTTGCCAGGGGGCCAATTGCTGGAAGTTTTAAAAGATCATCTGCATTATCACAACGGAAACATAAACCGTCAGAACGACTGAGGCAATAAATACAGCCACGAAACGGACCGGAAAATAACCCAGGAGCATGGCCGTATTTTTTATGTCCAGCATAGGGCCGAAGACCAGAAAGGCTACGATGGACATGGTGGGGAATGTTGCTGCAAACGAGGCGGCCACAAAGGCGTCGGCAGTTGAGCACAACGACAGGACATAGGCCATGAACATCATGATCAGGGGAGAAACATAGGCAGACTCAGCCAGATTAAATACCGCCTGCTGACTTAAGAAAACCTGAAAGAGAGAGGCAATGCCAGCGCCCAGGATAAAGTATTTTCCCACAGTAAAGAATTCATCAACAGTATGGTCAAATATTTTTTTCCATGATCCCCAACTGAAAAGCCTGTTTTTAGGTTCGGTCTCAAAAGACATGGTAAGTTCCCTGGGTATAAACCTCTCTTTTCTGGATTCCAGGAAAAAGTAGACCAGCAGACCCACTATCAGGGCCACAAAGGCGGCCAGACCAAACCTGAGAGCCACCACCTGCAGGTCGGATCTGAAGGCGTAAAAAGTGGAGGCCAAAACAATTGGATTCAGAATGGGTGCAGCCACCAGGAATACGGCTCCTGCGCATAAAGGCATTCCTTTACGGACCAGCCCCCGGATGACTGGAATGATGGCGCATTCGCATACAGGAAAGACTGCGCTGAGGATCAGAGCCGGAGGAATGGACAAAAGCGGGTTTGCCGGGAGGTATTTCTTAAAGAATTCTTTGGGAATAAATATCAGGACCAGGGAAGAGAAAAAAGCCCCCATCAGGATGAATGGGGCTGATTCAAAAATGATGCTCAGGAAGACCATCCCGGCAGTATGCAATGCTTCCAAAACTCCCCCGGTTACTTATCCTTGCCGTCATCCATGAGGGCGTAGAAAAATTTCTGAACGTACTTGCCGGATATGACCTCATTCAAATCGAAAACCATTTCCTGCTTCAGAAAACTCCCGCTGAAAGCCAGAAACAGGTTTTCAGAAATGGTCCTGACGTCGCTGAGCAGCTTTTTTCTTTCTTTCCTGCCAAGGCCTTTGTAATCGTAAAGTCTGCAGGCCAGGGGGCGCTGGTCATAAAAAAAACATTTCCTGTTCATGTTCAGCGGACAAAGGGTCTTGTCTTCCTGGACAATGGTGCCTTTACCCGAGGCTTCTCTTGTCCCGAGAACGTCCACGGCCAGGCTGATGAGTTGATGCCTTTTTTCCCTGGAAAGCATTGTATTCATTTTATGGGAGAGATAGACAGCCTCCACAAAGCTGACCTCCACTTTTTCCCGGCAGCAAAGCATGTGTTCCCGGCCACATAATCTGCCGGTTGCGGAGATTTCGCGTTCTATCCTGTTCAGCAGTACCTCCAGATCGTTGAAAAAAGGATTCAGATCAACGATGTTCCTGTGTTCCAGGCTTGGCTCCCGGGTCTTTAGAGGGCACTGGCTGCGTCCGTATTTTCTGAGTAATTGCCACTGGCAGTAACTGGCAGGTTTTGAGCGGAATTTTTTCAGCTTTTTCTGGACCAGTTTGGCACTCAGTCCTTTGCGCAGGAGATAGGCTGAAACTATGGTTCCGGTTCGGCCTATGCCATGTCTGCAATGAACCAGGACTTTTTTACCCAGGTATATGGATTCATCGATCCATTCCAGGGCGTCGTCCATGGTTTCCATTTCTGGAATTTCCTCATCTTCTATGGGCAGATAGTAAACATCAAATCCTGCTTTTTGTTCAATCAAAGGCAAGTCCGGAAATTCTGCGCACAAATTGATTATGGAGTCTATTCCGGCTTTTTTCAGGCGGTCCAGATGGTCATAGGACATGGGTGCGTGACCAACGGCCAGACTGGGTGTGACCCAGCTGAGAAAGTCATCTTGAGGTGATTTTTTAATTGCCCAGAACTTCATTAATCTCCTCCAGGAATTCCCTGGCCATTTTTTCAATCTTTTCCTGGTTCATGCTCATGTCCTTGAGTCTGGTCCTGCCGAGGATGAATCCGACAACCTTCAGTCTTTTTTCGGTTTCCTCATAGCTTTCCCGGTTGAACTCAGCCTTGAGCAGGTCTCCGCGTACTTCGATGCTGAATCCGAATTTTTCCAGGACCAGCCTGATGGTCTCCAGGCGCATCACCTTCTGGGATTCCTCTGCCCCGCCACCTTTAAAGCTGAACTGGATATAGTTCTGCTCCTTTTCCTGCCCGAGCAGGGAATCAACCACCACAAAATGGTAGCCGAACCGGATCAGGGAGTGCATGTAGTCTCTGGCCAGCAAGCCGTAGCTGCTTAAAAGGGAAGACTTGGTGGGATCAAACACACCAGCGCTGACTTTGTCAAACTCCTCCCAGTCAAAGTGTTTTATGTTTTCATCCCATTTGATCTTTTCGTGGCTGAGTCCCTGGAACATGGCCAGAAAAGGTTTGCAGGTCACATCACTCATGGAGACTGAGGTCTGGGAATCCCCTTGTTCGGTCAATCCTTGCTCCAGGTTCAGGACCCTGAAGACCAGAGGGATTTCCAGCTCCAGGACCTTGGACTGATAAAGCCCCCTGCCTTTGCGGTCAGCCAGAGCAAACATCTCCCTGACTCCCATTTCATGGGTGAACCGGATAAGATCATGCATGGAGCGGCAGTTCTGGGGAGTAAAGTCTTCTGATTCAGCATCCTTGAGGTTCAGGGTGGAGACGTTGTCCAGGACCTTTTTCATCCTTTGGGTGAGCCAGGTCTTTTTTTTGGCCGAAAAGAGCATTCTTGGCTCAGCCTTGCCATCATGCACAATGCCCCTGTTTCCATCCAGGGTGACCAGCTGACCGTTTTTGAAAATGTCCAGGGATTTGGCAATATTTATGATGACCGGGACCGATCCTTCCCTGGCAATGGTGGCAAAATGGCTGGCAGCACTTCCTTCCCTGGCAATTACTCCCCCAAGGATGTTCAGAGCGGCTGTGAGTTCAGGATAAAGTCCGCCGGCAACCACAATACTGCCTTCAGGAATCCTGGAGATATCTTCCTTTGAATCCAGAATAAAGATCTTTCCGCTGACCAGTCCCGGACTGGCCCATTCCCCTTTGGCCAGCACAGGAAGGTCCAGACTGGGAGAATCATTGTCAGGCTTGATGGCGTGGAGTGGTCGGGTCTGCAGTAGGAGCAGAGTGTCATCCTTGGCCACCACCCACTCTATGTCCTGAGGTTTATTGAAGAGTTTCTCCAGATTCAGGGCATGCTTGTAAAGGTCTTTCAGATAAAAGGGCAGGTCCCTGGAAAAATCAAAATCCTGGTTTTTTCTGATGAAATATTCCCTGGCCTTGATTTCACCACTGACCAGCTTGTCTCCCAGACCGGAGACAATATAGATCCCCATTTCATCACTGTCTTTGACTCCAGAGGAGTACACTACTCCGCTTTCCCTGGCATCCACCATTTCCAGGACCAGGACAGCCATTGGCAAAAGTTCGTCGGGAAGGCCGGCGTGAACCCGGTAGGTTATGGCCCTGGGTGAGTATTTACTGGCCAGGACCTGCTTGTAAGCGTCGGCAAATGCCTCGGGCTCAACCTTGAGCAGGCTTTTGTACTGCCCGGCAAAACTCAGGTCACTGTCTTCACCAAAGGCACTGGAGCGGACTGCCAGACGGGATTCCCTGAACCTTTCCAGCTGGTCATCCAGTTCTTTCCAAACATGGTCGGGAATGACAGCTTCCATGACCAGCCCCTGGATGTCCCGGCATCTTTTTTCAAAGTCTTCTATGGAGTCGAGACAGACCCTGCTCAGGACCTCGTTGATTTTGGGCCGGAGCACATTGGCTGAGACAATGGAGTTAAAGGCACTGGTGGTAACGCAAAAGCCTCTGGGCGTAGGAAAGCCCTGGTTTTTGATGATACCCAGATTCAGGGCTTTTCCTCCGACAAGCTCTTCCTTGAGGTCCTGATCCAGGCCGATAACATATGGCGATTCAATTTCCGGAGAATTTATGCTCAGGGCAAGGTCCAGATAAAAGGAAACCTTGCGGTGGTAGTCCTTTAAGGTCCGGTAGCGGAGGGGATTCAGGGCGATGATGCTTTTAATCAGCTTGCCAACACCCTGATCAAGTTCATGACAAAGCCTGACCACCCTGGCATAGTCACAGGGCAGACTCCTGTAATGGATCTCCTCTATCTCGGCCATCTTTTCCAGACAGTAGCGGTCCAGGGCCAGGAGATCCCTGAAATACTGGTATTTCATGCGCAACAGGGTCCCTGGAGCAAATACCTGTCTTGACCAGTAACTTAAGAGCTGGGTAACCCACATTTTTTAACCGGATTGCTTTTCGTTCAGGACCTTTTCAACCTTTTCCTCCAGTTCATGTTTGTCAATGGGCTTGACCAGGTATTCATCAGCTCCCAACTGGAGGCACCTCTGGGCTGTTTCAATGGTGGGGAATCCAGTCAGCATGATCACTTTGGTTTGGGGGGAGATCTTTTTGCTCTCCTCAAGGACTTCAACCCCGCTCAGTTTTTTTAGTTTTATGTCCAAAATGGCCAGTTCCACCGGCTCCTGACCAATGAATGACAGATAATCCTGTTCTTCGGTAAAGGGATGGACTGTATGTCCTTTTCTTTTCAGAATTCTTTTTACAAGGATTCCAGCATCATATACGTCGTCAAGTACGGCAATGTTCGCCATTTTTATCCTCCGTGTCTGTTTCTTGATCATGGTCCAGGGGCAGTTCAATGATGAAGACTGTGCCAGGACCAAAGTGTTCGGATCTGGGAAAGTCGTCCGGGAGGTATTCAACCGGGGGAGGGCTGAGGGCGGATATCTTTCCTCCGTGATCCTTGATTATTCCAAAGGAGACTGAAAGTCCAAGGCCGGTTCCTTTGCCCACTTGCTTGGTGGTGAAAAAGGGATCAAATATCTTGCTTAAATTTTCATCCTCAATGCCCTTGCCGGTGTCAGCGATGCTGACCACCAGTCTCTGTCTGTGGGCACAGAGCTTGGATTTGATGTAGATGGCACCATCCTGTCCTATGGCATCGGCTGCATTATTGAGCATGTTGAGCCAGACCTGCTTGAGACGTTCCTTGTCTCCGGTCAGGGGGGGGATGTGTCTGTCCAGGTCGTTAAGGATTTTGATATGGTTGAGGGAAAAGATGTGTTCCACCAGCTTTATGACTTCCTGGATGGATTCATTGACATCCACGGTTTCTGTGGCTGACTGGGAATATCTGGAAAAGCCAAGGAGATCAGCCACGATCTTGCGGCAGACCTTGGTCTGTTTTTCAATTATTTTCAGGTCATCCAAAAGGTCTTCATCTTCAATGTCTTCCATGAGCAGCTGGGCGTAGCCGAGGATGATTCCAAGGGGAGTATTGATTTCGTGGGCCACACCCCCGGCCAGACGGCCCAGGTCCTCCATCTTCTGGGACTGGATGAGCTGTTCCTGATATTTTTTAAGCATGGTTATGTCCCGGGCAGTCAGCAGCAGCCCGATAATGCTCTCATCCTGATCATATACCGGGACCTTGATCACATGCAGCCATTTCCGGCCTTCGGGACGATCAAAGGTTATTTCTTTGGACAGGGCCTGTCCGGTAATGAGGATCTGCATATCCTCATGATAGTTGAGGTCAGCCTGTTGTCCGGAAAAGATATCAAAATCGGTCTTGCCCACCACCTCGTTTTCCTTGAGGTGAAAATAATCGCAAAAGGCCTTGCTGGCGAACTTGTACCTCAAGTCTTTGTCCTGCAGGGTGATAAAATCCGGGGTTACATTCATGATGGTCTTTAAAAGCCCCTGCTGCCTGGCAATGGTCTTTTCCCGCTCAGTCAACTCCTCAATATGGGTTTTTATGGTGATGGCCATTACGTCAAAGGCCTCGGCCAGATCCTGGATCTCATCTCCAAAATTATGCTTGTACACTGGACAGGACCTGCACGAATCCATCTTATACGGGTATTCACGGTCCTTGCAGTCCGGGCAAAGGGTCCCGGCCAGATACCAGCAGCGGCGCTTGACATCTCCATAGGCCGGACATTCTTTGCGCTGGCAATTCATGATTTGCCAGCAGTTTTGATCAAGATTGAACCCGGCCTGGACATCAAGGTTGCCCATGACCACTTCTTCGGCCGACTCCCTCAGTCTGTTCAGACGATAAGTAACTGTGCGGGAAAACCAGGAAGCCAGAAGAACTCCAAGGCCCACCACTCCCAGGGTGCTGAACAGGCTGGTAAGTCTTTGACGGTGGATCTGGGCGTCCATTTCACTCCTGGACAGGCCCAGCCGGACCGTACCAAGGTTCCTCTCTCCCAAGGCCACTTTGGCGTTAAAGTCATAAATCAGCCCCTGTTCAGTGGACAAAAGAACCGGCTGGGTCTCGTTACCGTCCAGGTTGACAGTGAGCAGATCAGTGGGAAACCCACCGGAAAAAGTGTGAGACAGGATGTTGTCGCTGGCATCGGTCAGAAATACGTAAACAACGTCCTCATACTGGCCATGGACATTGTCGATGAGATTCTTCATCTGCAGGAAGTCCATGGCCAGTATGGGTTCAGCCATGCGGAAGGCCAGCCCGGAAGTCAGGGCCATGCCTCTTTTTCTGCCTTCCTCCAGAAGGGCTTTAGAAGACATGTTGGACAGGATGATACCAATGCCCAGTCCGCAGAAAACCAGCATGCCTGCCACACCCAGGGTAATTTTGGTCCTGAATTTCAGACCATGCAGAAAGTCGGGCAATAGTCTAGTCAAGTTCCAGTCCTACTTTTTGGCTCAGTTCTCTGACCGGATCAAAATCCTGATCATCAGAGGGAATAAAGCCGATAAATCTGGCAGCCTCCAGAATGGCTCTGTGTTCGTGGTCATGCTCGTAGTCCAGGTTGAGCATGGCGTCCCTGATCTGCTGGACAATCTCTTCAGGAAGCCAGGGACTGTAGGCGTAGACCCATCCGGGGTAAGACCTGGTGTTGTCGATGATTTTAATCTGGTTGATGTCAATTTTATCCTCAACAACGCTCAAGGAACCTTCCCTGATGGACCCAATATCGTGGAGTCCGGCCAGTACGCCCAGGATCACATTTTCCTGCCTTCCACCTGCAAAGACTACTTCTCTGAAATCATTTAGTTCTATGCCGTGGTCCACAAAATGCCCTAGAGGGAACAGATAGCCGCCTGCTGACGAAGGATCAACAGCAACCCATGATTTACCCCGGCAGTCTTCAATGGTGTTGATGTCATGGTTGTCAGCCCGGGCAATAATCTGCCCCCGGAATTCCGCCTGTCCGTCTTCTTCGATGATTCTGGTCATGGCTCTGGCTCCGAACCGGTTGGCCAGCTTGACGTAAATAAATGGGTTGGAATAGGAGATATCGATCTTTCCCTGACCGAACATATTGATATGATCGTCAAAGGTGTCTGGAAAAACCTGCCTGATGGGCAGCCCGGTCTGTTCTGACAGGTATTCCACCAGCCGGTGATGGCGCTGAAAGGATTCGGTATGGGAGTACTGGGGGAGATAGGCATAGGTCAGAGCCGGGAGTTGGGGCCTGAAAGTAATCTCCTCTCTTTTTTCCAGAGACACCTTGGTTGCCTCTTCCCTGTCCGTGCAGGAAGAAAAGATGAAGACAGACAGGAGGATAAAAAAATACGGCAGCTTGCCGGGCATGGTGATCCCCATCTGGGTTTTGAGTTTTTCCCTGGTTTAGACCTATTTTCCGAACGGACACTTGGGGTATGTGCAGGACTTGCAGGCCAGGCACAGTCCACCGTCCGCCATCTGAGCCAGATCCAGCCTGGTTAATTTGATTCCGGCCAATATCCTGGGCAAAAGCAGGTCAAAGCTGGTCGTCTTGAAATAAAGGGCACAGGCCGGAACCCCAATGACAGGCACAGAGTCTATCCTGGTAAGCATGGTCATGGCTCCGGGCAGGATGGGCGCACCGTAAAGGATATCCTGGGCTCCTGCATCTTCAATCCCTTTCCTGGTCACGTCATCAGGGTCCACTGACAGGCCGGCTGTGGTGACAATGAGTTCAGATCCAAAAGCAAGAAGATCCTTGATGGAATCTTTGATCTTTTCCCGGTTGTCAGGGCAGATGACGGTTTTGATTACTTCTGAACCCAGCTTCTGGACCTTGTCTGTGATGATGGGTTCAAACCGGTCCTTGATGATGCCTTCATATACTTCTGTCCCGGTTATGAGCAGCCCAGCCTTGACTGAGGGCAGGGGCAGGACCTGAAGCAGGGGCCCGGCTTCAAGGACCTGCATTGCCTTTTCATAGCTGGATCTGGAAAGATACAAGGGAATTGCCCTGGTCCCTGCAATGACAGTATCCTTATTGACCATGACATGGTTTTGTCTTGAAGCGCAGATGACCTGAGGAACCAGGTTAAAGGCCAGGAGGTTGTCCTTATTTATAACCAGCAGTCCGTTCTTTTCTGCCTTGAAATCAATCTTGCCTTCCCTGGGAGGCAGATCATAGACAACACCGGGTCCAGCCATGGCCCGGGCAAACCCCATGGCTGCCTGGTCTTCATGAATCCATTTTTCCTGGTCTGGAGGAGGGCCGGAGAATATGTTCTGCCTGCCAATCTGCTGCAGCCTGCACATGTCGCCGATACTTATCTCCTGTCCTCTCTTGATGACCGGCCCTTTAAAGTCTGCTTCCGGATCAATGCCGGTCATGTCATGGACTGCTTCCCGGCCGACAGCCTTTTCCAGGGGGATTTTTTCCAGGTCAGGCTCGGGAGGGCATTCCATCTGCTCCAGGTAGGGACTGTCTCCGTGGCATCCTCTGCAGGCGGCACCATCGTTGCCGGGAAAGGGCTCTTGGCAGATGGGGCAGATGACGATACCAGCCATCTTCTTCCTGGAAAGCTGGTCTAGGTCCACCTGGACGGGGCTGGCTGAAAACATGCCCTGACCAGCCTCTTTGATCTGAGACATGAGCTGGTCAAAGTCCTGATCTTTCTTGGGCTTCAATTTCAGGAGCCAGGCATGTATTTCAGGCCATTTTTTCAGTTTTTCCAGGTCAATGTAAACCCGGATCCCTTTTCCATTGTACTTGTCGTAAAAAGTCAGGGCGTATCTTCCCAGATTGATGATCTTCAGCCAGCCGTTGCCGATGGTGCACAGGGTCAAAATCTGGATGGCGTCGGGCAGACATTTGGGGGTCTCGGCAATGGCATCGAAAATGGTGTCCGGGGGGAGGTTTTCCCGGGCCATGTCCACCATCATCCCGCCAATGATTATCCCTGGAGCCGGGCTTCCGTGAAAGTTTCTGACAACCTCAATAAATTCATCAAAATTATAAGTTCCGATCTGCATCTGGTTACCTTTTGTTTAGTTCGGGTTTATCCTGATTCTGCCAGAATCTTTCAGGCAGGCCCCGGTATTTATTAATGTCTTCCCACTTGATCATTTCTTCTTCGCCCTGATCCAGACCTATTCCCGGGTCCTTGTTGAAAAAGAACAGATGCGGCTTGAGCTTGCCCCAGAATATCCGGCACAGGATATACATGGGAATAAGTACAGCAGCGAAACCAACTGTGTTTCCAATAAGAGGAAGGCTGAAGAGCAGTTCGAATTCAACCCCGGTAAACCTGGTGGCCATCCAGCCCAGGGCAAAGGGGACCGGCCATAAGAAAGCCGCTCCCTGGGTAATCATGTTAAAGAAATATTTGCCAAATGCTTCATTGGCTTCCTTGTTGCAAGCTCGGAAATTATCCTTGTCCTTGAGGACGATGGCCTTGATGGACAGGTTGTGCATTCTGACGGCCTGAGCACGCAGCCTGTTCATATAAGAACTGTTGACCAAGGCTGCCAGTCTAAAGGTCAGCTCTCCAAGGAGGATGCACCAGATGCAGAGGATCAAGGTTCCGAAATAAAAACCCAATATCGGGATCTCAAAGACCCTGAACGGGGCAATGAGCATGGAGTCGATCCAGACGTAGAGCTGATTCCAAATGTCCATATCTGTTCCCTGTAAAAAAAGGTTTTGGTCCCTGAAGCAGCAGGTGGCTGATCATTTCTGAATTATTTTATTATAATTGATAGTCTCTCAAATTAAAAGGGGCAACCCCACAGTTTGTGGAGTCGCCCCTGATTGATCAGGGATCAGGCTGACTCAGCCGAAGATGAGGCCGATGATATCTTTACCCAGAAAGCCTCTGGCCATGTAGTTCAGGCCGACATAAAAGGCCAGAATTATAAAGATTCTGGTCAGGATTTTGTCTGGAATGTATTGGGATGTCCTGGGTCCGACCATGGAGCCTGCAACAATGCCCACCAGCTGAGTTCCGATAAGGGGCCAATGGACCATCACTCCCTGCAGCATGTAGCTGGTGATGCTGGTCAGCATGCCAATGAGAACGGCCATGGCTGATGTACCTGCAGCCAGATACATGGGCAGGCCTGCTACACTGGTTAAAAAAGGCACCAGGATGAAACCTCCGCCCACTCCGAGAAAAGCTGCAATGGAGGCAATGGCAAAGCCTCCCATTACCGGAAGCAGCGGATTAAAGGAAAATTCAACTCCAAAGAAAGTAAAGACAATCTTTTTCAGGTTCATGCTCATGACCTTGACTCCTAGTTCTTTGGTGTCAATGGTCTGACCGGATCTTTTCTTTTTCATGGTTGCTTCAAAGGCCTGGGCAGCCTGTTTGGCCTTTTTCTTTCTCTTCTGACCGGAAGGAGTTGTTTCGTAAAGCATCCAGCAACCGAGAAGAAGGACAAAAAGTCCGAAATATCCTATATAGTCCCTGAAGGACACTTTGCCTGCAGTCAGGGTGGGCACAAGGTAGCTTCCGAGGATGGAGCCCAGGGCCAGAGCCAGGCCAACCGGCCAGACCAGCCTTCCCAGCTTTAGGTAATTTATGGTTGAGACCAAAGCTGACAATCCTCCCATGAATTGGTTTGAGACCCTGATGGAATCGGTGATGGTTCTGTTCAGGCCGGGAGATGTATTTCTGAAGCTGTCAGCATAGTTGCCAAGCCCATATATGGTTATATGCCCTATGCCGGCCATGATTCCGCCAAAGGCTCCCACCGTGGAAAATATCCAGCCAACCCAGATGGCCCAGAAAAAAGCCAGAATCAGGTTGACCTGAGGCCCACCGGGAATCCCAAGATAACCTGGCTCTGCTTTTGGATCAATCTGTCCTGGCCCGGTTCCAGATGGTGTCTCCAGTATGGCCTGGGTTAGTGCATCGGCATTAACCATGTCCGGAACAGCAATAATAGATAAAGCCATTAGAATAACAGCAGCTGCAGTTGCTGAAAGTAAGCGCATGAGTCCTCCAGAGTTGGCTATAATTTTTTAAAAATAAAGTACTTACTAATTTGAGTTGTCCAGGACTTCCTGGAAATGTCACAGGAAGGGATTTTTCCGATTCGTTATTTGAGACATTCCTTGAAGGTGGTAATAACAATTACAATCAGACTATGCCATTAACTTTCCTGTGCTAAGTGATTACTGAGTGATCACAAAGGATATCAGGAAGGCCTTCTCAGTGAAGGCTGACGGAAGATTGCCATTTAAACTTATAAAAAAAGACTTGACCGTCACCTTGACTGGGGAGTCATGCTTTGCCAGAGGTAGCGGCCAAGTCCATTTTTATTTAAGCATTTATTTAGTATAATTTTCAAAAAAAAGGACTGTTGTCCATTTTGGGCTGGGGCGGCCAAATGGTCGCCCCAGCCTTGATTATAAGTTAAGATACCCTTGTAAAGACAGTTTTTTTACTAGGGGCTTTGTTAGCCTCCGGTAATGAGCTGGATAAGGTCCTTGCCGATGAAACCTCTGGCCATGAAGTTAAGACCTACGTAAAAGGCCAGAACTATGAAGATCCTGGTCAGGACCTTGTCAGGGATATACTGAGAGGTCCTGGGGCCAATCATGGACCCGACCACAATGCCCACCAGCTGGGTTCCGATTAGGGGCCAGTGAACCAGAACCCCGGCCACCATATAGCTCAGGATACTGGTTATCATGCCGATGAGAACGGCCATGGCTGATGTGCCTGCAGCCAGATACATGGGCAGACCGGCAATGCTGGTCAGAAACGGCACCAGCATGAACCCGCCGCCGACACCCAGAAAGGCTGCAATGGCAGCGATGATAAATCCGCCCACAATGGGAAAAATAGGATTAAAAGAGAATTCAACACCGTAAAAGGTGAAGGCGACCTTTTTCAGGTTCATGGAAATTACTTTCACGCCGAGTTCAGTGGTATCTACGGCTTCGCCGGCCCTCTTTTTCTTCATTGTGGCTTCAAAGGCCTGGGCTGCTTCCTTGGCTTTTTTCTTTCTCTTCTGACCGGCCGGAGTGGTTTCATAAAGCATATAGATACCAAGGACCAGGACAAAAATACCGAAGTACCCGACGTACTCTCTGAAGGAAATTCTGCCAGCAGTAAGGGTGGGGATCAGCCAGCTGCCCAGGATTGACCCGGCTGCCAGAAAGATACCCACAGGCCAGACCAGCCGGCCGAGTTTGAGGTAGTTAAAAGTGGAAACCAGGGCGCTCAAGCCCACCATGAACTGGTTGGAAACCCGGATGGAGTCTGTAACCGACCTGTTAAGGGTGGGAGCGGTTTCTCTGAAGCCCTGAGCATAGTTGCCCAGTCCGTAAATGGTGATGTGTCCGATACCGGCCATGATTCCGCCAAAGGCTCCCACAGTGGAGAATATCCAGCCAACCCAGATGGCCCACAAAAAAGCCAGAATCAGGTTGATCTGGGGACCTCCAGGGATACCCAGATAGCCGGGTTCATCCCCTGGGTTGACAACACCAGAGGCAATTCCCTGGTTGATGCCTTCAGTCAGCCGGTCGGCCAGGGCTGTTCCACCCAAGGCCAGGGTAAGCATTACGAGCACGAGAAAGCTGATTAAAAAAAGTTTTTTGGGCATGACTCCCTCCTTAATAAGATGTGAATGATTAACCTCTTTCCTGTTCAGACAAAAGAATCTGGGTGGCATAATCCAGTCGGGTCTGGGACGATGCCTCATTGGGCTTGATAAAAGAAAGGGCGTGAGTGGTGCAGCCGGTTACGCATGCAGGCTTTAACCCCTGGTCCACCCGGTCCCGGCAGTAGTCGCACTTGATGGCCCGGCCGTTGACCTCGTCCCATTGAGGTATTTTCCAGGGACAGGCTACTATACAGGCCTTGCAGCCCACGCAGAGCTCCTGGTTGACAAAAACAATTCCGTCCTGTTCTCGCTTGGTCATAGCGCCGGTGGGGCAGGCAGATACGCACCAGGGGTTCTCACAATGAAAACAGGGCATGAACAGGGTCAGATACCTGGGCTGATCCTTTTTTTTGACCGGACCTACTGAAATCAACTGGCCAAACCTTGCTCCTGCAGGAACCTTGTTCTTGGCCTTGCAGTGCACTTCACAGGCCTTGCAGCTGATGCACCTTTTCTGATCGATTTTAATGAAATAGTTACTCATGGTTACCTCCTGATTACCCCTCTTTTATGTAAAGATCAATTAGCATCACAAAAAAATGCACTCCCTGGGCAGGTCAATAAAGAAGAAAATTGCCGGCCCGTAAAAGCAGGTTAAAGATGTTCTGGGGGAGCAGACCCAGGTACAGAACTCCAAGGGCCAGAGCCATGGCAATGGAGGTTCCGGCCGGAGAAATGTTTATTTTTGCTGGTACAACCTGATCCAGGGTGTAGGCGTGACGGACCAGATTGAGATAATAGTATATGGCCAATGCAGTATTGATGGCTGCCACAATGACCAGCCAGTAAAAACCTTCGCCCCAGGCTGAATTAAGCAGGAAGAGTTTGCCGGTAAACCCAGCAGTAGGCGGCAGGCCTACCAGGGCAAAGGCAGCCACTGCCAGAACAAAGGCCAGGACCGGTGAACTTTTATACAGTCCCCTGAGATCGTTGACATATACGTTGCGTCCATTGTCCGAAAGTCTGGTTATGACCCAGAAAATGGTCAGATTCATTATCATGTAGACCAGGGCGTAATAAGAGGCCGCAGCCAGGCCGTAACTCCCTCCGGCCACCAGGCCCATCATGACGAAACCGGCGTGGGACACACTGGAATAGCCGAGAAGTCTTTTGATGTCCCTCTGGTTCAGGGCGGCCAGGTTGCCAATGGTCATGGAAAGAGCTGCAAAGATGGCCAGCATTGTCTTGACTTCCATTCCAGGGTTAAAGGCCATGAGCCTGACCAGGACAATAATGGCCCCCAGTTTGGGCAGGGTGGCGGCAAAAGCAGCGGTTTCATTGCTGGCACCCTGGTAGACGTCGGCAGCCCAGAAATGAAAGGGGAAAAGGGCCAGTTTATACACAAAGGCCAGCAGAAACATTCCCAGTCCGATCAAAGCCATGGGCTGTTCAGAAAAGGACCAGCTCATGGTGGCCAAAGCATGAATGTAAGTGGTGTGCTGTCCGGCAATGATATAGGAGATTCCGTAAAGTCCTATGGCTGTAGCAACGGCTCCGAAAAGGGCGTATTTTATGGTGCCTTCCACTGCTCTGGGATCGCTGTTGCGTAAAGGCAGAAGAATATACAGGCTGAATGAAGCCAGTTCCAGAGAAATGTATATGGTGAAAAGTTCAACAGTGCTGGAAAGGAGAAGCAGGCCAAAGGAGCTCATGAACATGAAAAAGAAGTAGTCGGCCCGGTTGGCCTTGCCCATGGACTGGTTTTTTATGGCGTTGGCACTGCAGATGGCTAGGCCCAGAAAAATCATGAACTTGAAGAACTGGGAAAGACCGTCAATTTTATAGGAGTGATAGAACATGAAGTCTGACTGGCCAAAGGAGAACAAGGCAATGAACGCACCTGCAAAAGCTGCATAGGGCACCCACTCGGTCTTGTCCTTTAGTCTTTGGCTTATACTCTGCACAAACAGGATGCTCAGCAGCCCGACCATGTACAGTTCTGGAATTATGAGTTGGGGGTTGAAATTCAGCAAGGTCTTTCTCCTTTTATCCTTCTGAGATCATTATATTCCCTGTGTCTTTAAGGCGGATTCGGCCCAAAGAGTTCACTCTTTTAGGCTCAAGTTTTTTTCCTCCAGCAATCCGGCCAGACTTGTCTGATGCTCTGCTTCCAAGGTAATATTATCATTGCTGGCCTGGATGTAGCCCAGGACTTTTTCAATGGACGGAGTCATAGTCTTGAGGGCCAGGGTCGGAGCCAGACCGATGTACAGGACCAGTACACCCAGGGGAAGCAGATAGGCCCACTCCCTGAAGTTCAGGTCTTTCCATTGTCTGGCTTTTTCCACCACTGGTTCTCCATAAGCCAGTTTTTGCAGTAGCCTCAGCATGTAGGCTGCAGCCAGAAGGGCTCCAGGCACCGCTAAAAGCCCAATGATCAGGCTGTGTTCAAAGGCTCCAATCAGGACCAATGCTTCACCTACGAAGCTGTTGGTTCCTGGAAAGGCCAGGGAGGACAGGGAAAACAATCCAAAAAAGAAGATATAGGCTGGCAGAAACCTGGCTATGCCCATGTTATCCTTTATCTCCCGGCTGTGGCTGCGTTCGTATATGGCTCCCACCAGCATGAACAGTGCTCCGGTGGTAATGCCATGGTTGATCATCTGGATAACCGCGCCTTCCAGCCCGCGGACGTTGAGGACAAATATGCCTAGAGTTACGAACCCCATATGGGCGACTGATGAATAAGCAATGAGCTTTTTCATGTCGTTCTGTCCCAGGGCCACCAAGCCGCCGTAAATAATGGAGGCAATGGAGATCCCGATCATGAGGGGGGCAAAGTAGACGCTGGCATCAGGGGTCATGGACAGACAGAACCTGATGAATCCATAGGTTCCCATTTTCAGCAGAACAGAGGCCAGAAGGACTGAGCCGGCTGTGGGAGCCTGGACGTGAGCTGCCGGCAGCCAGGTGTGGAATGGAAACATGGGTACTTTGATGGCAAAGGCCAGGGCCATGGCCAGAAAGGTCCAGGCCTGAAACCTGAATGAAAAGTCCTTGGCAATTAGTTCAGGAATGGAGAAGGTGCCTCCTGCCACGTAAAAGGCGACAATGGCTACCAGCAGAAGAGTACTTCCGGCCAGGGTGTAGATGAAGAATTTCAGAGAAGCGTATTTCTTTTCCGGGCCGCCCCACACTGCTATCAGCAGGAACATGGGGACCAGCATCACTTCCCAAAAGATGTAGAACAGGACAAAATCCAGGGCAACAAAGACTCCGATACAGGCTGCAGTCATGAGCAGCATGCAGATGTGGAATTCTTTGACCCGCTGTCCAATGTAAGTCCAGGAGCAGAGTACACAAAAGGGCAAAAGCAGGACGGTCAGCAGGACCATAAGGAAGCTTATGCCGTCAATCCCGATATGGTAGTTTATATTCCAATGGGGTATCCAGGAATATAGCTCCACAAACTGGAAGTCTGCATATCCCAGCCTGAATTTCAATAGTGGCAGGGCCAGGAGAATTTGCACAAAGGCCACTGCCAGCGACACCTGGCGGACTGCCAGTTCCCTGCGGATGAACACCAGAAGAACTGATGCAGCCAGGGGGAAGAAAATCAAGGTGCTGAGTACCGGCCAGCTTGAATTCATTGGTAACGGCTCCAAGTTTAAGGTATGTTGATCAGTCCATTAAACATTGATCATGATTGTTATAAAAAGAAAACAAAGGCAGCCACAATAAGGGCCAGAAATACGGCAATGCCTAGATATTCCTGAATATATCCGGTCTGGGTCCTGTTAATGTTTTTCCCTATCCTCAAAACTCCATAAGCGGTCCCGTCAACAACCCGGTCAATATCATCCCGGTCAAACTGGGATGAACCTTTGGCCAGGCCCATAAGGCCAGCCAGCCCGATCTTTCTATATACCTCTGACCAGACAGAGTCGGTGGAAGCTACCGGCTTGTTGGCCAACCCTATGAACTTTCTGGAACCGATCCTGTAGAACCAGTCCAGGTCAATGCTGATGGTTGGTTCAGGGGCCAGTTTTTTGATGAGCAGGAAAAATCCCAGGGCCGTGAAAAGCAGGATCTGCATCACTTCCATGAAGTGGTACATGGTGTACGGCTGGAAATCGATCCCGTAGGGAAGCATGTTATAGAGATAAGGGGTGTAAATACCGATGAAAATGCAGAGCACTGAGGCGATAGCCATGGCTGCGTTCATGTTCCATGATGGATCCTTGGCTTTTTCCCAGGTTTCCTTGCTGCAATTGTTTTTACCGAACCAGATGAAATAAGGAACCTTGAGTCCGGTATGCAGGAAGGTCCCAGCCGAGGCCAGGGTCAGCAGAAATGCAGCCCAGTAGATGTGTTCATCAAAACTTGCAGCAACGATTATGGATTTGCTGACAAACCCGCTGAACAGTGGAAATGCGGATATGGACAGCCCGCCGATCAGGGTGAAGACAAAGGTCCAGGGCATCTTTTTGTACAGACCGCCCAGGTCAGAGAATTTGCTCTTGCCTGTCATGTGCAGGACCGCGCCGCAACCCATGAACAGAAGTCCTTTGTACAGGATATGGGCAAAGGCGTGGGCTACGGTTCCATTGATGGCCAGCTGGGTCCCTATTCCCACTCCTGCGACCATGTACCCCACCTGGCTGATTACATGGTAAGCCAGCAGCCGGCGGCAGTCATTTTCCAGAACAGCATAAACAACTCCGTACAAGGCCATGATTACGCCCAGAGGAATCAGAATTTCCATGCCAGCAAAACCTCTGGCCAGGGCGTAGACCGCAGTTTTGGTGGTGAAGGCGCACATGAAAACCGATCCCATCACAGTGGCTTCGCCGTAGGCGTCAGGCAGCCAGGCATGCAAGGGGGGAACAGCAGCGTTGAGGATGAATCCGATCATGATCAGATAAATGGCCAGGTTGGGTTCAGCCACGTTGAGATGAACAAAGGAGAGGTCTCCGGTGTTCTGATAGTGGATGACTATCCCGGCCAGAAGGACCACGCCGCCGAATCCGTGAACCAGCAGATACCTGAATCCTGAAGCCAGAGCAGAATCGGTTTTTCGGTACCAGACCAGGAAGACCGAAGAAAAAGCCATGACTTCCCAGAACAGGAACAGGCTCAAAAAATCGCCGCAGAAAATCACCCCAAGGGAACCTGCCACGTAAAGCCAGGCAGTTATATGCTGACCGTTGTCTTTGACATGCAGCCCGTACAGGGTGCCGATGATACACATGAGGGTCATGATATAGCCAAAGACCAGGCTGAGCCGATCCACCCGGCCAAACACGACTTCCCATTGCATGTAGTGAAATATGCCGTAAGTTCCCTGGCTCATGGAGAGGACTGCGCCAAAGGCCAGGATGGGAACGGCCAGCAGAAACACTGATCTGGCCTGGCCTTTGAACAGAGGGAGGAGCAGAGCACCCAGGCCGAGGATCACAGCCGGGTGAACAAAGATCTCACTTGTCATAGTAGTCCTCCCTGGTCATGATCCCCAGATGACCGTACCATTTGGAAAGAATTATTATCAGCACACAGGCAACAAAACCAAAAATCGACCAGAAGCCGGGCAGCTTTTCCATCCATGTGTGCGCCTTGGCCTTGTCCAGGAACAAGGCGTCAAAAACCACCAGCAACCCCAGTACTGCATAGGATATTCTGATCAGGGTTTTTTGCCTGTCTCTCAGATAGTCGATCAGTTTGACCAGATCCATGTCATTAAACTCCCTTGTGAATTTTCTTTCCAGAGTCTAGCCGCCCAGCAAAGCGATAAACTGGTGAAATATTTGTGGGTAGACACCCAGGATGACTGAGATAGTCGCAGTCAGACAAAGGGGAACCACCATGGTCATGGGGGCTTCACGATATTCATCCAGGTTGACCCCAGACACCGGCTTTTCAAAGAAAGCCTTATAGATGATGGGCCCGAAATAAGCAGCATTAAGAACAGTGCTGGCCATCAGGGCAAAAACGATAATGATCTGTCCTGCTCCCATGGCTCCTGTGATCAGGTACCATTTTGAGGCAAATCCAGCCACAGGCGGGACCCCGATCATGCTAAGGGCGGCTATGCCAAAGGCACCGAAAGTCCATGGCATTTTCCTGCCAAGTCCCGACATCATGCTGATTTTTTTATGATGGGTAGCTACATATATGGCCCCAGCTCCAAAAAAGAGGGTGATCTTGCTGAATGCGTGGTGGGCAATGTGCATGGTTCCACCGGCAACAGCCAGGGGAGTGAGAAGGGCAACCCCCAAAACCACATAGGAGAGCTGACTGACGGTTGAATAGGCAAGCCTGGCTTTAAGGTCATCCTTGGTTAAGGCTATGATGGATGCGACCACAATGGTGAATGCAGCCACGTATGCAGTGGGAATGCCCAGGTACAAGGAATCCATGGTTTCCAGACCGAAGCCGGAAAGGATGACCCTGCAGATGGAGAAGACACCAGCCTTGACAACTGCTACAGCGTGCAGCAGGGCGGATACTGGAGTAGGTGCAACCATGGCCGAGGGAAGCCAGTTGTGCAGGGGAATGATGGCAGCCTTGGCCAGTCCTGCTATGTAGAGGATATAGGTCAGGACGACCCAATGAGCAGGAGCGTCATCAGGGAAAATACCCTGCACCATATCGCCCAGGTGGAAATCCAGTGTTCCGCACAGGACATAAGTCATAATCATGGCCGGCAACAGGAAAAGCTTGGAGGTACCCATGAGATAGACCAGATATTTTCTGGCCCCACTGTAAGCCTCTTTATCCTGATGATGGGCGACCAGGGGGTAGGTGAAGACAGTGATGATTTCGTAGAAAAGATAAAGGGTGAAGATGTTGGCACTGAAGGCCACGCCCATGGCGCCGAAAATGGCCACAGCAAAACAGAAATAATATCTGGTCTGGGCGTGTTCGTTCAGGGAGCGCATGTATCCGATGTTGTAGCTTGTGGCAAATATCCACAAAAAGGAAGCAACCAGGGCGAAAATCAGGGCCAGTCCGTCAGCTGCAAAGGATACGGTTATCCCTGGAAGAATGGTGAACAGGGTGTAGGTATATATGTTTCCGGCCAGAACCTTGGGGACAAGATACAGAACAGAAAGAAAAGTTGCTGCACCGGCAATGAAGGATACCGACTCCCTGTGGTTGATGTTCGTTCTGAAGTACCAGACGGCAAAAGGAGCAATCAGGGTGATCAGCAGCGGGAGAAGCACATAGGAAGATGAGCTAATCTCAGTCATTACTATCCTCTCATGGTGGTTAGTTTTGCAGCCTCGACACTCTTGAACCGTTTGGAAACCACCAGCAGTATGGCCAGGAGCAGGGTGGCCTCTGCAGCTGCTATACCCATTACCAGAAGGGTTCCGATCTGACCGATTTCATTTGGTGTTGGGGTGAGCTGGGCAGAAGCCATGATGCTTAAGCCTGCTCCGTTGAGCATAAGTTCAATTCCCAGGATCATGCCCACCAGAGTCCTTCTGTACATTATTCCGAACAGTCCCAGGCAAAGCAGGAAAATCGCAACAAGGTGATAGATGGTCATGGGGCTCATCTTTGTTTCCTCCTCTCAAAGCCGAGGATGACTGCGCCGGCCATGGCCACTGTTAGAAGCAGGGAAATAAGCTCAAAGGGCAGGATATAGGGTTCCAAGAGAAAGCGTCCCAGTAATTTTACATCGGTTTCTTCAGGAGTAAAAATTGATGGCGGAGATGTCCTAAGAACTGCCATGCCCAGAAATACGGCAGGAGCTATGGCCCCCATCAGGGCGTAGACAAAAGTCTTTCTGGATTTTGGTTTGGCTTCGTCTCCGCCTGACCAGGCCTGGGTGAGCATGATGGCAAAGAAAATCAGGACACTGACTGCCCCCACATAGATAAGTATCTGCATGAGTCCGATAAACGGGGCGGCCATGAGGAAGTAAAGTCCGGCAACACCAAACAAAGTCATGATAAGCCCCAGCAGGGCCCGGACAAGACTCTGGGCCAGCACCGTCATAAACCCGCCGACAACAATGAATGTTATGTGTCCGAAAAGGACTATGTAGGCCAGGTTTTCCATTTAATTCTCCTTTTTTTGGGCCTGATACCGTAATCTGGCCAGAAGATCGTATTCAAATTCCTGCCTGCTGTATCCGGCCAGGTAGACGTCACTGGAAAAACGCAGGGCATTGGCCGGGCAGTTCTGGACACACAGGCCGCACAGACTGCAGTAGTTGTAATCCAGGTGAAAGGACTCCGGTTCCCGGACCACTTCATGGGGATGGATGAATTTCTGCTTTAGTTCCAGAGGCAGAAAAGCCATGTCCGGGTGAGGAGGAAGCATCTGCTTTGATCCTGAAGGCTGCTGCCTGGTTCGCAGGTTGATGCAGCTTGAAGGACAAAGCTGGTAGCAGGTCCCGCAGGCAATGCATTTAGTGGCAGCGGGATCATCATCTTTAGGAACCAGTTCAATGTGTCCCCTGTATCCTTCAAGAGATTCAACAGTTTTTCTTGGATAGTGAACTGTGATCTGGGGCTGAAAGAAGTTTTTTCCGGTGATCTTGAGTCCTACCAGCATGCTCCAAACGCCGGTCAGGGCCTCACGCAGAGTTTTGATCATAAAGCCACCACCAGGGCTGTAATTAGAAGGTTGATGACTGTCAGGGGGATCAGCCATTTCCAGCAGAGATTCAGAAGCTGGTCAAAGCGGACCCTGGGATAGGTCCATCTGAACCACATCATGACCAGGAGCAGCAGGTAAACCTTGGCCAGGAACCACCACCATCCCGAGATTACCGGTCCGTTCCACCCACCCAGAAAAAGGGCGGTTGCCAGGCTGCAGGCGATGATCATATATGCATATTCAGCCAGAAAGAATACTCCAAATCCCATTCCCGAGTATTCAGTATGAAATCCGGCTGTAAGCTCACTTTCAGCCTCGGGCAGATCAAAGGGAGCCCTGTTGGTTTCTGCTAAGGCACAGATGAAAAAGATCACAAAGGCCAGAGGCTGGGTGAAGACGTGCCATTGCCAGGGCCATGAACCCTGTCCGGCTGATATTTCGTACAGATTGAATGTGCCGGTCATAAAAACAATGGGCAGGACTGAAAGAAGGAGCGGGATTTCATAAGCAACGGACTGTGAAATATCCCTGGCCGCGCCGAGCAGGGCGTATTTGTTCTGGGAGGCCCATCCGGCCAGACAAAGGGCCAGGACATTTATGCCGGTAAAGGCCAGGATCAGGATCAGTCCGACGTTGAGATCACTGAAAATGGCCAGGTGCGGACCAAAGGGAATGGCCAGAAAGCAGACCAATACCGGGGCCATGGACAGCATGGGTGCCAGCCAGTAAAGGAAGCTGTCCGCTCCAGAGGGAGTGAACATCTGTTTGCCCACCAGTTTGAGACCGTCTGCCAGGGGTTGAAGAAGGCCGTATGGTCCTACCTCGTATGGTCCTGGCCTTCGTTGGATGAATCCGGCGACCTTTCTTTCCAGGTAGACCAGGACCAGCCCGTTGAGCCCGATGAAGGCCATGATGGCGGCCAGACCTACAGCAATGATAATCAGCTGGGTTGGAATTAACTCAATCATCTGTCTATCTCCGGGATGACCAAATCCAGGCTTCCGAGTATGGACACGGCATCCGACAGAAGGGTGCCTGCAGACACCTCGGCAAAGAGGCTCAAATTGGAAAAGCTCGGAGCCCGGAGTTTCAGGCGATAAGGTGATTCGCCGCCATGGCTGACCAGGTGGATTCCCACCTTGCCTCGTCCGCTTTCAACTGCAAAATATATATCCCCTTTTGGTGGACAGGGTCTTCTGGGGGCCAGAGGGTTGATGTGCTGGCCCTGGGGCAGGGCGTCCAGAGCTTGGGTAATGATGTTGATGCTTTCCTCTATCTCTTCCATCCGGACCATGTATCTGGCCATGGCATCGCCTTCATCGTAAGTCGGTACTTTGAAGTCAAAACGGTGGTAAACCGAATAGGGTTCGGCTCTCCTGATGTCGTATTCAATACCAGACCCTCGAAGGACCGGACCTGTTGCTCCGTATAGTCTGCAGGTCTCAGCATCGATGTGGCCGATATCCTCCACCCGTTTACGCAGAATGATGTTGTCAGTGACCAGGGATTTGAAAAGTTTGAGCCTTTCTTCCATATCCAGACAGAATTCCCGGACCTCGGTAATAAACCGGTCATCAATGTCGGCTGAGACCCCTCCGAACCTGTAGTAACAGTATGTTAGTCTGGCTCCGGTAATCCGCTGAAGGATATCCATGACCCTTTCCCGGTCGGCAAAGGCATACATGATGGGGGTGAAGGCCCCCAGATCCAGAAGGTAGGCTCCCCACCACAGCAGATGAGAGTTGATTCGGTTAAGTTCACAGGTAATGACCCTGATGAACTCGGCCCGTTCCGGGACATCGATCCCCATAAGTCTTTCCACGGCCCCTACATAGGCCCAGTTCCAGGCCAGGGCGTGGAGGTAGTCAGCCCGGCCCATGTTGGGCAGATACTGGACATATGTCCGGACCTCGGCCATTTTTTCGTGCATGCGGTGGATATATCCCAGTACAGGCTCGGCCCGGACAATGTACTCACCGTCAATTTCCAGCAGTACCCGCAGAACTCCGTGGGTGGATGGGTGTTGAGGGCCCATGTTCAGGATGAGGGTGTCCTCTCGCTGAGTGGGCTGAAATTTTCTTGCGTAGTAATCTCCGCTGGTGTTTAAACGCAGATCCAGATTCATTACACTATCCTGTTTTAGGGCGTTGTTGAAGTTTTGCTTATGGCCTGGGCGAACTCCTCACTGTCCGGCTGCACAGGGGTTCCTGTCCATCCAGGGAAGAGCTGAAACATATCCTTTCTTTTGGCTTCAGTTTTTATCAGGGGGGGAGGACCGTCGTGATCCGGATCCAGCAGCAGGGGGATCAGATTTGGGTGGCCTTTAAAGGTGATCCCAAAAAAATCATAACACTCCCGTTCATGCCAGTCAGCACCAGGAAAAATCGATGCAATGGATGAGATTTCCGGGTTACTCCGGCTGATCATGACCCTCAGGCAGATCCTGCCTGGCTTGTCGTAGCGGTCAAAATGATAGACCACCTGAAACCCTTCCTTCATGTCCAGACAGGAAACATCCTCCAGAAAAAAGCCTGAGTCTCTTATCTTTGCTGCGGCATCAGTCAGGTCGTCAGGGGCCAGAAAGAGATTTTCCCTGTATCCTGTGTTGCTCTGGCCGCCAAGTCCGCAACATGCTTCCATAAGATCCGGATTAACAGCTGCCATGCCTATGACTCTCCTCCCTGGGGCAAGGGCCACCAGCGTTTATTGGTAATCTTTTTCTGGAGTTGAAAGAGTCCTTCCAGAAGACCTTCGGGTCTTGGCGGGCAGCCTGGAACATAGACATCAACAGGTATAAGCCTGTCGATGCCTTCCACGATACCATACTGGTCCTTGTACCGGAAAGGTCCCCCGGATATGGCACAGTTGCCCATGGCGATGACCCACTTGGGAGCAGGCATCTGTTCATAAAGTCGGACAATCATGGGGGCCATTTTTCTGGACACAGTGCCGGCAACAATCATGAGGTCGGACTGTCTGGGGGAAGGTCGGAAAACTTCAGCACCAAATCTGGCCACATCAAACCTGGCCATGCCAATGGCCATCATTTCTATGGCGCAACAGGCAAGACCAAAGGTCATGGGCCATAAGGACATTGATCGGCAGAGGTCAACATACTTCCGGACCAGCGTCATGTTGACTATGGGCTGGTCTATTTCTGTGTCAGCCGGTTTAAGTCCTAGAATTTGATTCTCTTGGGCCATGAAAAAACTCCTTTCTTCCAGAAATAGATAACAGATGCAAAGAGTATTACAATAAAGATTAAGAGCTTGATAAAAGGCACCATGCCTGAACTGTCTGCATAATATGTCGCTACAGGAAACAGATACAGTACATCAACATCAAATGCTAAGAACAGTAATGCGTAAAAGTAATAATTTATTCCAAACTTGACCCAGGCCGAACCATATGGCGACATTCCACATTCATACGGCATGGCTAGTTCTTTAGATTTAACTCTTGGAGATACAAGAATAGACAGTATGAATGGTGCAGCAGCAAAGATAATACCATGAATAAAGAAAAGGATTATCGCAAAGTGCAGCCAGGACAAGCTCATGACGGACCACTTCCTTAGAAATAGGTTTAGCAACATGAAATAAAAGGATATTTAAATTGTGTAGGAGTATAAACCCTATTTGCAAGTTTATGTCAAGAAGAAAAATGCTTGATATTTTTTTCCCAAATAATTTTTTTGCTTGTCATAAAAATTTAGCTTTGGTAACAGGAAAAAAAAATCGGGAGGAATCTATGGCCACCAAAAGTATTTTCAGTGTCTGCGGAATGTGTACGGTCAGATGTCCCATCCAGGTGGATCTGGATGGAGATGATCTGAAATTTATACAAGGCAACCCGCACTCCCCGCTCAAGGGAGCCCTGTGCGCCAGGGGTGCGGCAGGACCGGGCCTGTTAAAGGATTCCGACCGGATTCGCCATCCTCTCATCAGGGAAGGAGAAAGGGGGGAAGGCAAATGGCGCAAGGTCACCTGGGACGAGGCTTTTGACTATGTTGCTGAAAGACTGCAGGCCATTACCCAGGAGTACGGAGCCAAATCAATTCTCTGGTCGGACCGGTCGGGTCCCTTTGCTGATCTGCATAAGGCCTTTGTAAAAGGAATGGGCTCAGTCAATTACTGCAACCATGACGTAACCTGCGGTCGAAACGTCCATCACGCTGCCCAGTCCCTCATGGGCCTGGGTCGGAAGGGAACTGTATATGACTATAAGAATGCCAAGCATGTTATCCTTCAAACAAGAAATATTTTTGAAGCCATCAATGTCAAGGAAGTCAATGATCTGCTTGATGGAATGGCTGCCGGGACAAAGCTGACCGTCATCGATATCAGGGCGACAATAACAGCTGGTAAGGCTGACCGGTTTTTCCAGATCAGGCCGGGAACTGATTATGCTTTTAACCTGGCAGTGATAAATGAGCTGATTAATAAGAATCTGTATGACTCAGAATATGTAAAAAAATACGTGGACGGTTTTGACAAACTCAAGAGTTTTGTCAGCGATTACACTCCAGAATGGGCAGAGGAAAAGACCGGAGCCAGGGCCAGAGACATAAGGGCTTTTGTGGCTGAGCTGGGTAAGGCTGCTCCTGGTGTTATCTGGCATCCTGGATGGATGTCCGCCAGGTATGATGATTCGTTTTACGTTGCCAGGACAGCCTATATCATCAATGCCCTCCTGGGCAGTATCGGCACCAAAGGCGGACTGCCTCTTTTGGCCAAGCCCGGTGATTGTGATCGCAAGGGCTTGAACTCTCTGGCCGGGCAGTTTCCAAAACCCGAGGACAAGAGGGCCGACGGAGTGGGATGGAAATACCCTCATCTTGATGCAGGCCCGGGTTTGCTGAATCTGGCCTTTAAGGCCATTGAGACCGGAGACCCTTATCCGGTCAAAGCCTATATTGTTCACCGCCATGACCCTATGATGGCCCTGCCTGATCCTGAAGCCATGAAAAAGATTTTTGCCAACCTGGATCTCATGGTCTCAATTACTTTTTCGTGGTCCACCACGGCCTGGAATTCCGATGTGGTCCTGCCCATGTCGCCCTATCTTGAAAGGGAGAGCATCATGGCCTGTAAGAATGGTCTTAAGCCCTTCTTTTTCGTACGCAAAAGGGCAATGGAACCATCCCTGGATACCAAGGCCGACTGGGAAATCCTGACCGGGATCGCCAAAAAGATGGGCATAGATAAACTGGCTTTTGATTCGATTGAAGATATCTGGAAATTCCAATTGGAAGGCACTGGAGTAAGCCCAGAAGATTTTGATGCCACCGGAATGGTCGGACTTACGGACAAGCCCATTTACTTTGACCGGGATAATCTCAAATTCAAGACCCCTTCAGGCAAGATTGAGATTATTTCCGCCAAATGGGAGGAAAATGGCATTCCATCTCTGAAGCCTTATGAGGATAAGCCGGTCCCTGAGGAAGGAAAGTTCCGGATCGCCTTTGGCAGATGTGGAGTCCACACCCAGGGTCATACCATGAATAATCCGATCTTGCATGAGCAGATGCCGGAAAATGTGGTCTGGATCAACAAGGACAAGGCTCAGGAGCTGGGTATTCAAAATGGGGATACAGTTGTGGTGTCCGGTACAAACGGCTATTCTGGAAAGACCAGGGCCTTTGTGACGGAGTTCATTCATCCTGAAGCCGCCTTCATGGTCCATGGCTTTAATAGCGGTGTACCTGCTGAAACCAGGGCCAGGGAAAAAGGAGTGGCCGACCACAGACTCATGGTGGGAGGACTGGAGAAGTGGAGCAAAGCTGGAGGAGGCCTTTCTCTGCAGGAACATTTTGTGACAATTGAAAAGGTCTGACAGGACAGGAACGAAAATAAAACTTAATAAGAGCAGACAGCCAGCATGCCATGCTGATCAAAAAGGCCGGTCAGATTGTTGACCGGCCTTTGCTTTTGGTTTCAGGATCCCTGGGATTAAAAGAGATCAATGGTCAATAGTCATGTTTCCAGAAAATGCCGATGCCTCCTTCACTGTCCGAGTCAACATTGCTTTCCAGACTGATGCGCGGGGAAAGTTCCACTTCCACTGATACGGAATCAGTCCCAGGTGCAGTTCCTTTTTTTACCTGGACATAGACCCTTTCATGGACATATTTTCCCAGGCCGAACTGGGTATAGCCCTCTTCCGGGTCCCTGGTGATGTCGATGTCATCCACTCCAATGATAGTCCTGACTTCGCCCATCAGGTCCGGACCGGTCTGGCCCAGGGCTAGAACCCTGGCTGCATTGGCCAGCTGGATGGCCTGAAAAGGAGTCAGGGTACTGAGGTCTCTGCCAAACAGTGTCCAGGCCAGGATTTCATCCTGGGGCATTGGGGGATCTGAGGAGAGCAGGAGTTCGGGATTAAGGGCCGGCCCGAACACCCGGACATTGATGATCCGGTCCCGTTGCCGGTATTCAGCGCTGATGTCAATATTGGGATCCGGCGGAAAAGAACCGTCGAGGTTGACATAGGATTCCCGGACCAGATTGAACCGGCGGTCCAGGAGCATGAGCCTGCCCCGGACAACATTCAGGCTGCCCCGGACGGATGGAGAAGAGGTCTGACCGGTGATCCTCAGATTGCCTTCCCATTCAGAATCCAGGCCCCGTCCCCGGACAAATACTCTGGAAGGAAAGATCAGGTCCAGGTCCAGGCTGATGGGATAGCCAGGCTGAACTGCACTCCTGGTAACAGGGTGTTCCTGGTCAGGAAGATTGATTTCAGTCACGTCCAGATCCACCACCCCCGGAGGGGCCTGGTCTGGCAGGGAAGCTTCCACACTGCTGAAAACGATCCTTCCGGCCAGGTCGGCCTCTGACTTGTCCCCGGATATTTTCAGGGCAGCGCTGGACACCGTCACTACAGCCAGGCTGTGGTTGGCAACCCTGGCATTCTCAACGGCCAGTTCCATCTGCCAGGGCATGTTTCCTTCAGGAGCGAACTCCAGGTAGCCGGAACCATTGATCCGTCCGCCTGCACCGTCAGATCCCCTTAGAATGTCCAGGTCGATCCGGTTTTGATGGGTTTCAGCCCGGATGTCCAGGTCGGTCAGGAAGAGTCCGGTATCAATATGCTCAAAGGAGGCACTGGTAATGTTTAGCATACCCTTTAACTCCGGAGCCTGGAGAGAGCCGGCAATGCTCAGGTCGGCTGTTAGTTCTCCGGTCAGGATCTGATCAGGAGGCAAGGCAATGGCAGAGACACTTTCCAGGTCCAGACCGGCTGTAAAGCTGCCGGACAATGGAACAGGCTGGTCCAGACTTAAGCTCAGCGGGACAATTGAAAACGAAACAGGCAGCTCAAGATTAAGCACTGCCAGACTGGCAGGTTCCTGTTCCAGGTCCGCCTGGAGTTGAAGCCGGCCAGATGAGGAAAGAACAGAGGCTGTTAAAATCATTGGGTCAAAATATTCCAGATCAGGCCCGACAGGAGTCAGTCCGTTCAGCTGCAGCCGGGCTTCCAAAGCCGGTTCATCAGATCTTCCAGAGATTTCCAGGTCCATACTGACCGTCCCCTTGATTCTCTCTGAAACGGCCAGTGGAATTTCCCTGGCTGAAACATTATCAAGGTTGAAGTTCATCTGAACCAGATCCTGGTTCAGATGAACACTGGTCCGGAGAGTACCAGAGCCAACTGAGAGCTCCAGCTGGTCAAGGAAAAGAAGATCAGGAGCATACTCAAGGCTTGCAGGCTTGTTAAGCAGGAATTCTTCATAGGCATAGAAGCCGGAAAAAGTATTAAGACTGAGGATGTGCGTCAGGTCCTGCCGAGTGTACTCTCCTTCCAGGACCACCTCAACAGGATGGACAGCCTTACCCTTAAGGTCGCTTTTGAACTGCACATGGTCTGGAGTTCCCAGGATGTCCATTCTGGCTGTTTGCAGAACAGCCCCGGGTGTCCTGACCCCGGACAGTTCCAGGGAACCCTGGAAAGAAGGGCTGGTAAAAGCCTGATCCACCTCTCCAGATATGTTCAATCCGGCCACGGTCAAATCCTGGATGACAAGATCCCGGCCGGACAGATAAGCCTCTACATACTGCTGGCCCGCATGGGGTCGGAGATGGATCCGGGAAGAGATTGAGCCGGAAAGGTCAAGATCAAAAAGTTTCCCCAGTCTGTCCAGTTCATTAAGGTCGGTTTTAATTTCTCCCTGAATGATATTCTGGGCAAAACGGTAATCCATTTCTCCGGCCATGGTCAGGCCGGGACCTGCTGCCCTCAGCTCTTTGACCAGAATTTTTTCGGAATCAACAGCAAAGTCCGAGGTCAGGTTCAGGTGGATGCCGTTCCGGACTACTGCCAGATCAAGATCACCAGTGGGAAGCCCCTGTTCCAGAACAGCCTCTGCTCTGAGGTGGGCGCTCAAAGCGTTAATGCCTTCCCACTGTAACTCTGGGATCTGGGCAACCAGATAAATTTGCGGAGCTTTCAAATCCCCATGAGCTTCAAAGTCCACTGAGGCAGTCCCGGATATTTTCTGGCCAACGGCCAGACCGGCATTGACTAGGCCATGAATGTCCAGCAGAGCTTCAGCATCCAGGTCCCCGGTCCTCAGACCTATGCGGCCTGAGCCATCCAGATTGAATTCACCGGCCACGACCTCTGCCTCAAGGATCTGCAGATCAAGGTGTTCATCAAGGCTGATTTTGGCATTCAGCCGGGGATTTGGTCCAAGCAAAACAGCCACAATTTCCTGATTAGAATTCAGCTCGGACAGGGAGATATTTGCCTTGGCAAAATGCGAGTGATGCTGGACACTCCCATGGGCTTCAATGTGTGCTGCAAGATGGGACTTGAAAAAAGGATCTTCCGGTCCAGGGATGAAGTTCTGGACGTCATTAACACTTATTTCCAGTTCTGCAGCGTAGTCGAGGGTCTCTGGGTCAAAATAACCCTGCAGGTCTGCATTTAGGTCCTGGCTGGTCAGAGTGGCTACATCAGCCAGGAGGATTTTTTCAGATGTATAGGAAAGGTTAAGATCGATCCCGAATTCCTGAGGCAGCTCCTGGTATTGTTCCAGTTCAGCACCGCGTACTTTCAGACTGGCCAGAAGACTGGCCGGAAGGCTTGATTCATGACCCAGGCTGAGATGACTTGTAAGGTCTAATTCATCCAGGGACAGGCCGTGTCCGGAAATTCCACCCAGACGGGCCTGGGTATTGACGGCCAAACGGGTTGCCGGTCCTTTAGCAGCTGCAGAAAGGACCAGGGGCTGAGAAGAAGTGAAGTCGGTATGCTGAAGAAAAGGATTTATGTCCTGTAACTCCAGGTCAAGGTCGGCCCGAAGCTCCATGTCGGATATGGCAAGATCAGCCGAAGCTGCCAGCTTGATGGCAGGAGAGGTTATGTCCAGCCGGTCCAGGATGATGCGTTCACCAGATTTAAATCCAGTCTTGAAGTCCAGCTTCATTGCATTCCCTGTTAAATCAAAGCCATGCATTGGAACGAGTTCCGGGTTGACATAGACCTCGCCCAGGCCGGTGAGGAAATAGAGATCTTCTTTTTCCAGGCTGAGCCCCAGATCAGCATGAAAGGCATCTTGCCCGTCCAGGAAAAGATGAGCTTCCCATGTATCCACAGGACCTGATCCCGCCAGGGTCAGCTCCACTTGATGGGGCCATCCCGGGATGTCCAAAAAAGAATTCAGGGTTCCAGCATCAAAAATATGCAGATCAAGGTCCAGGTAGTAAGGATCCCTTGTCAGGGCAGCCTTGAGCTTTACCAGGGTGACAGGCTGATCTGTTCTGTTCAGCTCAAGACCGGCCAGGGAGAATCCCTGACTGTCGGCCACAAGCTCAGCCTCAAGGTTGAGGGACATTTGTTCATCCAGAATGCTGTCTGAAATCAGTATTTCTTCCAGGTAAAGCCTTTCCATGGTCAGAGGGGGCAGAGGCCAGGTCCACCTGGGTATTTCCGGAGACCAAGGCTCTCTTTCCCTTTCCACAGGAGAAGGTGATCTTTTCAGGTCGATCCAGGCGGCCCCTGCCTCATGGATATGAATGCTACCCTTGAGCAGCTGCCAAAGGGACCATCTGAGACGGGTCTGGCTGATGGAAAGCCAGGTACCCTGGTCGTCTTTGACCTCGATTTTGTCAACAGAAAGGTCAAATGGTATCCGTCCGGAGATCCCAGTGACAACCACCTGGACCGGCTCCCGGTCCAGAGCCCTGTTCAGGGTATTCTCCAGAATCTTCTGACCTGGTCCGGTCTGGATCAGGATGAGCACAAGGCAAAACAGGGTCACCAGCAGGGCGACTCCTGTTGCAAAGAAGATAAGAATGGGGCGGATGGATCTGATCATGGCCTTTAAAATGCCTGTCCAAGACTGATATATATTTGAAAGCTGTCGTCAATGCCTTTTCTTCGGTTCAAGGGAAAAGCCACATCAGCCCGGATAGGGCCGAAATCGGTATAAAACCTGTAGCCAAGCCCCCAGCCCCAGTAAAACCTTTCGTCAAAGTCGGGATAAGTACTTTCGTAGGCCCGTCCACCATCCAAAAAAGCTACCAGTCCGGATCTTCTGGTCATTTTAAGCCTCAATTCACTGTTTATCTCTGCCATGGACAACCCTCCCACAGGATTGTCGTCTTCCAGAGGACCAACGGATTGATAGGAATATCCCCGGATCGAGCCTCCTCCTCCTGTATAGTATCTTTCATCAGGAGGGACTTTTGATTTGCTTTCAGCATTTATGGTGCCTATTGCCGCCCTGTTGGCCAGGACCACCCTTTTGTCCGGAACGAGTTCAAGGTAGGTGTTAAGGGAGGCATAGGTTTTCAAAAACCTGGTTTCAGTGTCAAGGGTGTCAAAAAAAGGAATGAGTCTTACATTCAGCCTGATTCCTGTACCCGGATCAAGGATATCGTCCCGTCCGTCCCAGGTTAGATCGGTGGGGAAAAAAAGCAGTCCCAGGTCGCTTTTTTTATCCAGCTGTTCCACCCTGGCCAGACGATATCCTACTCCGGCGGCCACGGAAAGTTCGTTGGTAAGGATACGTTCAAGCATGGCCGTTGTGAAAAGACTCTTGGAATCATAAGCATCCTGTTCTTCCTGGACAAGCCCGGCCTTTAAGCGAAGGTTTTGATCAGGCCGGATGAAGCCGGGAATAGTGTAGCTTCCTTCAAGGGACTTTAAAGTGTCGGACAGGCCAAGATCAAACTCCAGGGTTTCTCCCTTTCCAAGCAGATTTCGATGGGTCCAGCCCAGTTTCAGTTCCGGCCCGATATCGGTCTGGTATCCCAGGCCGGCCCGGACTGTCCGGGGCTTTCTTTCGGTGACCACAACCTGCATGGGCAGAAAATCTTCATCCAGAATCTCGTGCCCGTGGTTGACTTCAACCACAGAAAAGAGTCCGCCAGCTGTCAGACTTCTTCGCAGGTCATCCATAAGAGGGGCCTTAAAGGGGTCACCTTTTTCCCAGGTCAGACGGTCCAGTACATATTCTGGCCTGACCCTTGAAAGGCCGGATATTTCTGTGTCTCCAAACCGGGCCGATGGACCAGGATCTACTGCATAGCTGATGGAAGCAGAATGGTCCTGGTGGTCGATTATTACCTGGCTTATTTCCACCAATGGAAATGGATAACCCTTGGCCCGCATGTCTCTGACAATGGTCTGGCGGGCTTCCAGGACCCGGGCAGAACGAATTCTTTGGCCTGGCTCAAGGTTAAGGTCTGCCGGCTCCGGCATGGCCACCCGTTGTTGAGACACAGGGCAAATATTTACAACTGAAACCTCCCGGATCAGGTAGGCAGGGCCGGTGTTCACGGTAAAGGTCACCCTGATGGGGGTGATGTCCTGATCAATGGCATAGCTGATGTTCGGAGAATAGTAGCCAAAGGACCTCAGGGCTCTGCTGAACTCTGCCGTGTCAGACCTTATCCTCCGAACCAGCTGAGCCATGGTCATGGGAGGGCGGTTTTGCAGACTCACAGTATCGGACATGGCAATCAGGGTCTGGCGAAGATTTGTGTCCAGATCTCCGGTGACTGTAGTCTGGTAGACCATGGCAGAGCTGGTTCCGGCCTGTTCACCTTCCTGTCCGGGGACCTGATCGGGGAAGGCAAGGACCAGAATAATTAGGATGAAAAATATATATAAATTTGAGCGCATAACAGGTCTTTTTTGGAGATGACTATTAATCTTTTGTTGCAGATTATTCTGATGGTCACTGGGAACAAATGCAAATTGGTGCACCAGACCAAAGTTAATGCCTGGATTAGCGCTTTAAAGACAGATAAAGACTTGGGCCAGAATTTCCACTTTGGTATTGCAGGGACAAGCCCTGCCTGACGAATTGGGTTGCGGACAAAGGAATGTGCTCATCCGGATCAGGCCCGGTCTGGTTCGAACCTTAGTCCGCCCTCAAGGCAGTTCTCTTTACCTGCAGGTGCAAAAAAGTTATAAATTTTTTTTTAACTGCCAACAATCAGTTTATAAAGGAGAACATATGTCCTGCTCAATTGATCCCCATGTTATTGAAGATACTATCTTATTTCATGGCCATAACTGCCCCGGGCTGAGTATCGGGATCAGGGCTTCAGAAATGGCTCTGCAGAGCCTTGGACGCCAAAAGGGCGACCAGCTGACTGTGGTGGCTGAAACAGACATGTGCGCCGTCGATGCCATTCAGTTTTTAACCGGATGCACCTTGGGCAAAGGCAATCTCATTCACAGGGATTATGGAAAAGTTGCCTTTTCTTTTTTTGATCCTCTTGGCCAGCGGGCAGTCAGGCTGACTCTCAAGGCCGGCTGCTTCGGACCTGGTCGAGAAGAAATGCGTTCGCTTATGAAAAAGTCCCAGGCTGCCATGTTTTCTGCACAGGAGAAGGAAAGGCTGGTAACCCTCAGGCAGGATCAGATCAGAGAAATTATGACCAAAGAGCTTACAGATCTTTTTGAATTGACCGAACTGGACCAGTCCCCCCCGAAAGGTGCAAAAATCCTGGACAGCCATGAGTGCTCATCCTGCAAGGAGTCGACCATGGAGTCAAGGGTGAGGCTTTATGACGGACAAACCTACTGCATCCCGTGCTTTGAATTGATTGATCAGAAAAAATAAACATTAAA
Source organism: Desulfonatronovibrio hydrogenovorans DSM 9292 (assembly GCF_000686525.1). NCBI lineage: Bacteria > Pseudomonadati > Thermodesulfobacteriota > Desulfovibrionia > Desulfovibrionales > Desulfonatronovibrionaceae > Desulfonatronovibrio > Desulfonatronovibrio hydrogenovorans. The sequence continues at coordinate 432,105 of NZ_JMKT01000008.1, forward strand.
CGGAGTATGAATGTGAATAAGGACGGAAATTCAGCTATTCTTCTGGCTGCATTCGGGACCTCTGTGCCTGGAGCAGACCAGGTTTATGCAGACATGGAGAAAAAGGTCCGGGCCGATTTCCCCGGATTAGAAATATACTGGGCGTATACTTCCAAAGTCATTCGGGAAAAGCTGGCCAGACAGGGTAGGACCTTTCTTTCTCCTGTCCAGGCCCTTGGTCTGATGGCTGAGCATGGCTTGGCCAGGGTGGCCATGCAGTCCCTGCTGATAATCCCCGGTCTTGAACATCATGACCTGATCAGGACCAGGGCCTCGCTGCAGGGCCTTCCCAAGGGTATTGAGAAGATCAGCCTTGGTGCTCCGCTTTTGAATTCAAGTCTTGATATCCAAAGATTCACCCGGGCAATGCTGGACAATGTTCAAAGCCAAAGGAGTCCTGAGGAAGCAGTCATCTTCATGGGACACGGCAGTACCCATCCGGCCAATGTGTTTTATGCAGGTCTTCAGTATCAATTCTGGCTTCATGATGAAAATATTTTTGTTGGAGCAGTTGAAGGCACTCCAGCCCTTGAAGACATTCTGCCCCTGCTCAAAAAAAGAGGAGTGTCAAAAGCTCTGCTGTTGCCCCTGATGGTGGTGGCCGGAGATCACGCCATTAATGACATGGCTGGAAAGCAGACCGGATCCTGGATGTCTACTTTGGAAGACAATGGCGTTGAAGCCCGGGTCCTGATGCAGGGCCTGGGGTCTTTCGACAATGTCGTGGACATCTGGATGGACCATTTAAAGGAAGCAGTGGCTTCCCTCTGACCCCGGACAGACCCTACCCGATATAGTTGGGAAGGTTTATGAATATCTGGGTGGTGAAGTTGATCATTTTGTTCATGATCCAGGGGAAGGCAAAAAGCAGGACCAGGAAAATGGAGATGATCTTGGGCACAATGGTCAGGGTCATTTCCTGAATCTGAGTTGCTGCCTGGATGATACTGACAGTCACCCCGACCAGCATTCCAACTCCAAGCATGGGCAGTGCAATCATCAGGGTGGTCTCAATGGCCTGTCTGGCAAATCCGATGACAAAGTCGGGGGTCATGTTTTCTCCTGGTCAAACTATCGATTTATCTTGATGAACTGGTCCTGGTAAGGGGCATCATCAGTATTAACTGCCGGCAGTGTTCCCGGGCCTGGGTCAGGCAAAACTGTTTACCAGGGACCCCACCAACAGATTCCAGCCGTCAACCATTACAAACAGCAGCACCTTGAAAGGCATCGAGATCATGACCGGTGGAAGCATCATCATGCCCATGGACAAAAGGATGCTGGCTACCACCATATCCAGGATAAGAAACGGAATATAGATCATGAATCCGATTTGAAAGGCAGTCTTGAGTTCACTGATCACAAAGGCCGGGATCAAGAGCATGGTTGGGACGTCCTCCCGGGTTTCAGGACGGTCTTTGCCAGTAATGGAATAAAAGATGGACAGGTCTTTTTCCCTGGTGTGCTTGAAGAGGAATTCACGCATGGGTTCTTCAGCATTGGCCAGGGCTTCCCGGTAGTCAATATCCTCGTTGAGGTAAGGCTGCAGGGCTTCGTCATTTATCTGTTTGCCTATGGGAGCCATAATGGCCACAGTCAGAAAAATGGCTAGGGCGGCAAGGACCTGGTTTGGAGGCATCTGCTGGGTGCCCATGGCGTGGCGGATGAATGAAAAAACTATAATGAGCCTGGTAAAACAGGTTGCTGTCAAAACTATGGCCGGGGCTACCGACAGCACTGTCAAGAGAAAGATGATTTCCAGGGTCACAGCCACCTTTTCAGGTTCAGCCTGACTTCCTGAGAATTGCATGGAAAGGGTGGGAATTATTGGTTCCTGGGCCAGGACGATTCCCGGGATCAGAACAACAAGGCTAGGAACTGCTGTCCATATCAGCTTTTTTAGCCAGGACCCGGGCAAATTTCTGGTCGCTTTCTTCATCAACCTGTATCTCCGTCAAGAGGTTTATCCGGGAGTCGGTGACCCCCAGTACCAGGTCTTTATTCAAAAAGCGGACCACTACGATGCTCTTTTTGGGACCAATACCCAGGGTGGCCACGATCTTGAGCATGTTTCCCGAGCCCATTCCCAGGCCAGCCTTATGGCCGAAGCGCTTGAGCAGATAAAAGCCTAAGAAGATAAGGCCCAGGATAATGAGCAGGGCAGAGGCCATCTTGACCCCGGCCAGGCCCATATCCAGGGAACTGTTGACTGCGTTATCCAAGCTGCTTGATCCTCTCAATGGGGCTGATGATGTCTGTTAATCTGACCCCGAATTTTTCATTTATGACAACAGCTTCTCCCCTGGCCACCAGTTTTCCGTTGACATGAATCTCCAGGGGCTCTCCAGCCAGCTTGTTGAGTTCAATGACCGAACCCTGGCCCAGTTGCAAAAGCTCATTGATCAAAAGCTGAGTGCTTCCCAACTGGGCAGTGACAGTCAGCGGGATATCCAGAATGAACTCCAGGTCTCTTTTGGTTCCTTCTGGTTTTTTCTTAGCCTCAGCTGTCATGTCTTTGAACTGGGGCTCTTTGCTTTGGGCGGAAATGGACTGCTGGGTCTTTTCATCCTTGATCTTTTCTTCTTCCTCAGCTGCCAAGGCTTTGGCCCATTCATCGGCAAGATTGTCGTCCTCGGCCTCTTCTTCTGACTGCTGGTCAACCTCGGCCAAGTCCTCCTGGGGGTCTTCCTGATCGCCGAGGGCAGCAGCCCATTCTTCAGCCAGCTTATCCTGATCTTCAGTTTCTTTTTTTTCGCGTTCTTGGTTCATGTCAGCATCCTTGCTAAAAATTTGTTTCTTCTTCCTTGATCACCTGAAAGGCCTTATTTCCTTTTACAAATCCTGGAATTCCATGAAATTTGACCACACCCTGGACCTGGGCCTTGAGTAGATCTTCTTCGTCTGTGTCCAGAACCAGGATATCCCCTACCTCGAGGTTTAAAAGCTGGCGTCCGGTTATCTGGCTGTGTCCAAGGGTTATATTGACGTCAACAGGTATCTCCATGAGTCGCTCCTTGAACCTGGTCAGCCAGGCGTGGTCTACTTCCAGCCTTTCTGACTGGTAGGCTGCGTAAAGTTTAGAGCGGATGGGTTCAATGGTGGCGTATGGGAGGCAGATGACCAGGGAGCCAATGGCATTTTCCAGTTCCACCTCAAAACTGACCACAACTACAACATCGCTGGGCGGGACTATGGTGGCGAACTGGGGATTAACCTCGGAACGACTGAGTTCTATTCCCACCTCATGAACCGGCCGCCACGCATCTTCCAGGTTGTCCAGAAGCATCTTGGCCACCTTGGTAACAATGCTTTGCTCTATGGGGGTGAAATCCCGGCCCTCGATTTTGGGCTGGGAGCCGGCACCACCGAAAAAATTTTCCACCAGTGCAAAAACCAGTCTGGTGTCGATGATCATCAGGGCGTTCCCCCTGAGAGGGTCAATTTTAAAAATATTGATGCTGGTGGGTACTGGAAGTGACCGCATGAAATCGCCAAACTTGGACATGTCAATGGAAATGGGATTGACATCCACTCTTTTGCGCATGGAATTGGCCATGGCATTGGTGGAAAGCCTGGCAAAACGGTCATTGATGATTTCCAGGACCGGCATTCGACCCCGGATGATCCGGTCCTGGTTGGAGATGTCGAAGTCAACCACACCGGAGTCATCCTCCATGATGTCGGTTTCAGTTTCGATCTCCCCACCGGTGAGTCCCCGAAGCAGGGCATCAACTTCGTTCTGGTCGAGTATTTTGTTCATATCTGCCTGGTGATGGTTTTTGTGGTCTTAAATATGCTTACTGGACCACGAATTCGGAAAAATAAACCTTAACCACCCTGCCGGGTCCGATAATCTGATTCAAGCGTTCCACTATCTCGTTGCGCAACTGGATCTTTTTCTCCATTGTATCCAGGTCGGAGTAGGCCTTGCTGGACAGCAAAAGCAGGATAGCGTCCCGGACCCTGGCCATGTGGTTTTCCACATCCCTGGCTGCCCGGCGGTCAATAACATCCACCTGCAGGGTGGTCCTGAGATATCTGCGGCCCAGGGGGTCGGCCAGGTTAACCACAAAGGGATCAAGGGGGACTACAACGGTGGAACCCAGATCTACTTGCTGTTCTCTGGGTGCTGTAGGATCTTCTGCTTCTCCGTTATCCGGCCCCAAAAAATAATTATAGCCAAAATACCCTGCTCCAGATAATAGGGCCAGGATTAACAGCAAGATGATCCACTTCAGAATCCCTGATTTTTTTTTGACTTCTTCAGTGTTTTTTTCCTGGTCTTTTTTCTTGGGGGGCATTTGTAATCTCCGATGATAGTAATGTATTGTTGGAGCCGGATTATATCATATCGGCTGCTTTATCAATGTTTCATATCTTCAGATATAAGCTCCGGCCTTGGTTTTCAATAATATTTCCACCCTTCGGTTCTGAGATCTGCCCTGTTCGGTCTCATTGGACGCCACAGGGAAGTGAGGTCCGTACGCGGAAATGGAGAGCCGTTCATCAGGAACTCCGTTTATGATCAGGTATTCCATGACAGCCGTGGCCCTTTCTGCTGCAAACTCATAGTTATCTTTGTGTATCCCTGGAATGTCGTCGGTATAACCTGCAATATTCACGGCTGACGGCCAGGCCATGACCAGGGGGACTATCTGGGCCAGGACCTGCCTGGCTGCAGGATTCAGAGTGGTCTGACCAAAGGGAAAGAGCAGCTCATCGGTCAGCATGAGGGCTATGCCTTCAGGTCTGGCCAGCACCCTTAAATTTTCCTGCAGGGTACTTTTACTGATTTCCGGGGGCAGAACGTCATCTGGAAAGAGAAGATCCTTGATGCGATTTTCTTTTTCCAGTATTTCCCAGGGTTTTTCCAACAGGTCCTCGAATATCAGGAACCGGTCTGGAACTCTGCCGGCCGATCTTGGCGAAATAAAGGCAATGTCTTCCTGAAAAACCGTTATGACCTCCCGGATGATTTCCCTGTCAAGGGAAGCCATGCTTAAAAGCAGGATGAAAAAAGTCAACAGGATGGTGACCATGTCGGCAAAGGTGACCATCCACAGGGCTTCAATGGGTTTTCGCTGTTTTTTTTTCCTGGCCAAGACGTTCTCCTGCTGTCTTCAGGCAGTCATCCCTTTATCCGGACCTGCTTACCGGGACTCCTGAAAAAATGACAGTGAAAAGGCTCACCGCTCAGGACGGGGCCCGATATCAAAAATGAAATCCCGGTATATAAAGCCTTCTTCATCCCTGGGTGCCGGCATAACAGCCTCATCCACCCTGGCGTGGGTCCATTCAGGATTTCGTCTGTCCAGAACGATTTCCACTCTGCGATTGTTTCTCCTTCCGTCATCTGTCCTGTTGCTGTATCTGGGCCAGAATTTGCCAAAGGCTTCAAGCCTGATCATGTCTGGATCAACTCCGGATTCTAAAATATATCTGTAAACATTGAGCACCCGGTGTAAAGACAGCTGCCAGGACGGGTTTATGATTTCCCTGTCCCTGAGGGCTTCGTGTTCAAGGCCGAATTCATCCCGGAGCGGAGAGGTATGCCCGGTAATAAGAACAGGGTATTCAAGCTGCTGCAGAACAGGAATTACCTGGTCCAGCAGATTTTCACCGGCCGGAGTCAGATTTACCTGTCCGGGATGATACAGGATGTCGGTGTTGATGGAAAAAATCTGGACAAACCTGTTTTCCACAAAGTTGAGATCATCGGTCTTGTCGTCCCATAGTAGAGGCTTGAGCTGCTGCAGATCTCCTTCGTCCGGCATTGGGCCAGGTTCAAGGACCCAATCCCGCTCTGTCCGGCTAAGGACATCCTGTTTGGCCGTACCTACGCCAAATGTGCCGGTTATGGAGCCCAGAACCAGCTTGACCCGTCTTGGATCAATGAATGAAGCAAAGGTGATGATCAAGACGAAAAAGGTCAGCAGCAGGGTCATGATGTCAGTAAAGGTCACCAGCCAGGGTGCAAGGCCGCTTCTGAACTTTTTTTCTTTTTTCTGCCGGGGCATGTCAGTCTGTGATCCGCCTTATTTTTGGAGGCAGATAACTGTTGAGTTTTTCTTCGATTATCCTTGGGTTCTCTCCTTTGGAGATGCAGAGAATTCCTTCCAGCATCATTTCTTTGGCCAGAATTTCTTCCTTGCTCCTGGCCCGTAATTTGCCGGACATGGGATTGAAGACCAGGTTTGCCAGAAGGGCGCCGTAAAAAGTGGTGATCAGCGCCACGGCCATGGCAGGCCCGATGGCGCTGGGATCGTCTAAGGCCTGGAGCATCTGGACCAGCCCGATGACCGTCCCGATCATGCCCATGGCCGGGGCAAATGACCCCATGATTCCCAGAATCTCAGCACCTGTCTCGTGCCGTTCCTCAAGATAAGATATCTCTGTTTCCATTATTTCCTGGATGGTCTGGGGTTCCAGCCCGTCCACTGTCAGCTGCAGCCCTTTTTTCAGGTACTGGTCGTCTATGTTTTTGAGCATGGGCTCCAGAGACAGGATCCCCTCCCTTCTGGCCTTGTTGGCATAATCCATGAATTGCTCAATGATCCTGGAGGGGTTGTCCACTTTGGTCATGAAGGTATTTTTTACAATTCCGATCACCCCGAGGACATGGCCCATGGGATAGTTGACCAGAGTGGCTCCGATGGTTCCGCCCAGAACAATAAGGGCTGAAGGGGCGTTCAAGAAGATCAGCGGACTGCCCCCGAATAGGATGGCCGCACTAACCAGTCCAAAAGCGATGACCAGGCCGAGTATGGTTGCCAGATCCATTTACATATCCTGAATGTTTTATTGGTGCAGATGTATTGAATGTTATCGGCAACAAAGGCCGGGATGTTTAATCTTTCCGGCCAGGACAAACCAGGCAGCCCTTAGCAGGTCTTAACACCAAAAATTCCGGGCTGCAGTGAAAAGACAGCATGTTGGCCTGAATCAGGAAAGACGGTTTATCCCTGGACTTTGCACTCCGGCCTTGGTCCGAACAGGGCTGTGCCCAGCCTGATCAGTGTCGCCCCTTCTTTAATGGCAGCTTCAAAGTCTCCGGACATGCCCATGGAGAGATGAGGCAGTTTAACCCCTAAACGTTTTTTCAGCAGATCTCGTTCACTTCTCAGTGCGGCAAAATAAGGCCTTGATCTTTCCGGGTCATCAAAAAAAGGGGGCATGGTCATCAGTCCTTCCAGCCGAAGATGGTTCATGGCCAGGATCTTTTCAGCCAGATCCGGAAGCTGCCCTGGTGAGGTTCCGGATTTCTGGCTTTCACCGGCCAAGTTGACCTGAATGAGCACAGGCTGGATTATATCCAGACTCTTGGCTTTATTATGCAAGCCCTGAGCCAGTTTTTCAGAGTCAACAGAATGGATCAGGCTGAACCTGCCGCTGACGTATTTGGCCTTGTTGGACTGAAGTCCTCCAATAAAGTGCCACTTTAGGTCCTGGTGGGCCAGCTTTTCCATTTTGGGAAGTGCTTCCTGGACATAATTTTCTCCAAAATTCAGGTGGCCGGCCCGGGCCAGGGCATCAATTTTTTCCAGAGGCTGCTTTTTGGATACGGCAATCAGGGTGACCAGCCGGTCCGGGCTGCCAGCAGCGGCCAGGGCCTTGCGGATTTTTTGGTTTAGTTCATCCAGGTTCTTCAGCAGCCTGGATTCCAGGCTGCCAGCAGCAGATTGTCCTTCAGCAGGGGTCACATTCGTCTCCCAGACAGTCATCTTCTTCAGGATAAGAAGCCATGGGTCCATCAACAGCCAGTCTGGCAAAAACCAGATATCCGGTGTGAGCCACCATTCTGTCGTCAGGTCTGAGTCTTTCGGGTACGGGCTTGTATCTTCGGACCAGTATCTCCAGGACCTCGACAGAGGTGAAAGGTCCACGTTCCAGAGCATCCAGCAGGGTGCTGACCTGATTGGCGGTGGGCAGCAAAAAGCCTATGGGCCCTCCGGCTAATAGGGTACCGGGGATATGTTCAAGATAATCCCACGGAGTCCGTACATCTAGAAATAGCGCATCAACATTATTCTGGTCAAATCCCAGGGAGATATCCCTGGCAATATTTTCAACCCTGGCTGCCAGGCCGTTTTTCTCCAGGTTGGATCGGCAAAGGGTGGCAAATTCTTCTCTTCTTTCGTATGAATAGACCCTTCCTTCATTACCAACAAACCAGGCCAGGGCTGTAGTCATGGCACCTGATCCTGACCCGGATTCAATCACTCTGGAACCGGGTCCGATACCCAGTTTGACAATGATGTAGCCTATATCCTTGGGGTAGATGATCTGAGTCCTGCGTTTTACTGACTTGATGAGGTCGTAAAGAGTGGGCTTGAGAACAGTGTAGGTCCTGCCCAGATGAGTGTCGATACGACTGCCGAAACCCCTTTCCATGACTTTTTGCATTTGAAGCTGTCCGTCATTGGTGTTAATGGTCTCCTCAGGGTTGGAAATCCTAAAGTAACGCTTGCCCTTTGGACTGACCAGCATTACCAATTGTCCAGGGTTTATCATAATTATGCTTTCTCCTTGACCGGTTGGAGCTGAAGCTTTCCGGCTTTAGGGGATTAACAGATGGTTGCAGGGAAATCGATTCCAATTGTCTGGTCCCGGGGCAAATAAGCCGGGGTTTTCTTGCCAATCAATTTTCTTAAGGGTTTTTATACAAGCAGTAAAGAGGCAGATAAACGGTACTGGTTAATGTTTGAATTCATATTCGGACCTGTCTGGTCCTCAAGGCTCGGATCTTCCCTGGGCATTGATCTGCTGGGAAGCAAAACATGCAGTTTTGACTGTCTATACTGTGAGTCCGGGAAGACCGAAGCAAAGACAGTGGCTAGAAAGCCTTACGTTCCCCTGGAAAAAGTTGAACAGGAGCTGACACGGTGGTTCAGCTGTGATCTCCAGATTCCTGACCACATCACTCTGGGCGGGGAGGGAGAACCCTGTCTGAACAGTGAGCTGGGCACCATACTGGATATCGTTAAGAAGCTCAGACCAGACATACCTGCAGCTGTCTTGACAAACTCATCATTGTTGAACGATCCCGGAGTCAGAAAGGAGCTTTTAAAGGCGGATGTGGTCCTTCCATCCCTGGACTCCATGGTAGAGGAGGAGTTTCTCAGGATTAACCGCCCCCATCCCGGTATTAAGCTGAAACAGATCATTCAGGGCCTGATGGACTTCAGGCAGGAATTCAGTGGGAAATTGTTTCTGGAGGTCCTGATTCTGCCGGGAATCAATGATTCCCTCAGGAACCGGGAACTGTTGCTGGATTTTTGTACTGTACTTAAGCCGGACCGGGTGGATCTGACGACCATGACCAGGCCTGGAGCCCACATCGGCCCGGATATGCCTGACAAATTGTTTCTTGAAGCCTGGAACAGGGATTTCAGGGCTTCTTCCAAACAAGAAGTTACAAGGGCAAGTCAGGCATGCATAACCGGACCAGCTGTGGAGCAGAGAATAAGGGCTTCTGTCCAGAGAAGACCACAGACCATGGAACAGCTGGTCCAGGCTCTGGGGATTCACAAGGAAGAAGCACTGGCTGCCCTGGCAAGTCTGGAGTCCTCAGGGAAAATCAGGGCTCTGACCGATCAGGCTCAAAGCCAAATATTTTATGCTGAGGCGGACCGATCATGAGTGGAAAGGGAAGATACCTTTTCAGAGACAGTTTTTGAGCGGTCCACTTCAAAAGAAACTTTTTTAAAATATCAAGAGGAAAGAATGGCGGTTAAGAAAAGAAGAAGAAAGATGTTCATCAGTGTTCTGCCTGGAGAACAGATCGAGCTGATTCTGGCCCTGGACGGGGTAATCCAGGAGTACTATGTTGAAATGTTAAATCAGTCCAAGACCAAAGGAAATATCTACAAGGCCAAGATCCACAACATTGATCAGGCCCTGCAGGCTGCTTTCATCAATTACGGGGCTTCCAAGAACGGCTTTCTCCAGGTGGATGAAATCCATCCGGAATACTATCAGAGCGACATCAAGCCGCTTAGAGGAAACAAGTATCCTCCCCTGCAGAGGGTGCTCAAGCCCGGACAGGAACTTCTGGTTCAGGTGGTCAAAGAGCCCACGGGCAATAAGGGGGCTTTTTTGACCACTTACCTGTCTTTTCCGGGTCGGTACTTCGTGCTTACCCCGGGCCGGGAACAACTGGGCATATCCAGGAAGATCGAGGATGAAAAAGAGCGGGAGCGGTTGAAGTCCATAGTTCAGGAACTGAAGCTTGATGAGGGGCTGGGAGTGATTGTCAGGACTGTGAGTGAGGCCCGCAACAAGACCTGTCTGTCCAGGGATCTCCAGTTTCTTAAGAGGTTATGGAAGGAGGTCCGGAAAAAGGGCATGGCTGAAAAGGCCCCCTCCCTGGTTTACGAGGAAAAGGACCTGGCTTTCAGGGCGATCAGGGATTACCTGACCGAGGATGTCTCTGAGGTCTGGGTGGACCATGAACAGACCGCTGCCCAGGTCCAGGAGTTTGCAGCCCTGGTTTTCCCGAGACGCAAGAAAATGGTACGCATTCACTCTGATCCTGAGCGGACTCTTTTGGAAAGGTTTAATCTGGAAAAGCAGTTGAGCCAGATATTCTCCAGAGAGGTTGATCTGCCCAGCGGAGGGCAGCTGGTCTTTGACCAGGCCGAGGCCCTTATGGCCGTGGACATCAATTCTGGTAAAATCGGCGGAGAAAAAGACTTCAAAGAAATGGCCTTCAGAACCAACCTGGAAGCGGCCAGGAGCATTCCGCATCAGTTGATGCTCAGGGATGTTGGCGGCCAGGTGGTCATTGATTTTATTGAGATGAAGGATAAAAAACATGTCAATGAAGTGGAAAAGGCCCTGAAGACTGCAGTCAAGGCGGACAAGGCCAGGACCGACGTTAACAAGATGTCCAGGTTCGGCCTTGTGGAGATGGTCAGACAGAGGCTGGGCACCTCAGCCCTTTCAGTGACCATGCGCAGCTGTCCGGTTTGTGAAGGAACCGGAATGGTCCGGAACATGGAGTGGCAGGCCCTCCAGTCCCTGAAGGAAATCTACCGGCTGCTGAGGAGGAAGAATTGTCCTTCACCCCTGGAATATACGGTGGACAAGGAATTGGCTGTTTATCTTCTGAATAGGAAGCGGGACAAGCTTTTCAAGTTGGAAGAAAAGTTTGACCGTCAGATATTCATTGTTCCCCATGAATAAAACCGGTCCGGCCAGAGTGCTGGTTCATATCTGCTGTGCTCCTTGCGCCCTGTATCCTCTGGAACTCCTGAAAAAAAGAGGATATGAAATAATGGGACTTTTTTTTAATCCTAACATCCATCCCTTGAGGGAATATCTGAAAAGACGACAAGCAGTTGCCGAGGCAGCCAGGGCTCTGGAGATTGAAGTTGTTTATCTGGACAGGGAGTACGATTTGACCACCCATATGCGGAGGATGGTGTTCCGGGAAGACCAGAGATGTTTTCTCTGTTACCATCTAAGGCTGGAAAGGACCCGGAATATAGCCCTGAATGGAAGGTTTAACTATTTCACATCCACTCTTTTGTACAGCAAAAGACAGAAGCACCAGCTTATCAGTAAGGCTGGCGAGTCATTGAGTCTGGAAAAGTGCTCGTTCATGTATGAGGATTTCCGTCAGGGATGGAATCAGGGGCAGGAAAAAGCTGAGGCAATGGGCGTTTACAGGCAGGACTATTGCGGGTGCATCTACAGCGAGTTTGAGAGGAACAGAGCTGATCTGGAAAGGCTGATAAAACAGGCTGATAAGTAGTTGCTGGTGGTAACAGATCTTTTGGAACATGCTGCTCTACATTCATATTCCATTTTGCATCCGCAAATGCCATTATTGTGCTTTTTCTTCCCAGGAGCATATTCCAGACCTTGAATATCTGTATCTCGAGGTGCTCAAAGAAGAAGCGCAGCGCAGAAAGGCCCTGGCTGAGGACAGGGTTATTACCAGTGTTTTTCTAGGCGGTGGCACGCCAACGCTTTTTTCCACATCATCTATAGCCAGAATCACGAGCATCATTGCTCGGAACTTTTCCCTGGCCTCTGGGGCCGAGTTCACCATTGAGGCCAATCCGGAAACCATAATTGAAAAGACATATCCCAGTGCTTTAAAATCCCTTGGAGTTAACCGGATAAGCCTTGGCGTTCAAAGTCTTGACGATGAAGTCCTGGCCAGTATCGGAAGGGAGCATGATTCAGGACAGGCTCTGAAAGCAATGAGACTGATCCGGGAAGCTGGCTTTGAAAACTTTGGTCTGGACATGATCTGGGGCCTGCCCGGCCAGACCCTTAAGGGGTGGCTTGATGGTCTGAAGGTTCTGACCAGGTACAGACCCAAGCATGTTTCATGCTACGGTCTGACTCTGGAGCCGGGAACCAAAATGCAGGGCTGGGTGAGTAGCGGAGAGATGTTCCTCCCGGAGGAAGAGGTGCAGGCCAAGATGTATATCTATGGTGCCGAGTATCTGGAATCCGAGGGAATTCTTCAATACGAGGTTTCCAATTTTGCCAGGATGGGCTACGCATGTCTGCATAATACTGGTTATTGGGAAGGAATGGATTTTCTCGGCCTTGGGCCGTCGGCTGTAAGCTCCATGGATGGCCAGAGGTGGCGTAATCCTGTTTCGGTCCGGGACTATGCACAGATGGTCAAGGGATCTTTCAGAGATCTTGAATTTGAGAACCTGAATTCCAGAGACACCATTAATGAAAGGGTCATGCTTGCCCTCAGGACCTCAAGAGGGCTTAATCTCAAAGACTACAGAGAGCTTACAGGTCAGGACTTCTGCTCCAGGTACAGATCTGTTATTGGAGTTCTGCACAAGAACAACCTGATCAGACTTGCCAACGGCTATTTGCGTCTGACTAAAAACGGGATGCTGGTGAGTAATTCCATTATTGAACAGTTTATTTTCTGACCCAGGGCAGCCGGGTGAAGACCGGGCCGTCTTAATGAATGGATGGGTGAGCTTAAAAGAGAGTTGCACAAAAATAGTCAGGTCATCACCAGGAACAGTTATATGGACACACGGGACAAAATTTTGAATGTTGAGGATTTTGTCCAGATCCGAAGTAACCGGGATCTGGGCAGGATAGTCTTTACCAATGGCTGCTTTGACATCCTCCACCCTGGACACGTGGACTATCTGGAAAGGGCTTCATCCCTGGGGGATACGCTGGTGGTGGGCCTGAACAGTGATAAGTCAGTCTCCAGACTCAAAGGACCCAAGCGTCCTGTTAATCCAGCCAGGGACCGGACCAGGGTCCTTGCCGGCCTGGCGTGTGTGGGATTTGTACTGGTCTTTGAAGAAGACACTCCCTATGAGCTTATTTGCAAGGTCCGGCCTCATGTCCTGGTCAAGGGAGGAGACTGGCCAGTGGAAAAGATAGTGGGACGGGACATCGTGGAAGAGACGGGTGGAATGGTTTTGAGCCTCGAACTTACTCCGGGACATTCAACATCCAGGATCATTGACAGGATCAGCAATGGCTGAGCAGAAAGTGTATCAGCACAAAAGACTAGACTATACCCTGGATGAACTGCTGGAAATCCTGGGAAGGGAAGGGGTGCTGTCCCTGGATCAAATCGGATGGATCAGATCCAGATACAGGCTGTCCCGGCCTGAACAGGGAAAAGATCTTGATTTCATCATCTCTCTGGGGCTTAAGATCCAGGGGGACAGCCATGAGTTCAAGCTTGATGAAGAGAGGATCCTCAGAACCCTGGCTGACCACTTCAAAATGGAGTTCAAGCGGGTCGATCCGGTGGAGTCGGATATTGAGGTCACCACCAGGACCATTTCCGAAGGATTCGCCAGACAGAACATGCTGGTTCCATTGCGGGTCCTGAACGGCTGTCTTGAGGTCCTGGCCTTCAACCCTTTTCAGCCGGAAATTTGGGAGGATATGGAAAAGGTATCCAGCCTTCCGTGCAAGGTTTTTTTAGGGACCAGACATGATATTCTCAGGCTGATCGATGATTTTTATCAATTCAGATTGTCGATTCTTGAAGCAGAAAAGGAGTTTGCATCAGGACGGGGACCTGGCAACCTGGAGGGTCGGGTCAGAATATCCGACAAGATTGATCCTACATCCCAAAGACATATAATAAAGGCCGTGGATTACCTTATGCGTTCCGGCCTCAGGGAACGGGCCAGTGATATCCACATGGAACCCAGGCGAAACCATTGCCAGGTCAGGTTTCGTATTGACGGAGTTCTGCACAGCCTGTACCGGCTGCCACCCATGGTTCACCAGGCCATGCTCAGTCGGATTAAGGGTTTGTCCGGCATGGACATAGCTGAAAAGAGGAGGCCCCAGGACGGCAGGATCCAGCTGGTTCTGGACCAAATTCCTACTGATGTTCGAGTGTCCACGGTTCCAGTGGCTTTTGGCGAGAAAATGGTTTTAAGGCTCCTGTCCGGGGAAACCACCCTGAAAAAGCTTGATCAACTGGGCATGGACAATGATCAGCTGAATATATTTCGATCCTTCATAAGCAGGCAGAACGGTCTAATCCTGGTAACAGGGCCGACTGGCAGCGGTAAATCCACTACCCTTTACTCCACTTTGAAGGAGCTGGTTCATCCGGGCATAAACTTGGTTACCCTTGAAGACCCCATAGAGATGGTTACTGAAGACTTTAATCAGATCGGAATCCGGCCCAGGATAGGCGTGGATTTTGCGGGTATGCTCAAATATGTTCTCCGCCAGGACCCGGATATCATCATGGTGGGCGAGATGCGGGACTCAGAAACCGCCCATCACGCTGTTCAGGCCGCACTGACCGGACACCTTGTTTTGTCCACCCTGCACACCACAGATGCCTCTTCCTCCCTGACCAGGCTTCTGGATATGGGCCTGGAGTCTTACCTCATCAATGCCGCAGTGGTGGGCACAGTTGCCCAGCGTCTTGTAAGAACCATATGCCCCCATTGCCGGGAAAAAAGAGAATTGCCCCTGGATGAGAAAAGGGGACTGGGGCTTGAACACGAGCTTGCAGGACTTGGGGAACTGCATGAGGGTAGTGGTTGTGAATACTGCCGCAAAACAGGATACTTGGGGCGGATGGGAATTTATGAAATAGTTGGTTTTGACCAGGAACTGAAGGAAATGATCAGAACCGGACAGGACCTGGGGGCCATAAGGGAAAAGGTCCGGCAGCAGGGCGTGCCCAGTCTGTTCCAGGCCGGAATCAATGCGGTCAGGCGTGGTCAGACAACGATCGAAGAAGTGTTGAGAGTGGTGGGTGTTGAGCAGTAATCTGAAGCAGGGAATATAAAGCGGAAGATGGTGGCGGTTTCGAAGTTCAGGTTTGCGCTGAATGTTTTGGTTCAGGCCGGATCATGATTCTTGCTTCTGAAGCCATGGCTGAAATTTGGATGATAAAGTCTTGATCTTCTGGCCTGCTCCGTTGCTGGCAGGATCAGAAACACTGCCTGGCCGGTAATGTTGCGCTCAGATACTGTCTGTTCAAGTTTCTCCAGGTCGGTCCAGATGATCTGTTCGTCACTCCAGCCTACTTTCCAGCCTATTGCTATCAGGGTGTTGGGGGGCAGTCCTGCCTCAAGCAGATCAGCTCTGATCTTTCCGGACAGCCCGGCTGAAAGATAGATTGCCATGGAGCTTTTGGAAGCAGCAAGCTTCTTGATTTCCTGACTGGAGGGAACTTTTGTCCGGCCTGAGACCCGGGTGATGATGAGGGTCTGGTTTGTTTCGGGCTGGGTAAAGGATATCCCGGCCTTGGCTGCCCCAGCAAAGGCTGCAGTTACGCCTGGAATGATTTCATAAGGGATTCCCTGTTGCTCTAAAAGAAAGGTCTGCTCCTGGATGGTCCCGAAAATGGAGGGATCACCGGTATGGACTCTGGCCACTGTGTTCCCGGCCTGAAACCCTTCAGTCATAATGGTGTGAGTCTGCTCCAGGGTCAGTCCTGCACTGTCGATTATTGATGAAGCTGATGAATTTTTAAAGAGCGCTGCTGGAACCAGAGAGCCGGCATAGATGATCAGATCAGCTTTATTGATGATGTTCAGACCCTTGACAGTAATCAGTTCCGGATCTCCTGGACCAGCCCCGACAAAATAAATCTTTCCCGTTGAACTCATTGGGCTATTTTTCCTTTTTAAGGATGGAACTCATCAGGGAAAAACTCTGGTTCAAAGTGAATTTTTCAGAAATGTCCTGACGCAGAAAATCGTTGATGGGCTTGATGAGTTTAATGGCCTGGTCTATTTCGGGATTGCTGCCCTTGACGTAGGCTCCGATATTGATCATGTCTGCAACCCGGTTGTAGGCAGCCAGCAGTCTGATGATTTTCTGGCCGTGCTTGATGCTGTCTTGTGGAGCCACATCGCTTTTAAGTCTGCTGACGCTTTTGAGGACATCAATGGAAGGGTAGTGTCCCTGGTCAGCCAGTTCCCTGGTCAGGACAATATGCCCATCCAGAATTGATCTGACCGCATCGGCAATGGGTTCATTGAAGTCGTCTCCTTCGACGAGAACCGTGTAGATGCCGGTGATGCTGCCGGTGCTGTTCTTGCCGGTTCTTTCCAGTAATCTGGGCAGCTGGGTGAACACGGTGGGGGTATATCCCCTGGTGGTAGGCGGCTCACCCGCGGCCAGTCCAACCTCTCTGGCTGCCATGGCAAAGCGGGTGACTGAATCCATCATGAGCAAAACATCTTTGCCCTGATCCCGGAAATATTCTGCCACTGCAGTGGCAGCAAAGGCAGCCCGCATCCTGATCAGGGGCCCCTGGTCAGAAGTGGCTACCACCAGAACTGATTTGGCCAACCCGTCAGGGCCAAGGTCCTTTTCAATAAATTCAACAACTTCCCTGCCGCGCTCACCAACCAGAGCAATGACATTGACATCGGCTTCGGTATATCTGGCCATCATGCCCATAAGGGTGCTTTTGCCCACACCTGACCCGGCCATGATGCCCACCCTCTGTCCTTTACCCAGGGTAAGAAGGGAGTTGATGGCCTTGACCCCTACATCCAGAGGTTCATTTATCCTTGGTCTGTCCAGAGGGTTGATGGGCTCGGCATATAAGGGATAATATTTTTGAGGAACCAGGGGGGCTTCTTTTTGCAGCGGCTGACCAAAGGCGTTGATGGCCTGGCCGAGGTATTTTTTCCCCACCGGGATCAAGGGGGGCATGGAGGTGTTTTTGATGAGAGTGCCTGGCTTGATGCCGCGCATGTCTTCATAGGGCATGAACAGGACTGATCCGTTTCTGAATCCCACCACCTCCGCATTGATGGAATTGTTGTGATTATTTTCATCTGGCAGGAGTCTGCAGATGGAGCCTAAAGGTGCCTTGATGCCCTGTCCTTCCACAACCAGCCCGATGACCTTGGATACTTTGCCGTAAGTAAGGACCGGGTCCATATCGGAGAGAAGCTCCAGGCAGGTCTTGGCGTCCAGGGTCATGATTCGTCCTCATCCAAAGATATCCGATCCACTATCTCCTTGACCTGTTTATATCGACTGTCCAGGGTATTATCAGCTACTCCGCTGCCGTTTTCCAGGATCAGGCCGCCTTTTTTAATTTTTTCCGAAACCTTGACCCGGCAATTTCCAATGTCTGGATGCTTTTCCCTGGCTCTTTCCATCAATTCTTCAATAAGTTCCTGATCCTTTGGACTTACAGTGAGGCTGAGTTCCTTTCCCCTTTCAACCAGTTCCAAAGCTTGGTCCATGAGAATGCCAAGGATTTCAGCCCTGTTTTTCTCTATCTCTATCCCCAGGATCCTTTCCAGAGAGGTCCTGAGCACCAGAACCATATCCTGGCGGTACCTGGTCCATATTTTATGTTTTTCCTGTTTTAAATTGGCAAATATCCGGGCCACGTCCTTGCTCAGGCTTTCCTTGACAGTGTCAATTTCCCGGCGGGATTTGGAAAGGCCCTGCTCAAAGCCTTGTTCAGAGGCTTTTTGTTTGATCTCTTTGGCCTCAGCCATGGCTTTACTGATTATTTCCGAGGCTTTCTGTCCGGCTCGTTCCCTGACCCGTTCCAGGAATTTCTCCTCTGTTTCGGGAGTAGCCAGGCGAATCGAGTTCCTGGCTTCTAGATCCATTTCATCCAGGGCTCTGGACTGGAGGCCTATGATCACTCTGCCTCCCTTGAATTTAGGGGAAGCATCAGACAAGGACATCGCCACCTCCCTTGCCAGTGATAATAATCCGGCCTTCGGCTTCCAGCCGGCGGATTATCTTGACTACATTCTGCTGGGCACCTTCAACGTCACTTAATCTTACCGGCCCCATTATTTCCAGGTCTTCCCTGATCATGTTGGCAGCACGTTCAGACAGGTTTTTGAAGAATTTCTCCTGAAGGTCTTCAGTGGCCGTCTTCAGGGCAAGGGTGAGGTCCTCATTGCTGATTTCTTTCAGAACCTCGCGCACAGCCCGATCGTCAAGTTCCTGAATGTCCTCGAATACAAACATGAGCTGTCTGATTTCATCAGCCAGCTGGGTGGATTCCTCTTCAATATCGGATAGTACCTCTTCCTCAATGCTTCTTTCTACAGCATTCAGAATCTCAGCAACCGACTGGACTCCACCGACTTTACGTCCTTCCTTGGCACCCATGGCTATGAGCTGATTCTGCAGGACCTTGTCCACTTCCATCAGCATGTCTTCGGGAACAGCTTCCAGCTTGGCCAGACGCATGAGCACTTCAGCCCGGATTCCCGGAGGCAGGTTCTGAAGAAGTTCTCCAGCGCTTTCCGGAGGCAGGTGGCCGGCTATGAGAGAAAGGGTCTGGGGATGTTCGTTGCGCAGGATCTGGGCCAGGATCTTGGGACTGACATTGATCAGTTCTTTGAATGGCGTTGGCCCGGTTTCCATGTCCAGGGCCTCCATTACGTACTTGGCAGTGTCAGGATCCAGGAGCTTGGTCAGGAGCCGCTTGACCTGATCAGGTCCACCCATGAGCATTTCTTTGCCCAGGAGCAGGGTCTGGTTGAACTCTTTAAGAACCTCTTCAGCGGTCTCCTTGGGTACGCTCTCCATCTCCAGCATGGCTTTGGAGATCTTGGTGATCTCATTTTTATCCAGTTTCTTGAAGACATCTGATGTAAAGTTGTCTCCAAGGGCCAGCAAAAGAATGGCTGTTTTCTGGACGCCGCTCAGTCTACCGGGTGCAGCCACTTACGCCTTCTCCTCTTTAAGCCATTTTTTGACCACTGCAAAGGCCTGGTCAAAGTTTTCCTCAACCAGCTGGGCGGCAAAAGCCTTGATGTCCTCAATCCGTTTCTGGGCCTGCATACCTTCCAGTTCTTCTTCACTCATGGATGCGCCGATGGCCTCTCGTTCCTCACCCTGGGGCAGGCCGGCCATTTCCTCGTCTTCCTCGGCAACCTTGGGCTTAAGGATGGCCATGACTATAGGTCTTACCACCAGGAGAAGGAAAAGTAAAACCAGCAGGGCGTTAAGCAGGGGTTTGCCTATGGTCTGGAAGTAGTCACCCATAGTGTCCATGAAAGTTGGGGTGGGTTCAGGATCCGGGATTCCAAAGGAGATGTTGCTGACTTCGATATTGTCGCCTCTGGCGTTGTCAAAGCCCACGGCCCGTTCAACCAGCTGTCTGATTCTTTCCATTTCTTCCTGGCTGAGGGCTTCGTATACCATCTCGCCGGCCTCGTTGGGGACATATTTACCGTCCACAAGAACAGCCACGTTCAGTCGACTGACGTCACCCACGGAGCCGATTATATTCTGTTCTTCCCGGCTGATTTCAAAATTGGTGGTCCTGGTTTCCCTGGATGTTTCCTGAGATGTGGCCGGACCTGTGTATCCATCTCCGTGAAACGGGGCTTCTGGAACACCGGCTTCCATATGGGTTTCGCCTCGACTTTGCTCCTCTGAACGCTGCTCACTGCGAACCACGGAGCTGTCGGGATCGAACAGTTCCTTTCGGATGGTTCGGCGATTAAAGTCCAGATCTGCGTTGACTTTGGCTATAACCCGTCCCGGACCGGTAATGGGTGTAAGCATGTGTTCGATTCGGCGTTCAAGATTCTGTTGAAAAGCAAGCTGATACTCCAGCTGAGTGCTGCTCAACCCCTCCAGAGTGTCTGCCCTGGGCTGATAGAGCACTCTTCCCCGGGTGTCTGAGATGGTAACCCGGTCTGGGTCCATTCCTTCAACCCCGGTAGTGATCAGGTTGACAATGCTCTGGACCTGTCTGGAATCAAGGGTGCGTCCTGATCTGAGCTGCAGGACAATAGAAGCTGAGGGAGGGGTCTGTTCTTCTATGAACAGACTGCGGCTGGGAAGAACAAGATGGACCCTGGCCTGCTCCACTTCTTCGAACTCAGCAATGGTTCGAGACAACTCCCCCTGGAGAGCGCGTTGATAATTAATCCTCTGGACAAAATCGGTCTGGCCGATTCTGCTTTCATCAAACAGTTCAAATCCTATTCCGGAGCCGTGGAGAACACCCTCTCCGGCCACCACCAGCCTGAGTCGATGGACATCGTCTTTGGGAACCATCACGGTAGTCCCTCCATCAGTCAGACGATACCTGGAACCTTCCCTGTCCAGGATATTCATTACCCTTGAGGCGTCTTCGGTGTGTAGGTTGGCATACAATACCTGGTAATCAGGCCTGGCCAGGAAAAACATGAGCAGAATAAAAGTCAGGATGACTGATGCTCCCAGTCCGGCCATAAGAATTTTCTGAGGCAGAGAGCTTCCCGTCCAGACGCTGGTGACCTTGGCCGTAATATTATCTAAGAATGGAGGCATGTTCGACCCCGTTTAAAAAGTTTTATTTTTTCAAGGAATTACCAAAATATCCCATATTTGACTAAAACGGCATGTGCATGAGTTCCTTATATGCCTCCATGACTTTTCCCCGGACTGCTGTGGTCATCTGCATGGCCACTCCAGCTTTCTGCATGGCAATCATCAGTTCATGGACGTTCTGATTTTCGCCTGAAGCAAAGGCCTTGATCATCTGGTTTTTTTCCGTCTGCATGGAGTTGACCTTGTTCAGGGATTTTTTCAGGGTGTCCGTAAAGTCATCATAGACCATGTTCTTTTT
This sequence comes from Desulfonatronovibrio hydrogenovorans DSM 9292, assembly GCF_000686525.1. NCBI lineage: Bacteria > Pseudomonadati > Thermodesulfobacteriota > Desulfovibrionia > Desulfovibrionales > Desulfonatronovibrionaceae > Desulfonatronovibrio > Desulfonatronovibrio hydrogenovorans. Next base: position 453,193 of record NZ_JMKT01000008.1, read on the forward strand.
CTGGGACTCCTTGAGTTCGTTGCCTGATTCAAGGGCGCTGGTATAAGCTTTGATGGCCATGGGGGATATGCTCATTGGTAATGCTCCTTAAAAGAAAGATTCCGGTAGCTGACTTTGCTCAGGTAAAAAAAGAGCCGGCTATTAAACAGGTTATATGGCTGATGGTTTTAGATCAGCGGCCAATTTCAAGGGCCTTGTTATACATGCTCTTGGTAGTTGTTATGGCTGAAACATTGGCTTCATAGGTCCGCATGGCTGTAAGCATATTGGCCATTTCCTCGACCACGTTGATGTCAGGCAGGCTGACATAGCCCTCCTGGTTTGCATCAGGGTGGCCCGGGTCATAGACCTGTTTAAATGGCCTGTTATCGTTGAGGACAGCCTTGGCCTTGACGCCGCGAAGCTCTCTTTCAAGTTCGGTCTGCATGGCTTTGGCAAAAGGAGTTTCCACTGGCACGGCCTTGAATAATACGGTCTTGCGTTTATACGGTCCCCCCTCTGGTGTGCGGGTGGTGTTGACGTTGGCCAGATTCATGGAAATGGTATTCAGGTGGGTTCTTTCAGCACTTAAGGCTGAAGCTCCGATATCAAGGGATTTCATAAAGCTCATTATCTTCCTCCTTCAGTGATGGCCGTTTTCAGGCCTTCGAAGTTTTTCTGCATCACCTGGGTAAGGGCATTATACATCAGGGTATTCTTGGCCATGATGGCCATTTCCTTATCCAGATCCACAGCATCTTCCCCCTGGTAGACCCTGGGTTCAATGCTTTTGAAAAAGTCCGGGCCAAAAGTGTTGGGATCAAACTTGGCTGGGAGATGCATTTTGTCGGTCCTGGTGACCCTTCCTTTGGAATCCAGGTCCAGAGCGGCCTGGAGACGCTCCTCGAATTCCACCCGCCTGGCCTTGTAGCCCGGTGTTTTGACATTGGCCAGGTTGGACGAGACAACATTTTGACGTTTGAGACGCATATCCAGAACCCTGCCGGTCAGGTGGATATGGGTTCCAAATAATGATTTCATGCTTTACTCCTGATATGTTTTGATCTGGTCGCTATTTTTGTTTTTAATACCCTAGCAACTCCTGTTCCATGTCCGGAGGATAAAGGGATAAGGCGACGAATTTCAGGATAAAAAATGTACATAGGGATGTGGCATGTTTGTTGCTTCTGCCTATGCAGAATGTAATTGATAACTTGCGGAGGAGAATTATGAGCAACAGTCTTGATTATGAAATCAACAAGGAACTTGGAGAATGCTATCTGTTCATGGGTGAGCTGGACAAGGCCGAACAGTATTATCAGAAGGCTGCCGGATCCAACGGGGTTCATGCCGATCCATTTATCGGACTGGCCACTATAGCGGTTCAAAAGGGTGAGTTAAAAAAGGCAGGAACCTTATATGAGAAGGCCTCAAAGGTCGAACCCAATGACAAGGCTTTTGCCGGGCTTGGGCTTATCGAGTCTGAGATCGGTTCCAAAGAGCGGGCCTATGGGCTGTTTGAGGAATCTCTGAAGCTTAATCCCGGTAATCTCATTGCTCTGTACGGCCTTGTTCAGGTCGGGCACTCCCTGGGGAGGATTGAGTCAGTCATTGAATATCTGGAAAGAGCTCTGGAAATGGACCCTGGAAAGATAGATGTTCGCTTTTCTCTGGCTGGTTGTCTTAAAAGCCTTGGAAGGATCCAGAATGCCAGAGAGCATATTGAAATAATTCTGGAAGCTGATCCGGAAAATCAGGCAGCCAAAGAGCTCCTGGCTGAAATTTCCTGACAGAACTCTCCTCCCGGTAAACAGCCGGTCCGGGCATCAGCCTGAAACCGGACCGGCTGAAATTGCCTGAAATATCTTGCCAGGCAAGATATTTTTTGGCATTTTTTTGTCTTCAGGGAGGAAGACGATGCAAATTTTGCCTGTTAAAAGAGCTTTGATCAGCGTGACCCATAAGGACGGTCTTGCAAAACTGGCCCGGTTTCTGGATGAGAAGGGTGTTGAGATTGTCTCTACCGGGGGCACTGCCAGACTTTTGCAGGAGCAAGGCATAGCTGTGACCAGAGTAAGCGATGTTACCGGATTCCCGGAAATTCTGGGCGGCAGGGTCAAGACTCTGCACCCTCATATTCACGCCGGCATCCTTGCTGACAAGGATGATCCGGATCATTCCGGAACCATGAAGGAACTGGGGATTAATTTTTTTGATCTGGTTTGCGTCAACCTGTACGATTTTGCCCGAGCAGTTGCTGATGATGCTGATGCCAGAGAAGCAGTGGAAAAGATCGACATAGGCGGCCCTGCCTTGCTGCGGGCCTCGGCCAAGAATTTTCACAGTGTATGCGTTCTTCCAGATCCAGGTTTTTATGATCCGTTCATGGAGATGGTTCAGAAGAAAGACGGTGTTGATCTTGCCTTCAGGCAGGAAACTGCTGCATATACCTTTGAAATGACCTCCAGCTATGATCAGATGATATCAAGGTATCTGCGAAAAAAATAGCTGGCAGGGAGGATTATCCATAGCTAAAAAACCTCATGGGAACCTGACCGGCCTGAAACCGAGCCAGGTGAAAGCGTTATCCAGGCTTTACTTCAGGGTCTATCCCTCCTGTCCCGGATTTACCCCTGAGCAGTTGTACGAGCTGGCAGGGATATCCCACCAGCTTAAGAGACAGGTCGGTCTGCTTATAGATCGTCGGGGTCATGTACTCATGGTCCTGGTGGGTGACCATGAAGGGATTCTCATCCCCAGGCTGGAAAGATTTCGTCAAAGTTCCGGCAGGCTCCGAGGGATAAGGCTCATTCATACCCACATCAATTCGTCTCCCCTGACCAGGGAAGATCTCATGGACATGGTCTTTCTGCGTCTGGATTCAGTTTCTCTTCTGACCCTGGACCGGAACGGAGAGCCAGACCTGTTTCAATGGGCTCACTTATTGCCCCCTAACCCCAAAAATGATCCCTATCTGGTGCATGATCCGGTTCATTGGACCATGGTGGACTTTGATTTCCGGGAAAACGCCGACTCTCTGGAAAAAGAGCTGGACCGGACTGGTGCAGTCCTTGCTCCTGGGTCCGGAGGCGAGGGCCGGGCCATTCTGGTTAGCGTGGACACTGCTCCCAGGAAGGAGCAGGAAAAGTCACTGGCTGAGCTGGCGGCTTTGGCTCAAACCGCAGGGCTTGAGGTTGGAGAAACCATGATTCAGAGGGTCCCCAGGATTAACCCCAGGTTTATAATGGGCAAGGGCAAACTTTCGGAACTGGAGGTCATGGCCCTCCAGCACGGTGCCTCCATAATCGTGTTTGACCAGGAACTTACTCCTTCCCAGCTCCGGAACATTGTTCAGGTTACTGATCGTAAGGTTCTGGACCGGACTCAGCTTATCCTTGACATATTTGCCCAGCATGCCACCACTAAGGCCGGCAAGCTGCAGGTGGAAATGGCCCAGCTCAAATACACGCTGCCAAGACTCATCAAACAGGACAGGGCGTTGAGCAGACTGGCCGGAGGGATTGGTGGCCGGGGTCCGGGCGAAACCAAGCTGGAGTTGGACAGACGGAAGATCAGAGACAGGATTAAAAAAATCAAGGATGATCTCAGAGCCCTGAGAAAGCACAGGCAGAACACTAGATCAAAAAGACAGCAGGCTGATGTTCCGGTGGTGTCCCTGGTTGGCTACACCAATGCAGGCAAGTCCACCCTGCTCAACACCCTCACCCACAGCCATATCCCGGCTGAGGACAAACTTTTTGCCACCCTTGACCCCACCAGCCGGAGGATTCGTTTTCCAGAAGACATGGAGGTGATTCTGACCGACACTGTTGGGTTTATCAGGGATCTGCCCCAGGATCTGCAGGAGGCGTTCATGGCCACTTTAGAAGAGCTTTCTCAGGCCAGGGTGCTTATCCATGTGGCAGATGCCTCCCATGCTGATGTCCAGGAACAGACTCTAGCCGTAGAAAAGATCCTTGAAAGCCTGGATCTGGATTCCAAAGATCTGATTCTGGCCTTGAACAAATGGGACCAGGTCAGTCCTGAACAGCGTATTGCTCTGTTAAGGAACCATCCTCAGGGGATACCGGTTTCAGCCCTGGACAGAGCCAGCCTGACTCCTCTGGTGGAGGCTGTGTCCAGGCTGATAAAGACCGGACCGGATATTTCTGGTAAACAAGAGGTGAATTAATAGTTATTTTATGGTTAAATAAACTGATCAGAAAGTTGAATGGTTATCAGCCACAAAAAAAGGACCCCTCTTAAGAGGAGTCCTTTTTTATTTATTTGGGTGGAAAAGGCGCTATTCTTCAGTTTGAGTGCGACGCCAATTGCTTTCTTCACCGCTCAGAAGACGATGGATATTCTCTTCATGTCTCCAGAATACCAGGCCAAGAATTATCAGGGAAACCAGAATATAGGCAAAGTTGCCTGTAATAAGAAACAGGACCGGAGCCGAGCTGACCAGTGCCAGGGAACCGAGAGATACAAAGCCGGTCAGGTAGATTACAGCCAGACAGATTCCAATGGCCCAGACTGCGGCACCCGGAGCAAGGGCCAGGAATACTCCAACGGTCGTGGCCACGCCCTTCCCGCCTTTGCCATACAGGAATACGGAGTACATATGTCCAATGATAACAGCTAAGGCTGTCAGGGAGATGAAAATGGCCGAGGAACTGAACTTATAGGCTATCATGATGGGCATGTAACCTTTGAAGATGTCCAGCAGCAGTACGGCGAATCCGTATTTGAACCCGCACAGCCTGGCCACATTGGTAGCACCGATGTTTTTGCTGCCTTGCTGGCGGGGATCGATTTTGCAGAAGGACTGGGCTATCAGGATGCCGAAGGGCAGGGAACCAAGGATGTAGCATAAGCCAAGCCAGATTATGGTTACCATTATTTACTCCTTGTTATTTTAGCTGTGATCAGCGATTTATGTTTACTGATGGTCATGCTGCCAGGAAAAGAAACTTGCCATTGTCTCAGAATCAATGTGTAATAATGATTACTGTCAGTTCAGTCCCGGCAGTTGGATGATTTGCAAAATCCCATAAAATATAACCGGAGCAGTCGAAAAAGTAAAATTTATTTTTTCGGGAAAAACTTCTTGCCAATTTCATGACCCTCATATATAAGCCTTTACTCGTGCTTAGTCAGCCGAGGTAGCTCAGTCGGTAGAGCAGGGGACTGAAAATCCCCGTGTCGGCGGTTCAATTCCGTCCCTCGGCACCATGAATTTTTAAAAAGCCTGTACCTTTGTGGTGCAGGCTTTTTTTTGGGCTGCTTTAGGGGTTCTGGATTTATGGCCATTCGATGCATTACCGGCTAGATTAGTTGAGGTGGTTTTAAAAGTAGGATACTGATAACCTGGCAAAGGCAGCCACTTTTAAGGCTGCAGGCATTTTTTTGCTGAGGCGGTCAGGGACTCATGAGAAAACATATTCACATCCATATCGGTGAATGCAGAGCCAGCAGAGAGCCGGCTGTTCTTCACACCATCCTTGGATCCTGCGTGGCTGTCTGCCTGTTTGACTCTGTCCGTCGGATCGGAGGGATGAATCACATCCTTTTGCCGGGCAAGGCCGATCTGAAAAAATTTGACGTATCCGCCAGGTACGGGGTCAATGCCATGGAGATACTCATCAACGAGATGATGAAGCTGGGGGCGGCGCGAAAGGACTTTATTGCCAAGGCTTTTGGAGGGGCGCACATGATTCCTTCCATATCCAGGGACAATGGCGTGGGCAGGAAGATCGCATCCTTTGTCCTGGAGTTTTTGCGAAATGAGCATATCAGAATAGTGAGCAGTGATTTGGGAGGTGTTGAGTCCAGGAAGATACTCTTCTATACTGACACTGGAGAGGTTTTTCTCAAAAGGGTTCCTTCCGGCTATGTCAGCAGACTGGCTCAAAGGGAACAGGCCGAGTCAGCCCGGATCAGGCAGGAGTCTCAGCAGGCAGGGGATATTACCCTGTTTGATAAGTAACTGAGTCAACTTAATTGTCAAAGCTGGTTTCGAGCACTTTTTGCAGTTTGCTGAGCAGATCCTGGAAAGAATATGGTTTCTGGAGGTATCCTTTGATTCTGGTTGAGTCGAGGCGCATTTCCTTATCCGGGTTATAGCCGCTGGAGATGATCACCTTGACTGCAGGGTCAAGTTTTGACAGGCGGCTGTAGGTTTCAATTCCATCCATCCTGGGCATGGTCAGGTCAAGAAGCACGCAGGCAATATTCTGGCCGTACTTCTGGTAGGCGGAAATGGCTTCTATGCCGTCAACAGCAGTGATGACCTGGTAGCCGGCATCCCTTAGCAGTTCAGCAGTAACCTGTCTGATGCCCTCTTCATCATCCACCACCAGGATGGTCTCTCCTCCATCCTGCCTGGCTGCTGGATACTCTACTTTCTGGGCCGGAGTCTTGGGGTCGGGTATCTGGTCCGGCAGGGGAATGAGGAGCCGGACTGTTGAGCCCCTTTCCGGGCTGCTGCTGATGGTCAGGGTACCATTATGCTTGCGGGCAATGGTTTTGACTGCAGCCATGTCCAGCCCTCTACCCTCGGCTTTGGTGGAGAAAAAAGGGTCAAAAATTTTTTCCCGGCACTCTCCATCCATGCCTGCACCATTATCCTCAACCTGAATAAAGGCATAATGGCCCGGACCAGCTGGACTGGCAGAAAAGCTGGCTGATTCTCCCCCGGAAGAATGCAGGTAAAGTCCTGTACTGATCCGGATAAAACCATCAGGATGCTTTATAGCTTCACAAGCGTTGGAAAAGATGCTCTTTATTGCCTGTCGAAGCAAATCCCTGTCCGCCCGGATCCAGGGGATGGACTGGTCCAAATCAAGATCCAGCCGGCAGTTTGAACCGCACATTTGGAGCAAAACATCCTTGAGTTCAATAATTGTCCGGTTCAGATTAATAAGTTTTGGAAAGAATTTGCCTCTTCCTGAAAAACTAAGCATTTTTCCGGTCAGCTTTGAAGCCCGTTCAACAGCTTTTTCAGCCTGTCTGACTATGGTAGCCAGGTCTTGGGGGATGTGGCCAGCCTGAAGACAGGCATCCAGGTTGTTCCTGATAACCTGAAGCAGATTGCTGAACTCGTGGGCTATTCCTCCAGTCAGGACTTCAAGGCTTTGCCGGGAGGTGGAGTGCTGAATGTCCTGCTGTGCCTCGTCTCTTTTTTCGTTGTCTGAGTGTCTGCGGTGTGTAATATCTCTGACTATGACAAAAAAGCTTTCATGCGTTCCGATAAAGCCAAGTCTTATGCTGACCTCCACCCAGAATAGAGAGCCGTCTTTTTTTCTGGCCTGCCACTCCAGGGTGGTGAACTTTTCCTGCCTGACCCTGTCCATGAGTTTTTGGAGCATGGCTGGATTGTATGGGGGGATGCCTGAACTGAGGTTGGTCACAGAAAGGCTCAGCATTTCTTCCTTTGAATAACCATACATTTCACATGCCCGTTCATTGGCGTCCAGAATCCTGAAGGTCGGGCCATCATGGAGGATGACTCCGTCGTGAACCATGTCAAATATGGTTTTCAGGTACTCCTTGCTCTGCTGCAGCTTTTCCTGGGTATCTTTCCGGCGCAGGCACTCTACTTCCAGCTGTCTGACGGTTTTTGACAATTCCTGGGTTCGCTGAAGGACATATTCTTCCAGCTGATGCTGATTTGTGATCAATGATCCTTCCAGGGCCCGACTTTCGGTTATGTCCAGGATGATTCCACAGACCTGAGTTATTTCCCCTGACGAATCCCTGAAAATATCCAGGTGCTGTATTGCGGTCCTGAGACGGCGATCCCTGGTGGTAAACATGAATTCCACATCAGCGACTATTTTTCCGGCGCAGGCCCTGGAGATCTGTTTTTTCAGGGATTGAACTGAGGTTGAAGAGACATGGCTCAGGAAGAAGTCAAAGTCGGGTTCAATGGAAAAAGAGGGGTATCCCAGGAGATTGTACAGGTTGCAGGACCAAAGGTATGAGCCGGTGGCCAGATCTTTTTCCCAGAGGCCTTTCCAGGTGACGTGTCTGGTCCAGTCCAGGGATGTTTTGATGCTGGCTGAAAATTCCGGGTCCTGGGGGATGGGAGCTTTTGCAGAGGTAAAAAGGAAGAGTGAGGCTGGCTCGGTGTTTAACGCCCGACAAATTTTATGGATTACCTTAAATGACGGTGAGGAGATGCCTCGTTCAATTCTACCCAGGTACTGAAGGGAAATGCCGGCCTTTTCAGCCAAAACCGCCTGGGTCATGTTTTTGATGGAGCGCAAGAATTTCAGGCGGTTGCCGAATTCCATGGTCAGCATGCACATCTCCTGGTATGGTATCCTTTAGTCCTTAAAAAGCATAACCAGGAAATGTTTAAAACAACCTTTAAGGTTTCATTTTGCCTCCCAAAGGCATGCAGTAAATGGGACAGGAAGAAGGTGGTGAAGAATCGTCAGGATGATTGACCGGCCTGTTGGGCTTGGTCCGGGGTAGAGGCTTTAACGGTTTTTTCCAGGACGTAACCCTTTTCAAGAAGTCTTGTCTGTCTCCAGGAGTTGCCCTTGAATGCCGGAATGAGCATTATGAGCAGGTAGCCCATGAGGATCATTATGTCATAGGTGGCCTTCATGCCGGAATCAACGCCACCTGATTTGACTGCATTCTCAACAAAGGCCAGGGTGATGTAAATGGCGAACCATATCCCTGCGTACTTCCATAATTTTTTGTAGACCATCCAGATGATGCCAAAGAAAAAAGCCGGCCAGGAAAAGCCTTCCTTGACCGCTTCTAGGCCCAGTTCAGGATGTCTGTACAGATTGAAAGTCTTCATGCTGGTGTCATCTTGGCAGGTGGATTAAATATTCATAAAGATGGCGCGCCCGGAGGGATTCGAACCCCCGGCCTGCGGATTCGAAGTCCGACGCTCTATCCGGCTGAGCTACGGGCGCCCGGTGGGCCAGACGGCTTGGCAAACCTTTCAACTATCCCGGCCCAACAGTGTGAAAGACTTAATGATTGTTGTTTTCCTTGTGCGGGCCGTGTTCGCTGTGGAAACCTTTAAGAATCAGGCCCAGTACAATTAAAGCCAGAGCCAGGATAAAACCTTCAAACATAATGCCTCCCCTGGTAAATTTTTATGCTGCATGGTTAAGACGTATCAGGCAAGTTAATTATTTTTGCATTGTTATGCAACAGTTTTTTATTTGGGCCGATTTGGTTTTTTAATGGTACGTAAATTGAAAAATCTTGAGCTTGAGTACATTGTGGGTTAAGAATTTCAGAACAGGTCTGGTTGGGGAGCATATATCTTTTGTTTTATAGTGCAGCTTTTGGCAGGGCTCCCGACCTGTCCAACAGTTTATTCACGGGGGATTTTTGTGCGATTTATCAATGTATTTCATATAATTTTATTGACTGGGCTGCTATGGATGCCTTTTAGCAAAGTTTCGGCCCAGGAGATCATTGATCTTGAGGATGCGGTCATAATGGGACTTGAACGAAATCAGTCCATTCAGGCGGTGCGCGAAGCCCTTAAAGGGTCAGAGTATGGAGTAAAGTCTGCCCGGGGGGCTTTCGGTCCAAGGTTCAGTACCAGTTATGCCTATACAAGACTGGATGAACACCCGTCAGGAAGAGATCCGGTTACCCAGAGAACCATCCGGGACTCCAGGGATGTCTGGACGTTGAATTTTAACATCCATCAGCCCCTCTTCACTGGATTCAACATTCTCAGCAGCTACCAGAAGGCCAGGCTGGGCAATGAACAGGCTGAATCCCAGCTGGATCGGGCTGAGCTGGCGCTGGTCCTGGAAGTGCAGAGTACCTTTCTGGATCTGCTGGCAGCCAGGGAATCGGTCCGGGTGGCCAAGGATTCCCTGACCCGGCTGAAATCTCATCTCCAGGTCAGTCAGTCCTATTATGAAGTCGGGCTAGTACCTAGACTTGACGTGCTTCAGGCCCAGGTGGACGTGGCCCAGGCAGAGCAGGATCTTATTTCTGCAGAAAACAGTGTGGACAATCTCACTGCCAGGTTGAACATGCTTCTTCATCTTCCTCTGGAACAAGAAGTCTTTTATCAGGGTGAACTGGAGTATATTCCTTTTGTCCTGGACCTGGAACAATGCAGGCAAAGAGCCCTTGCAGCCAGGCCGGATATCTTTATTGCTGATAAAAGCGTCCAGATGGCTTTAAGGGACGAGAAAATCACGGCCAGTTCGTTTTATCCCCAGGTGGGAGCCAATTTTGACTATTACCGGCGAGGAGATGATCCATCAGTCAGCGGAAGCACTCTTCAGGACCGCAGCGAGTGGAGGGCTGGAGTTCAGATGCAGTGGACTCTCTTTGAATGGGGCAAGACCTATTATGCCCACAAGCAGGCCGGACAATACACAAAGCAGCTCATGGCTGAATATGAACACCTGCTGAAAAGTGTGGTTTTTGAGGTGAAATCTGCTTATCTCCAGATTGGCGAGAGCCGTAAAAGGATTGCTGTTGCCAGGCAGGCCCTGGAGGAAGCCAGAGAAAGCTATCGGATGGCTGTGGCCAGGTATGAAGCCCAGGTGGGTACTAACACCGACGTCCTGGATGGCCAGGCCAGACTTTCCAGTGCTGAGGGCAATCTGATCAGAGCCAATGCCGACTATCTCAAGGCCCTGGCTTCCATCTACAATGCCATGGGAGAGAAGAATATCTCATTGGCAGGCCATTAATTCTTCCTGCTGTGCTTTGTTAAAATCAGAAAAAGGCGGGCTTATGTTTGAGTACGTGTTGAAAATGGTAGCAATAGCTATTTTGCTGGTTGTTTCAGGCTGCCAGCAGCCCGGAGAGGTTGAAGAAGTGCTGAGGCCGGTCAGGATAATGGAGGTTTCAACAGCCCAACAGGCTTACTCCAGGGTTTTTCCAGGTAAGATGAGCCCAGTTCAGGAGGTTGATCTTTCCTTCAGGGTTTCCAACCAGCTGCGTGGCTTCCCGGTGAAAGAGGGGCAGTATTTGCGTAAAGGCGAGGTTATTGCCACCCTGGATTCCAGGGACTTTGAAATAGCTGTCAGAAATATTTCAGGCAGGCTGGACGAAGCCAGAGCCAATCTGAGGGCCATGCTTGCCGGGGCCAGGGAGGAAGACGTGAAAGCCCTTGAGTCTCAGGTTCAGGCGGCCAGGGTGGCTTATGAAGAGGCTGTCCTTCAGTATGAACGACATGTCAGGCTTTACGAAATGGGGGCAGTGGCCAGAGCCATGCTGGACAATGTCCGCAGCAGCAAGGAAAGCGCACGCAGCAAGGTCCGTTCTCTGGAGATGGAGTTGGAAAAAGCCCTTGTAGGGGCCAGGCCGGAAGATATTGAGGCAGCAAGGGCCAGGATTGCTTCCCTTGAAGCCGGTCTGGACGAGGCCAGATCTGCTCTTGAAGATTCGATCCTGAGAGCCCCCTTTGATGGACATATAGCTGAAAGATATGTTGAGGATCATGAAAATATTGCAGCTGGACAGCCAGTGGTCAGGTTCCAGGACAGCACCAGAATGGAGGTGACCATAGGGCTGCCTGAGCAGCTCCTGGTTCAGAAAAATCTGATCAAGAGCATCCATGTCCGGCTGGAAACTTTTCCCAGACATTATCTTCCGGCCAGGATCAAGGAGATCAGCACTGCTGCATCGCCCATGACCCTGAGTTACAGGTTGACTGCTGTTCTGGACAGGCCCGCTGATATTCCTGTGTATCCCTCTATGGCTGCGGATGTTTACATAGCCTTTGGATTACCCCGGGAATATTCAGGATTTGTCTTTATTCCCGAAACAGCTCTTGTTCCCGGAGAAGGTTTTGAAAATAAGGTCTGGATCTTTGATTCTTCTACAAAAGAGGTCAGGTCCAGAAGGGTGACCCCGGGTCAGATAAGTGGACAGGGCATTCAGATTCTTGATGGTCTCGTGCCTGGGGAGATGATTATTGTTGCAGGAGCCGAATTTCTTGAAGAAGGACAGCAGGTCAGGCCAGTAAATAATTATGTTCAAAAAGGAATCTGAAACCAGGGGAGATTTTGCCCAAACCCGGAAGCCAAGTTGATTTTAGCCTATGAATATTGCTGAATTCTGTATCAGAAAAAAAACCTTTTTCATTTTTATCTCCGTGGTTCTGGCGGTGTCCGGAGTGGTTTCCTATTTCAAAATGGGCAAGCTGGAGGACCCCGAGTTCACCATTAAGACCGCCATTGTGGTAACCCCTTATGCCGGAGCTTCTCCCCTGCAGGTGGAAGAAGAGGTTAGTGAGAAGATTGAAAAGGCTGTTCAGAAGTTGGATCGCCTTAAATACGTTCAGACTGAATCCCGGGCTGGTCTTTCAGTTGCCCATGTCCATCTCCAGGAAAATGTGCCTTCCAGGGATGTGCCCCAGGAGTGGGACCACCTTCGCCGCAGGATTAGTGATGTTCAGGCAGACCTGCCCCCAGGGGCAGGTCCATCTGTGGTCAAGGATGATTTCGGAGATGTGTTCGGAGTTATAGTCGCCCTTACCGGTCCGGGCTATTCTTATGAGGAACTGCGCAACCAGGCTGATCTGATCCAGAAAGAACTTCTTCTGGTGGACCAGGTGTCCAGGGTTGAACTCTGGGGTGAGCAGACTGAGTGCGTGTATGTGGATATCTCCAGATCCAGGCTGGCAAAGATGGGGATTCCACTGGGAAGGGTGCTTGCCCTGCTGGAACAGCAGAATATGGTGACTGATGCAGGCAGTGCAGATCTGGGCAGAGAAAGGGTCAGGTTCGCCTTGAGGGGTGAATTTTCACAGGTTGAAGATATCGGGAGTGTGGTCCTGGGGGGGATTGATCCTGTCAGCGGCCAGGAGCAGACTATTTTACTGAGAGATGTAGCCAGCATCAGTCAGGGCATTTTGGAGCCGCCCACAAACATGATGCGGTTCAACGGCCAGCAGGCCTTGGGAATAGCCATTTCCACCGTTAAAGGAGGAAATGTCATTGAGATGGGTCGCGGAGTTACAAAGAAGCTTGAAGATATCAAAGAAATGCTTCCTCCAGGCATTGAGACCCATTACCTGGCCTTTGAGCCGGACCAGGTTGACCAGGCCATTAATTCCTTCATGCTCAACCTGATGCAGGCAGTCAGTATAGTGGTCGTCCTTCTCCTTTTATTCATGGGGTTCAGGAGTGGGTTGATCATCGGCAAAGGCCTGGTGCTGACCATCCTGATCACCTTTGCTCTGATGCGTTACCTGGGCATGGATCTGGACCGGGTATCCCTGGGAGCGCTGATCATTGCCCTGGGCATGCTGGTGGACAATGCCATAGTCATTACCGAGGGCATGCTGGTCAAAATGCAGACCGGAATAAAGAAAATGGAAGCAGCCAGGCAGACCGTGAAGGAAACCGCCTGGCCCCTGCTGGGGGCGACTCTGGTGGCCATATTTGCTTTCATGCCTATTGTCCTGGCCGGGGACGACACCGGGGAATACACCAGGGGATTGTTTCTGGTCATTGCTGTTTCTTTGCTGACCAGCTGGTTTCTGGCAATGACCGTCACCCCTCTCTGGGGATACATGTTTCTGGGCAAGGACCTGGATGAAAAGGGGGGCAATAAAGATCCCCATTCTGCAAAGGTATTTGGCATGTACCGCAGTCTACTGGACTGGAGCATGAATAAAAAAATCCTTGTCTTGTCTGTGATGGGCGGTCTGTTTGTTATTTCCTTGGCAGGATTTACCCAGGTCAACAAATCTTTTTTCCCGCCATCAACCAGGCCCCAGCTCAAGCTGGATTACTGGCTGCCTGAGGGTTCCAGGATAGAGTCATTATCCAAGGATATGGCCCGGATTGAGGAGAAACTCCTGGAACACCCCAATGTGGTGTCAGTAGGTTCATTCATCGGTGAGGGAGCGCCCAGGTTTTATCTGCCCATGGAGCCCCGTTTTCCAAACAGGAGTTTCGGCCAGATGATCATTAATATTGACGATGCCTCTAACCTGGACAGGGTTAGGGAATTTTCCCAAGGATACCTGGCACAGGACTTTGCTTATGCTGAACCAAGGGTTCGGAAGTTTCCCATGGGGCCTCCGGTGGAATTTTCCGTGGAGGTCCGGTTCAGCGGCCATGACCGGGAAGTGCTTCGATCACTGGCTGACCGGGCCAAGCAAATCCTGAAGGCTGATCCCGACTCCAGAGAAGTGCGGGATGACTGGCGGCAGATGGTCAAGATTCAGACCCTGGAGTATTCCCAGGCCAGGGGTATCCGGGCCGGAGTGGATCGTCAGGACGTGGCCAGGGCTCTGAAATTGAATTTTGACGGTATAAGTATTGGAATGTACCGGGAAGGGGACAAACTCATGCCCATTATTCTCAGGCCGCCCCTGGAGCAGAGACAGCGGCTTGAAGATATTTACTCCGTTGACGTGCGTCCCCTGGGAGCTGAAAGAGGGGTGCCCCTGGGGCAGGCAGTTGTCGGAGGCTCTCTTGAGTGGGAGGATTCCATCATCATCAGAAGGGATCGGCTCCGGACCATCACAGTCCAGGCGGAAACCGCAAGCGGGACTGCCCAGGACATGATGTCCAGGATTCGAAATGAAATGGAGATGATGGAGCTTCCTCCGGGATACAGGATGGAGTGGGGAGGGGAATATGAAAAATCCAGGGATTCTCAGGCAGAAGTCTTTGCTGGAGTACCCATCAGCTTTATGCTTATGGCCATTGTTGTTGCAGGCCTGTTCAGTACCTTAAAACAGCCGTTGATCATTACCATGGTCCTGCCCCTGGCCATGATCGGGATTACAGCCGGCCTTCTGCTTACAGGTCAGCCCTTTGGCTTCCTGGCTCTGCTGGGCGCCTTGAGCCTGTCTGGCATGCTCATAAAAAACGTAGTGGTTCTCATCGATCAGATAGATATGTACATTGAGTCGGGCAAGGAGAGATATCAGGCTCTTATGGATGCATCGGTCAGCAGGCTGAGACCGGTAATGATGGCCACCCTGTCCACGGTCATGGGCATGACCCCGCTTCTTTTTGACGATTTCTGGGTTTCCATGGCCATAACCATTGTGTTTGGCCTGACCTTTGCCACAGTCCTGACTCTGGTGGTGGCACCTATTCTCTACAGTATTTTATTCAGAATCAAGGCCCCTGGTCAGTAAAGTCTATTCCGGCCAGTTTCCTTGGCCCCGGTCCTGTCTTAAAAGATAATGGCCCCGGGGAAATGCAGCAGGAAAACCTTACTTTTTTTTCCTGACGCAGGACCGCCTGACTTTCTGATCGGCCAGGTGGGCCAGCTGGCGCAACCTTTCGTTGGCTTTGTGATAAATGGAGCCTGGAGAAAAGCCTCCATTGGCAAGCTTTTTCCCGGCCCGGATACCGGTAAGGATTTCCAAAGCCTGTTCAATGTTTTCTACTGCAAAAATATGAAAGCTGCCCTGTCTGGCAGCCTGGACTACTGCATCACTGAGCATGAGGTGAGTCACATTGTCTACAGGGATGATCACCCCCTGGTTACCGGTCAATCCTTTTCTCCTGCACACCTCAAAGTATCCTTCAACTTTTCTGGTTACCTCGCCCACGGCCATGATCGCCCCGGACTGGCTTACTGCACCGGTGAAGGCGTAGGAGAGGTTGATGGGGACTGAGGAAAGGGCTGAGAGAAGAGCGGCCAGTTCAGCGCCTGAAGCTGAGTCACCATCAATGTGGGCGTAACTCTGTTCAAAGCAGAGGCTTCCTGAAAGGACAAGGGGTTTGTCCTGGGCAAAAAGGTTCTGCAGGTAGCCTTTGATGATCATCATGCCCTTGGTGTGGATGGGGCCCCCAAGTTCGGCCTCCCGTTCCAGATCCATGATCCCGCCGTGGCCCACCCCGGTGGTGCAGGAAATCTGGTGCGGCAGAGCCAGGATATAGTCGCCATAGGCAGAGACCGACAGACCGTTGGCTCTGCCTATGGCATGTCCCTGGGTCTGAACTTTGATGGCTTCCCGTTCGTATTCGGCCAGGAATTCATCTTCATAAAGGTTAAGGCGATACTTCCTGGCTTCCAGGGCCTGGTGAACGGATTGAGCAGCGACCATTTCACTTTTGGCCATGGAGGCAAAGGCGTCAGCCTCTACCATAAGCTCGGCTAGCAGAGAAAATTTCAGGGACAGCTTCTGCTGGTCCCCGGCCAGCCTGGATGAGTGATCAATAAGAGCAGCAACTGCTTCCCGGTGAAAGCTTCGCAAATCGTTGTCCCTGGCCATGGCAGCCAGGATCAGGCTCTGTTCCCGGACTGAATCATTGTTCCTGGGCATGGACTCCTGCATATGGGCTTTGATCTTAAAGAGCTTTGCAAATCTTTCATCAGCATCCAGGAGGATCTCATAAACCTCATCTGAACCGATAATTATGATCTTGATATCCAGGACAATGGGCTCAGGACGGATGGTCCTGGTCCGGACAGTGTCATAGTGATCAGAGGGATCATCAATCTCAGCCCGGCCTGACCGCAGACACCTCAGGAGTCCTTCCCAGGACTGAGGCTGAGACAGGATGTCTTCGGCCCTTAGAACCAGAAAGCCTCCGTTGGCCTTGTGCAGGCTGCCGGCTTTGAGCAGAGTAAAGTCAGTGTAATAAGTGCCCATTTCAGATTCGCGTTCTATACAGCCCAGCAGGTTGAAATAGACTGGATTATCTTCAATGAGTACCGGAGCTCCTTTTCTGGAGGAATTGTCTACAAATATATTGACCTCATACCTGGAAAAAAAACCCTCATGACCAGCGCCGAAAAGGTCGGCCGGATTGTCCTGGGGCTGCTCTCTGGGCTTGAAGTGTTCCAGGTTGTCCAGGACGTCGTTTTTTAAATCCTCCACAAACTGGCTGATCCTGGGTATACCGGAATATTTAGCAATGATTTCCTTGAGGCAGGAGTCGACTTTTTCTGCGGCAACTTCGCGATCCAGCTGTTTTTCGTTTTCCCGAAGGTCCTGTTCCTTCTTGCTTATCTGTCTGGACAGGCCAAGGAGGGCCTCCATAATCCTTGAGCTTTCATCCTTAAGACTCCTGCGGAGATCAGGATTTAACTTTTCAAACTCTTCCGGGGTCAGGACCTTGCCCTCCACCAGAGGAAAAAGAGTCAGAGAGCCGCTCTCATCCACGTTGAGGCTGAAGCCGTTTTTGTGGGCCTGATTCTCCATCCTGCTGAGAAGGCTTTCTCTGGCGTCATTATAATCCTTGATAAGATCGCCGTGTTTTCTGACATAGAAGTCCTGCTCAAATCCTGAAGGAATTGATTCCCGGATTCTTTTCACAGCAGCAGCCAAATCCCGCTTGAAGCCCTTGGCCTGGCCAGGGGGCAGAGAAATGGCCAGGGGCTGGTCAGGGTCCTGGAAGTTGTTGACATAAACCCAGTCGCTGGGGGGCTTCTTGGAAGCAGCCCTGGGATCAAGGAAATCCCTGACAAACCTGGTCCTGCCCAGGCCTTTTTCGCCTGAAAGATAGACATTATAGCCGGGACGCTCTATGGTCAGAGCCAGTTCCAGGGCCTCGTAAGCCCTTTCCTGACACTTTTTGAAGTCAACTGATCCAAAACGAACAGATCCGGAATGGGAAAAGCCGAGCCTTGACGGAGCAAGGGATACGCTGAGTCTCGAAGCAGGCAGCGCTTTCACTTTTTTCATTGTTTCCTCTGATAAGAATCTTTGATGACAGAATTTATTATTCTATCTTCAAGCAAATCCAATGGCAAGGATGTACTTTGCAGGGCAGTTCATGGGACAAGTCATTACTCAGGGAAAAAACTTTTTCATTATCAATAAATTCAGACAGGGATATGGATTGACTTGGAACAAGAGTGTGTGATAGTCAACTTTGACATTGTGAATGATTGCACGAACTCAAGCGGGAACAGATTTAAAGCCGATGTTTTTCAGATCCAAAAAAAAACAGGCCCTATGGGGCGACCTGGGGAAAGCCAGCCTTTTAGGGATCCATCTGGTATCCTGCACTTTTGTGGGCTTTGCCATTGGTTACTTTTTGGACAAATGGCTTGGAACCCAACCTTGGTTTCTAATCAGTTTTCTGTTTTTTGGGATTGCAGCCGGATTCAAAAACATGTATCTGGAAGCCAAGAAAATTCACGAGGAAGAAAAAAGGAAAGATAAAGGGGTTGATGAACAAAAGGGTTGAAGCTTTCCTCTATCGCAGAGGACTGGTCCTGCCGCAGGTGCGTCTGCTGGTTCGCAATCAGATCTACCTGAGTGTTCTGGGCTCCATCTTTTTTTTAGTAATTTTTTCCGGGCCGGTTCTGACGGGGTTTTTGACAGGTGCGATTCTAGGGACCTTAAATTTTTATTTTCTGGCCAAGCTCATTCAAGAACTGGTGCATATTAAAAAGGGTGCAGTTACACCTTTGCTTTTCAGCTTTTATATCAGGCTGGGCCTGATCGGCCTGGTTTTATATTTTGCCATAGTCCATTGGGGAGCAAGCATTTATTCTTTATTAATCGGTTTAAGTATTGTTTTGCTGAATGTTTTTATATTTGGCGTCACTCTGGTTGGTCAAAAACTCAAGGAGGCTTAATTAATGGAAGATCTATATCAATGGATGTTTTTAAAGGAGTTTTTCTACTATATTGGGTTGCCCATGCCCCAACATGTTCTCTACTCCTGGTTTTTCATTATCCTGCTGTTGTTGCTGGCGTGGACGGCTACCCGGAGGATGACCCTGGTGCCCAGAGGAGTTCAGAATTTTTTTGAGTTTTTGATCAAGGCGGTTGAGGATTTTGTTGTAGCCAACATGGGTGAGCCCGGGCGGAAGGTGTTCCCGGTTCTGTTCACCCTGCTCATATATATTTGGGTACTCAACGTGTCTGGATTGATCCCCAGTATTGACGCTCCAACAGCAAACATAAACACCACTGCCAGTATGGCTATTTTTGTGTTTTTGTACTATAATTACTGGGGATTCAAGTTGCATGGCCTGAAATACATAAAACACTTCATGGGACCCTACTGGTGGCTGGCTCCGATCATGTTTCCCATTGAAATCGTCAGCCATCTGGCCAGGCCGCTGTCATTGACCCTCAGGCTTTTTGGAAACATCAGGGGAGAGGAAATCGTTATCGCACTCATGTTCCTCCTTGCTCCTCTGCTCGGGTCTTTGCCCATCTTTATTTTGTTCCTGCTCATGAAGACAATGCAGGCTTTTGTCTTCTTCATGCTGTCCATGATGTATCTCAAGGGCGCTTTTGAAGAAGCTCATTAATTTAGGGGGAAATGGTCTTTTGACCAAATAAATAACACTTTAGGAGGTTTTTGTAATGCGTAAGACTTTTTTGGTGCTCCTGAACACAGTTCTGTTGGTTGGCCTGGCCAGTGTCGCTTTTGCCGCTGAAGTTGCTCCAGAGGTAATTTCCAATATCGCCCTGGCAACCGCCATTGGTATGGGTATTGCCGCCTTTGGCACAGGTATCGGACAGGGCCTGGGTCTTAAGGGTGCTTGTGAAGGTACAGCCCGTAATCCTGAAGCAAGCGGCAAGATCACCGTAACCATGCTTATCGGTCTGGCCATGATCGAATCCCTGGCCATTTACGCCCTGGTTATCAACCTGATCCTTCTGTTCGCCAACCCGTTCATCTAGTTTTACTCAACCAAAAAGGGGGGGAGAAATCCCTCCCTTTTTTAAAGACGGATATTGTTAATAATTTCACTATGAGCCACCATAAATACGACCGTATTCCCAGAGCCACCATCTCCAGGCTGGCAATATATGTCCAGGAGCTGGAAGGCATGGAACAACAGGGCGTAAAGGTGGTTTCCTCAGAAAAGCTTGCCGTGTCCTGCGGCGTGAATCCTTCTCAAATTCGTAAAGATCTTGCTTACTTCGGCGAATTCGGTGTTCGTGGTGTCGGTTATTATGTCTTTGAGCTGAAAGAAGCCATCAAGCAGAGCCTTGGTCTGGACCGGACCTGGAATGTGGTTCTGGTCGGGGTTGGAAACCTGGGACGGGCTTTGTTGAGGCACGGTGTCTTGAGAAAGCGGGGCTTCATCATTGTCGGAGCCTTTGACTGCGACCCTTTCAAAATCGGGGAAGAAATCGCCGGTCTGGAAGTAATCTGCTCAAGCAAACTGCCGGACAAGACCAAAGAACTCTCAGTTGAAATCGGTATTATAACTACACCGCCTGAAAGGGCTCAAAGGGCTGCCAATTACCTGCTGGAAGCAGGCATCAAGGGCATTGTCAACTTTGCTCCAGCTCGCATTAACACCCCTCCCAACGTGTCAGTAGAATACGTTGATTTCATCCACCATCTCTTTTCTGTTGCCTTTAACATCAGCCAGAATCAAGCCAAGGGCCTCATATAGCACCCTGTCTGGATCCGGCTTTTTGAGAACAAGCAGGTTCAGGCAAAGAAGGATCTGGTGGCGGATGACCTGTCCTTGTATTTCATGACTGGTTCTAATAAAGAGACTCTGATGTACTTCAAAAGCATCGTGAGCATTATGTCGGTAATTTTGCTCCTTATCTCCTGTACTGCTGGGGATGACGGGCCCTTTATTGATCAGGACGGGCTGGAAAAACTGCTACTCAGCCATGATGATCTGATAATAATTGATGTACGCGAAGTCTTTGAAAGGACTGGTCCTTTGGGAAAGATCAGAGGTTCGATGAACATCCCCCTGGCAGAGATCAGGCAGACTTTGCCGGATGCAGGATTCAGCAAAAACAAGCCCATTGTCCTCCTGTGCAGGACTCAGAACAGGAGCATGGCTGCCTATAACATGCTGCAGGAAATGGGGTATACCAGGGTCTATGTGCTCATGGGCGGGATGGCCGATTATGAGCATCAAAGAACTTCTGGTTATTGAAAGGGCCAGGCCCGGGTCATTCCTTGAACCAGGGTCAAGTTCCAGTGCAACTCAAGATGATAAAAGCATGAATGGGTGCCATGGGTAAGAAAGATAAATCAAAACCCTTTACTATTTCCGGCGGAACAGAAGCCATTCTGGAAAGCATTTCCGACGGAGTGTTTACCGTTGACCTTGAGTGGAAAGTTACCTCATTCAACAGGGCTGCTGAAGTCATTACAGGCATTAGCAGGGATGAAGCCCTGGGCAGGCCATGTTCAGACGTGTTTCGTTCCAGTATGTGTGAAACTGGATGCGCTCTGCAGGAGACCCTCAGATCTGGCAAGCCGGTTATCAACAGATCCGGCTATATCATTAATGCCCAAGGAACAAGCATACCCATAAGCGTGTCCACTGCTGTTCTCAGGGACGAGCATGGCAGAATCACTGGAGGAGCTGAAACATTCAGGGATCTGACCGAGGTTGAGGGGCTGAGGAAAGAGCTGGAGAGCAGATTCAGTATCGGGGATCTAGCCAGTCGCAGTCCGTTGATGGAGAACATTTTTCAGGTCATGTCAGCAGTGGCGGACAGCCCAAGCACTGCCCTGGTGCTGGGTGAGACTGGTACTGGCAAAGAACTGGTGGCCAGGACTATTCATGCTTTGAGCCCGTGGGCAGAAGGTCCTTTTGTTGCCATTAATTGTGGCGCTCTGCCTGACAATCTGCTTGAGTCTGAACTTTTTGGCTACAAGACAGGAGCTTTCACTGGAGCGCTCAAAGACAAACCTGGTCGTTTGTCCGCGGCAAGAAACGGTACGATATTCCTGGATGAAATCGGTGAAGTAAGCCAGGCAATGCAGGTACGCTTGTTGCGTGTGATCCAGGAGAGGACTTTTGAGCCCCTGGGGGCGACTGGGTCTGAAAAGCTTGAGGCCAGGATCATTGCCGCTACCAATAGAAACCTTGAAGAACTTGTGGAGCAGAATATCTTTCGCCGTGATCTCTATTATAGAATAAATGTGGTCAGGCTGGAGATTCCTCCCCTTAGGAAGCGTAAAGAAGATATACCCCTGTTGGTAGACAGTTTCATCAAAAGGTTCAACAGGATCCAGAAGAGGAATATCACCGGTATGGACACTCAGGCCCTTTCACTTCTTATGGCCCACGACTGGCCGGGAAATATCAGAGAGCTGGAGAACGTTATTGAACGGTCTTTTATTATGTGCAGATCCGGATTGATAGGCTTGGAACATCTTCCTCCTGAACTAACCATGAGTGGCCAAAAAACAGGCCAGGCCCAGGACATGCGAAGCGTCAGAAAACAAATGGAAGCCCAGGCCATCCTGGGGGCCATCCAGCGTCATAAGGGCAACAGGCAGTCTGCAGCCAGGGAGCTGGGAATACATAAGAGCACCTTGTTCAGAAAGGTCAAAGATCTGGGCATCCTGCTGCCAGAAGAGGACGGCAGATCCAAGCAAAAAGGCGAGTTGCATTGATCCGTCAATATTGTCCTGGCTGATAGGTTAAAGATCCTGGCTATTAGCGTCTCATATTCGACACCCCGCATTTCGACACCGTCTTATATCTAAGACGGAACTGCTGGTGTTCACCAGCTCTCATTTTCAGTTAAATCCATTTATTCAAGGCAGTTGTTTTGGCAAAACGGCCTAGGCTGAAAGGTGGCCCAAAGGTTGCTAATGGAGGACTGCAGGCTGCCTGGGTCTGAGCCGGCACCAGCCTGTAGATCAAGAGCTTTGAAAGATAACATCCGGAACAGTCCGTAGCTTCAGTCTGCTGTTTTACTCACTGGGTTAAGCTGGGGCAGGAGACCTGTCCTATATTGCAGGCTGAAATAATGTGCTGCTTGGTTGAGCACAGGCAGTTGGGCAGTTGCAGGATGATGCATTGCAGAAGGCTGATTAGTGGGGGCGATGTTTTAAAGGTTATGGCCTCTAAATTTGGAATGGCTTTTGGTTCTTGTTATGATTGCAGCATTTTCAACCTGGAGAAAACGGATTGCTCCGGTATTTGACGTGTCCAGGGAGGTACGCCTGGTTGAGGTTTGCCCGGACAGAAAAACCCTGGACCAGAGTTTGAAAAAAATTCCTGGGCCAACTAGGGACAGATGCTTGTGGCTTGCAGGAGAAAAAGTACAAGTCCTGGTCTGCGGGGCTATTTCCAAAGTCCTGCAAAAAAAACTCGAATTGATGAAGATTCAAGTTGTGCCTTTTGTGGCCGGACAGGAAGCTGCTGTTATCCAGGCCTGGCTGGAAAACAGACTGATTAATGAGAATTTTATTATGCCGGGCTGTTGCTGCCGGATACAGGGAGCACTCAGGCTGGATAAGGAGGTGACTCAAGTGAGAAACAAAAATTTGAAACAGTCCTGCTGCAAAGGAGCAGGCAGGAGTCAGCAGGGACAAGGTCAGGGTTCAGATGAAAAATTTAATGGTATAAATCGACCTGTAAAAAAAGGTAGCTCAACCAAAGACAATTCTTCCTGGTGTACCTGCCCCAGTTGCGGATGCCAGGTAAATCATGAAAAGGGAACTCCCTGCAGGGACAAAGAGTGTCCTGAGTGCGGTCAAACCATGCGGGGCAGGACCTGATTCATTAAGATAACTATGAAGGCCGGGGAGCAGCTGTGATGTTTTTTCTGGAATTATCCTGCTGCCTAAGAAGAACCAACTTAAAAAGGATTAAAGATGAACAAGATTGCAATAACCAGTGAGGGCCCAACCCTAAAAGACAGAGTTGATCCAAGATTTGGCCGGGCAGCAGGTTTTATCATTATTGATCCTGAAACAGAGAAACATGAATACGTTGACAATGGAAGTTCCCAGACCATGGCGCACGGGGCTGGGATTCAGGCTGCCCAGCAGATAGCCGATAAAGGTGCAGCTGTCCTTTTGACCGGGTACGTCGGCCCCAAGGCCTTCCAGGCATTACAATCAGCTGGGGTCAAGATAGTCCAGCATTTGGACAACATGAGTGTGCAGGAAGCTCTGGACAGGTATCTGGCGGGCGGTCTGGACTACGCTGATGAGGCCAACAAATAAATATTCAGGCAATCTAGTCCGGCAGAGGTGTCGCAGTGATGAGCTGGCTTCTGTAATCTGAAAAACAACAGGCGGATAAAGTGATAATCTCTGTTGCCAGCGGCAAAGGTGGAACAGGAAAAACAACAGTAGCCTCATCATTGGCGTCTGTGTGGAAAAAGCCGGTCATGGCTGCAGACCTCGATGTTGAAGAGCCAA
Source organism: Desulfonatronovibrio hydrogenovorans DSM 9292 (assembly GCF_000686525.1). Lineage (NCBI taxonomy): Bacteria > Pseudomonadati > Thermodesulfobacteriota > Desulfovibrionia > Desulfovibrionales > Desulfonatronovibrionaceae > Desulfonatronovibrio > Desulfonatronovibrio hydrogenovorans. Next base: position 477,213 of record NZ_JMKT01000008.1, read on the forward strand.
ATCTTCACCTTTTTATAAAGCCGGTCATCAGTCACAGAAAAAAGGCTTTTCTTGGTGTTCCTCTGGCTGATGAAGCCAAATGCACCCTGTGTCGGATGTGCTCGGATCTCTGCCAGTTCAAGGCCATTAATGTGCTTGGTTCAAATTTAATTACCTTTCCAGAGATGTGCCACAGCTGCGGTGGTTGCGTGGCTGTCTGCCCGGAAGGAGCCCTTTCCTGGGGAAAGCGGGAACTCGGAGAGATAGTAACTGGCACGTCGGGCAATATCAGCTTTATCATGGGCAGGCTCAGAGTTGGGGAGGCCATGAGTCCACCTTTGATGAACATGGTCAAGCAAGAAATATGTCAGGTGATGAAACAAGGAAGTATTGACGTGATCGTAGATTCCCCTCCGGGGGTGAGTTGCCCGGCTGTTTGCGCGGTTATGGACAGCGATCTGATAGTTCTGGTTACTGAGCCCACACCTTTTGGGTTTCACGATTTCAAACTGGCTTGGGAGGCTTTTTCCCCGCTGAAGAAACCGGTTGTTGTGGTCATAAACAGGTCCGGCCTTGGAGACGGAAGGGTTTATGAATTCTGTCGGGATAAGAGGCTGCCAGTTATTTCTTCTATACCGTTTAATGATGACATAGCCAAAGCATACTCCAAAGGCCAGCTAGTGTCCGGCTTGAATCCCGGTTTGAGGAGAATCTTTTCCGACTTGGCCAGGGCAGTTCAGGAATATAGACCAGAGGGCATCCATGCGTGAGGTAGTGATAATCAGCGGGAAGGGAGGTACTGGCAAGACTTCATTGACCGGAGCCTTTGCCCATGTCTCAGAAAACAAAATAATCTGTGATCTTGATGTAGATGCTCCAGACCTTCACATTCTTCTTGATCCGATTAATGGACAGACCCATGATTTTTACTCAGGTCACCTGGCGGTCATTGATAATTCAAGGTGCCGGGATTGCGGGATCTGTCTTGATATGTGCAGGTACAAGGCAATCCTTTACCAGGAAGACAGGTATGTGGTTGATGGCTTGCGCTGTGAAGGATGCAAGGTCTGCGTGAGTTTCTGTCCTGATCAGGCCATTGATTTTCCAGCCAGACATTGCGGACACTGGTTTGTGAGCTCAACCAGGTTCGGAACCATGGTTCATGCCCAGCTAACCCCTGGAGCTGAGAATTCTGGACGCCTGGTCAGCCTGCTCAGGCAAAAGGCCAGAGAAAAAGCTGAGCTGGAGAGAAGCAAGCTGATACTGTGCGATGGAGCGCCAGGCATTGGATGTCCGGTGATCAGCTCCCTGTCAGGAACCGACCTGGCAGTAATTGTTGCCGAACCAACTCTGTCTGGAGTTCATGACCTGAAAAGGGTGGCCAGTCTGTGCACTCATTTTAAGATAAAGACAGCGGTTTTGGTTAACAAATTCGATCTGAACCTTGAGCAATTTCAAAACATCAGGGAATATTGCCTGAAAAACAGCTATGTATTCCTGGGCGGTCTAGTCCATGATCCAGCTGTAACCAGGTCCATGGTGGAGAGAAAAGTAATAACCGAGTGTAATGAATCACCAATGGCAGGGGCTGTCAGGCAGGTCTGGAAAAGGATTGAAGATCTTTTGCAGGAGAGCAGATAAGAAATCCTGAAAGGTAGTTCAGAAAGGACCGTCCTGAGACTGACAATACAGAAATGGTATCTTTGCTATGACGAAAAAGGAGAAATAGTTTATGGAAAAGACAAGGATTGCTGTGCCGTCCACTCATCCAGGCGGTATGGATTCAGAACTTGGACAGCACTTTGGACATTGTGATCTGTATACCATCGTTGACGTGGAAAATGGTCATATCACCCAGGTTGGGACCCTGCCTAATGTTCCACATGTCCAGGGTGGGTGTATGGCTCCTGTCAACCACTTAGCTGGTAATCAGGTCCAGGTGCTTATTGCCGGCGGCATGGGCATGAGACCTTTAATGGGATTCAGCCAGGTTGGGATTGACGTGTTTTTTGGAGGTAACTCCGGGAAAGTATCAGACGCAGTCAGTGCTTTTCTGCAGGGAAGGCTGACCAGGTTTAGTGCAGAGAATACTTGTGGTGGCGGACAGATATAGTTGTCATTTAGAAACGGTCTGGAGGTGAACGTGAGGATATTGATTGCCAGCCCTGAACCTGCCTGGCAGGAAATTCTTGCTTCAAGTCCGGGACAGTCCGGATGGGTGGTTAGATCGGCTGAGTCTGGAAGTCAGGTTATGGAAATGCTGAAGGACACCAGGCCGGATTTGCTTATTGTTGATGAAAGACTTCCAGATTGCAGCTCCCTGGAACTGATCAGAAAGGTCGTCCTGGCCAACCCCATGATCAACACCGCTGTTGTCACCGATATGAACAGGAAAGAGCTTCATGAAAAGTTTGAAGGTCTAGGAGTGCTGGCAGCACTGTCTCATGATCCGGGGCCTGATGAAGCAGCTGAACTGTTAATGGCCCTGAACAGGGTCCTGGCCTCATCTGACTGATTTTTGCAGGGTCAATAATACCCCCATAAGGACCCGGCTAGCAGCGACAGACCAGATCGCCTGCTGCCGGGTCCTTATGGTTTGGGGTCTAGACAGGCCCGGAAGCAAGGGCAGCTTGTTTGATTTTACCTTGGAAGGAAGGTATGTTTTTAAAAAAATGAAAGGAGCAATGCATGTTTGAGAGTCTGGAAAGGCTGCCGGCCCTGGAGATGGAAAAAAGACTGGTCTCATTCAGGTCCAGGGTTGTGGAAGCCGGTATTGATTGTGATGCGGTTCTGATCTTTTCCCGGTTGAATATATATTACTTTACTGGATCTCTTGGTAACGGAGTCCTATGGATACCCATGGATGATGACCCTGTCTTCATGTGCAGAAAGGGAATGGAAAGGTTTAAGCTGGAATCTCCTGTCAGGCGGATTGCTCCATTCAGATCATATGGAGATATTCCAGGAATACTGAGTGAATTCGGCCAGAGCTTTCCACAGGTTATTGGAGTGGAGAAGACAGGCATCAACTGGGCCCTGGCCGACAACCTCAAGAAGAGATTGTCCGGAATCGAGTTTGTCCCGGTTGACCAGGCAATCTCCAGAACAAGGATGGTCAAGACCGGGTGGGAGGCAGATAAGATCCTGATCTGCGGAAAAAGGCATCATGAGGCCCTGTACGGAGTTTTGCCCGAGCTTATTTATCCCGGCATGACCGAAAGGGAGATAAGCATCAAAATCTGGGACTGTTTTTTTTCCCTTGGTCATCAGGGAATGATGCGCATGCAGAATTATGGGGAAGAGGTTTTTCTAGGTCATGTATCCGCAGGTGACAGCGCCAACTATCCCAGTGTGTTCAACGGGCCAGTGGGATTGAGAGGAGAGCATCCAGCCATCACCCAGATGGGATATTCCGGCAGGGTCTGGCAGGACAAGGACCCCTTGACTGTGGACTGCGGATTTGCCCTGGAGGGATATGTCACTGATAAGACTCAGGTTTATTTTCCTGCTGCTGCAAGAGTTCCAGATAGTGTCCAGAAGGCTCATGACCTGTGTATTGAAATTCAGGCCCGGGCTGCTGAACAACTTAGGCCAGGCGTTCTGGCAGAGGAAATCTATGAAAAGGCACTGGCTAAGGCAAAGAAGGCTGGTTTTGCCGACGGCTTTATGGGGCTTGATGGGAATCAGGTCCCTTTTCTGGGTCACGGCATTGGCCTGGCAGTGGATGAGTACCCCCCATTGGCCAGAGGTTTTAAGGAGCCACTGCAGAATAATATGTTCCTTGCTTTGGAACCCAAGATCGGGATCAGGGGGGTTGGCATGGTTGGCGTTGAAAACACTTTCCAGGTTAGTGATGGCGGGGGAGTATGCGTTACTGGAGACGCATTTGATATGGTCAGGGTTTAGAGGACCGGAATTCGTTGTCCAGGGCGTTCAGCAACTGGTTTCTGGTGAAAAGGTCCCTGAGGATAAGGGGACTGTGGGGCTCATCCTTCCTGAATATGGCCACCAGAGGAATACTCATGCTGTCCAGGGCTCTTAGCATTTCTTCTCCTGCCGGATTCTTATAGGTGAGATCCACCTTGAGAAAAACCAAGTCGTAGTCCTGACCGATTCTGTCCAGAAACGGGGGAGTGAGTACTGTTTTTTCCAGGAATTTGCAATTGGGACACCAGTCTGCAGTGAATTCAATTAAAAAATTTTCTTCCCCCCAGACCTGGTGAAACTTCTGTTCATCAAAGGCCATCCAGATCGCCGGGTAATAGGTTCTGGGCTTGAACAGAAAAAAGGCGGCCAGAATCATCATGGATATGGCAATGCCCCGGATCAAGCCTCTTTTGAGTCTGGTCTGGCTTAAGCTGGTCCATTTGCCCCACATCCAGGCGCCTAAGCCAATAATCCAGAACATTATCAGGGTTTGCATGATCAAGGTTTCCGGAAGCAGGGCAATCAGATAGATGCAGGTGGCCATGAGCAGGAAACCCAGTCCTTTTTCCAGGTAAAGGGTCCAATTACCGGGTTTGGGCAGAAATTTGACCATGAAGGGGAAAAAAAACATTAGAATGTAAGGTGAAGCCATGCCAAGGCCTACACACAAAAGGACAAAAGCGATGGTGGCCGGAGGCTGGGTCAGAGCCCAGGCAAGTACGCCGCCTAGAAAAGGTCCGCTGCACGGAGTAGCCAGCAGAGTAGCCAGCATGCCTGTGGACAGGGCTTCCAGATTAGGGTTTTTCTTTGGGGAACTGCTTCCGGCTTTCAGGTCGATGATCGGGAGGTCGTAAAGTCCAAAAAGGCTGAGACCCAGACCAAAGACGACAGCGGCCAGAATAACGATGGCAATGGGATTCTGAAAGACCTGTCCCCAGGCCATACCTGTCAGGGAGATGATTACGGACAGGATTGAAAAGAATAAAAGCATGCCCAGAGCGAAAAAAAGGTTATGAATCCGAAAAGCTTTTCTTTTAGCTGCTGCATCCTGGTCATGGGCGCTGTCCGGGATCATACCCCGCAGCTTGAGGCTGATGACAGGCAGGACGCAGGGCATGAAGTTCAGGATAAGCCCAGCCAGAATGGCCAGCAAAGCCGCTTTGGCTGCACTGCTCACCTCAAGGCCTGGAGTAAAAGACCTTGTTTCAAAAAGAAATCCTTCTTCCAGCAGGGGGGCTGCTGGTTCACTGTTCCCGGTCCAGGGTGCCGGAGATTCTTTTTCACCGGGAACTGATGCAACCCACCTCGGCCACCATGATTCTTCTTCAGGATTGGGCAGGGATTCCAGGGCAAGCCTGTCAAGATCGTACTGGACTTCTTTACTGACCGGCCAGCAATTGCGGTCTGAGCAGAGTAGGAAGGAAGCCCTGGCCTCAAGGGTCTGGCCGGAAGTCAGGTCTTCCGGGACAGGAATGAAAACAGGGGTCGGACCAAGGTACAGGGATGAAAGTTCCTGGGGTTCAAAGGGGTCAGGCAGCATTTTCCCGGGAGGATAATAAACCGTAAGTTCCTCGGAAAGAACCCCGAGTATCTCCAGCGCAGTGGGATAACCGCCTGGACCTGGATCATGTGAATAGGTGTAAATATCCTGGTCCGGGATAATCCAGAAAATCAGGAGGCCCTGGTATCCAGGTCTGTGATCAGATGGGAGTTCAAAGGCCTGCCAATGGGTCCGGGCTGGCGGGCCTGATGCTGATGAATGTCCCGGCAGCACACAGCAGCACCCGGCTACAACCAGGAAAATCAGGATCTTCAGAAGATGTTTTTTCATGTCCAGGGCGGTATTCTTTTGACTTGACAATTGCGTCTTGTAAGCATTAAAAAGGCAATCTTCTTGTTGTTGAACATGGGCCACTAGCTCAATTGGCAGAGCAGCGGACTCTTAATCCGGAGGTTCAAGGTTCGATTCCTTGGTGGCCCACCAAATATTTCAGGGTCGCGTTATGCGCGACCCTATTTTTTTGTCTTTGGTCAGCCCTCCGGCAATACAGACATACCCTGTCTATTTATACCTACTATTGCAGCCCAGAGCAAGGATAATATCTTAATGTCTGCTATAATGTTGAGCAGGTATAGGGCAGTGGTGGAGAACAGCTTTACTTTCACTTAAGGTTGGCTTTAAGATAAACGGGAACCATTGGTCTATTGCTGAGAGCAGAGTTTTGGGAAAGGCTTTCAGGTCAATGGGCCTCTTGTCAATGACAGAGCATCACTTTAAAGTAATTATAAACAAACATGAATGAAGAGGAGGGAGATATGAAGCCTGAGAATTTTATTTTGTACAGTGGCGGAGCCAGAGGTGCTGAAGCATGTTTTGGAAGTCTGGCTGAAAAGAACGGTCTGGACGAAGTCAATTACAGCTTTGAGGGGCATTCCATTGAAAGGTCCAGGGGAGTGCGCTACCTGACCAACGAGGAGCTGGCCAGAAAAGACGTGAGCATCACCTATGTCTCCAATCTTATGCATAGGAGTTATTCCAGGGCTCCAATCTTCCGCAAGGTTCTGCAGACCATTTGCTGGCAGGTTTCCAGCGGCATGGAGATATTCGTAGTTGGCGAGATTCTTGAAGACATGACTGTCAAGGGAGGAACCGGCTGGGGGGCTGAGTACGCTAAGATCTGCAACAAGCCTCTTTTTGTCTTTGACCAGGTCCGGGACGGCTGGTTCAGGTGGACCGAAGGCAGCTGGCAGGAGGTGAAAGCTCCGATGATCACCAAGCAGCATTTCACAGGAACTGGAACAAGGTTTTTGGCTGATAACGGCCAGAAAGCCCTTGAAGATCTCTTTAAAAGATCATTTTAAGGCCGGGTCCACAAGATGCTGTTCAGCCTGGCCTATGAGCCATCAGTACGTTTGGATCTGAATGCATTGACAGGGCCGGCCTGATATTTTTCAGTCTTGGCCCCTGCATGGGAGAAGAAATGCACCGGGAAGACAATAATCAGCCTCTTATTTCAGAAAAAAATAAGGGTCTTTTTCAGAAAATTATCAACCCCTGGTCGATTTTTATCGCACTGGTGGCGGCAGGGCTGCTTTATTTTGTTAACACATCCAGGCAGGTTCAGGATGGGGAACAAGAGGTCCAGCGTCCGGCAACAGCTGTAGAGGTGGCCCCGGTTGTTTCCATGACCCTGATGGATACGGTCAGAGGACTGGGTACTTTGAGACCTGTTCAGGAAGTGGACCTTAAGCCTGAAGTAGACGGAAGGATAAAGGCGGTTCATTTCCAGGAGGGAGGTTTTGTAAGCAAGAATCAACTGCTCTTTGAAATTGAGGAACAAAAGCACCTGCGCCGTCTTTCTTCAAGCAGGGCTGCTCTGGAAGAAGCCAGGGCAAGACAGGCAAATATCCAGCGTAACCATGACCGGTTTGCACTTCTGTTTGAACAGAGTGTTGTTTCTGAAAATGAGTTTGACCGGGTCAAAACAGATCTTGAGGCTGCTCAGGCAGAAGTCAGAAGGCTTGTTGCCCAGGTGGAGCTGGTCAAGGAAGAACTGGCTGATACTGTGATCCGGGCTCCTTTTTCAGGCTATGTGTCAAGACGGTTGATGGATCCCGGAGCCTTTGTAACCACAGGGCAGATCCTGGCCAGTATTTACCAGACAGAGTTCCTGGAAATATTGTTCATGGTTCCTGAAAAGTATTCGGCCCGGGTCAAAATGGGACAAACGGTTATAGTTGAAACCGCTGCTCATGAAGATGGAGTATTCAGGGGCAAGGTCAGTTTTGTGAGTCCGTCGGTGGAAGAGTCCACCAGGAAACTTGAAGTCAAGGCGTCCATTGATAACAGTGACAACGGACTGAAGCCCGGATCCTTTGCTCCAGCTGTTCTTGTCCTTGGCCTGCTGGAAGACACCATGGTCATCCCGGAAAGGGCTTTGGTGGCTACCAGAGATGGATATCTGGTTTTTGTTGTGGACGGACAACAAGAGCAGGTCGAAAGCAGGAAGATCAGTTCCGGGCAGCGTAGACCCGGACTTGTCGAAGTCCTTGAAGGGCTTGAGCCAGGCGAGAAGGTAGTTGTTTCCGGGCATATGAACCTGAATCACGGCTCCAGGATCAGGGTGGTGGAGGATCTGGGTCCTGACTGGACAGGATCAGATCTTGGTAATGACGCAGCCTTTCTTCATTATTCTGAGCACAATGATCACAGTAGATCCGGAGCTTTGAGGAGTGGCCAGCAGTGATCTGGAATCTTTGCATTCGACGACCTGTACTGACCATTGTCATTTTTCTGGTCTTCGCCATCTTTGGCGGATACGGTTATCTGCAGATGCCTGTACAGGAGAACCCGGATGTGGAGTTCCCGGTCATCAGTGTTTCAGTTGTCCTTGCCGGGGCTGCGCCAGAGATTATTGAACAGGAGATAATCGACCCGCTGGAAGCAGAGATCAATGCTATAGAAGGGCTTAAGGAACTGGTGTCAACAGCAGGTGATGGTCTTGGTCAGGTAGTGGCTGAATTTGAACTCTGGCGGGATCAGGATCTGGCGGCTCAGGATGTGCGGGATGCAGTAGAGCGGGCCAGAAGAATGCTTCCCCAGGATGCGGAATCCCCAATAGTCAGAAAGCTTTCCATTGATTCCCAGGCCATAATGTGGATAGCCTTGGTTGGTGATGAGCGCTGGGATGAAGTCCGTTTAACCGAGTATGCGGACAATATCCTGAAACCCCAGCTGGAAACTCTGCGCGGGGTCGGGCAGGTTATGGTTGGAGGGGCCAGAAACTATGCCGTCCGGATCAGGATAGATCCGGAAAAGCTGGCTGCCCGTGATTTGGTGGTTCAAGATGTTGTGGATGCGGTTCAAAGGGAGAATGTTGATATACCCTCAGGCAGGATTGAGGGTGTTTCCAGGGAATTCCTGATCAGAACCAGAGGTCAGTTTTCCGAGGCTGCCCCGTTCAACGACCTGATCATTGCCTATCAGGACGGCTCTCCGGTCAGGCTTTCGGATGTAGGTCAGGCTGTGGACGATGTTGAGAGTGACCGGCAGATAGCAAGATTCTCAGGAGAGCCGTCAGTTGGTCTGGGCATTGTCAAACAGACCGGAGCCAATACGGTAGCCCTGGCTGACCTGGTTCGGGACAGGGTCCAAGAGCTGTCCGCCAACTTTCCGCCCGGCCTGGAATACCGCCAGGCCATGGATGCTTCCGTCTACATCAAGGAAAACATCAGGGACCTGCAGGTCACGATCCTGATAGCAGCTTTTCTGGTGATTTTTGTTGTTCTGGCCTTTCTGCGCAGCGGACGGGGCACCATTGTGGTGGCCCTGGCCATCCCGACTTCCCTGCTGATCGGACTGGCCTTTATCAATGTCATGGGATTCAGTATAAACGTGCTGACCATGCTGGGCCTTATTCTGGTCATCGGCATCGTGGTTGATGACGCCATTGTGGTCCTTGAACGCAGTTTTTATCACATGGAGAACGGGGCTGACGCAATGCCTGCAGCCAGAGTCGGGACTACCGAGGTTGCTTTTCCGGCCCTGGCCAATTCCCTTTCCCTGGCCGCGGTCTTCATTCCAGTGGCCTTTACCGGTGGGATTGTGGGTCGGTTCTTTTTTGAATTCGGACTGACCGTAGCGGTTACAGTCTTTGCTTCAACCTTTGTGGCCCTGACCCTTACCCCCATGCTCTGCTCCAGGCTGCTCAGATACAAGAAACGCCGTAGTTTTCTTTTTGATCTGTCCGAGCGTCATCTCAAACGTTTTGAGTCAATTTATGTATGGATACTGAAAGGGGCCTTTAAGAGAAGAGGCTTGGTGGTGGTCATTGCTCTGATGGCCTTTGGTCTGGGAGTGGCCGCCTTGATGAGCATACCTCAGGAATTTCAGGCAGACGAGGACAGATCCAGATTCATGCTGGTTTTTGAAACCCCTGAAGGTTCCACCATCAGAGAAACCGATAGATTTGCCAGAAAAATCGAGGCTGAACTGGCCAGGGATCCTGATGTAAGCCATCAGTTCCTGGCCGTGGGTATGGGACCGGCAGGGCCGGGCCAGCCCAGCAGGGGTATTTCCTTTGTCACCCTTACTCCCAGGCAGGACAGGGAGCTGCATCAAAGCGAAGTCATGCAGAAATTCAGGGGGATATTGAGTTCAATACCTGATGGTCGAGCTTTTGTACTGGAACTCACCCCGGGCGGGGTTGGAGGTTCTCCCATCGAAATAGTATTGAAGAATCCGGATCTGGTGGAACTGGATCAGCTGCAGGATCAGGTTATGGGATGGATGCGTCAGAAACCGGAGTGGTTCGTAGGGGTGAGGACTAACCTTGAACTCAATAAGCCTCAGATCGACGTCAGGATTGACCGGGAACGAGCTGCTGAAATGGGAGTTTCTGTAACTCAGATTTCCAATACCCTCCGGTATCTCCTGGGTGAAGTTGACATTTCCAAAATTGAGAGGATGGCTGAGCGGTATGATGTCATCACCGATGTCCTTGGACGGGGAAGCATGAGTCCAGATTTTCTGCGAAGCATTTATGTCCGCAACAGCAGCCACCAGCTGGTCTCTTTGGATAGCTTGATCAGCTATGAAGAGACCGTTGGCCCCAGCGAGATTCACAGATTCAACAGAATCAGGTCGGCCACGATTTCCGCATCCACGCCTCCTGGCGTTGCCATGGGCGATGCAGTCAACCTTTTGTCCGGCTATCTTGATCAGGAACTCCCTCCCCAGGCTGACTATGAACTGGCAGGCATGTCTCAGGTGTTTGAGGAATCATTTTACTATTTGACCATTACCATTATTTTTTCCATTATCTTCATATACCTGGTCCTGGCGGCCCAGTTTGAATCCTTTATCTACCCCCTGACCATCATGACCTCTCTGCCCCTGGCCACGGTCGGAGCATTTGGTTCTCTATGGCTTATGGGCATGAATTTCAATGTTTATGCCTTTATCGGACTGATAATGCTCATGGGGCTGGTGACCAAGAACTCCATCCTGCTGATTGACTATACCAACATTCTGGTGGCCAGAGGAAGGAAACCCTTTGACGCTGCTCAGGAGGCTGCCAGGGAGAGGTTCAGGCCGGTGCTGATGACTGCCTGTTCTACCATTCTTGGAATGATGCCCATTGCCATGGGTTTTGGAACCGGTGGAGAAGCCAGAGCACCTCTGGGGATTTCAATCGTGGCCGGTTTGTTTACTTCCACGGCCCTGACCCTGATAGTCATCCCGGTAGTCTATACCCTCTATGATCAGCTCCAGAATTTCCTGCTGGGGAAAATGGGCAGAAAGGCATGAGCTTGTGCTGGTCAGATATCCTTGGCCGAAAATTATGGCTTGAGTCCGAGCCTGATGGCCGCAACCCGGCAGTAAAGGAAGGATGGTTGTGAAGCTGGTTCAGATAAGCTTTCGCTTTGAATATACCGACGTTATTGAAGCCATTCTGGATGAATGTGATGTCCAGGATTACATCCGCTATCCCATGGTGGAGGGCAAAGGGTCAGATGGAAAGCACTTTGGGACTCAGGTTTTTCCAGGCAGTTTTACAGTGGTCCAGGCCAGAGTTGACAACGAAGAGATTGAAGGCCTGCTAAAAACACTTCAGGCATTCAGGCTGGAAAAAAAAGCTCATCACCATGTTCGAGCCATGGTAATTGCTGTTGAAGATGGTCTGGGCTTCTGAATCAGGCCAGGAATATCTGCCAGGCAAGATAGCCTGATACCAAGGTCAGCCCCAGCACCAGCGAGAAGTAGGCCTTTCTGATGCGCAGGGCGGCCAGGGCGCTGATGGAGGCCATGAGCAGCAGAAGGGGCCAGGAGAGGTAGTCCCTGTGGACCAGGTATGGGCTCAAATGCTCATAAATAAAGACCAGGCCGTATATCGCAGCAGTTCCCACGGTCAGATAAATCAGCAACAGCTGGATCAAGGATGAATTGATCATTGACTGGGGATTATAGCGCGCAGCAGTCTTTCTACTCTGCTGGAGAATGATATTGTAGTTCTTGTTCTGGGCTTTACGCTGTTTGCCTTCAAGAATTGAGAACAGGATGGCCACGGGTATGGTCATGACCATGATCGGGAATATCTGAGAAGTGTCTGACAGGCTGTATATTTCCACCACCACCATGGTGGCTGCCACGCAGAAAATGGCATTGGGAGGAATAAAAGTTCCGGCCGGGATCAGGTCAATCCAGAGCAGTTCAAAAAAGGCTGCCACATACATGGTCGGAAAGATTTGACCTGTTAGCAGGATTATGAAAAAACCCACCACCAGAGGCCGGTCCAGGAAGCCTAAGTTTAATGAAAATCTGGTCAGGGAAAACAGAGCAAAAAAAAACCGCTCAGAAATATCGTCCAGTGGGGGCCTAATACTTCATAATCTACCATTCATCCACCTGGATCTGTTTATGGGGTACACATCTGAAATCAAGTTTAACCCCCTTTTTGCTGAAGAATTTCAGGCAGGAGGAGTCGTCCCGGCTCAAAGCGATATGGGAACATATTTGTTTTTTGCCTGGTCCGTAATGAAGATTGCCGATGTTGATGGAAGAGAACATGAGCCCCTTTTCAAAGGCTTGTCTGGCATCGGAACACTTGGAAAAAAGAATGAACAGCGAGGACATCCTGTCATTGAATTCTTTTCTGATCAAGTCAATGGACTCATTAACCTGGGCAAAGATAATCTCAACCCCCTGAGGAACTGCCAAACCCATTATTTCCTGTCTGATCGGGTCTGAAGCTAATTCGTCATTAACTACCAACAGGCTTTTGGTCCTGGTGAAAGGGATCCAGGTTTCAATAACCTGTCCATGAATGAGACGATTGTCTATGCGGACCCAGAACATGACTCATCCGGCCTTTTTGGCTGTCCCTGGGATCTGACGTTTCAAGACGTCACCTGCCACCAGGATGCCCTGTTTGCCGGCTCCTTTTATTTCCTGAGCCAGGTCCTGCAGTTTTCTGGTCCTTCCGCCCAGAGCCTTCAGGAGCATGGGCAAGTTGACCCCGGTAATGACCTCTGTTTGTCCGTGGCTTAAAAGAGACAGGCTGATATTGGTAGGGGTTCCGCCAAACATATCGGTTAGAATGAGGACTCCATCACCCCTGTCCAGTTCCCTGACTTTTTTCTTTAATTCTTCAATGATTTCGTCCATGGGTCTGGAAACGTCCACACCAAGGGCATGGCAGCTTTCTTTGTCCCCCATGATCATTGAAGCGGCACTGAGCAGACTTTCACCGAAATTGCCGTGTGTAACCAGAATTATCCCGATCATATCCTTTCCAGAAAAGATTATCCGGCACGTCAGCCCAGGTTGAGATGCCGGTGTTCGATGGAAACCAGATATCCAAGATTCTTGAGAAAAGGGGAAAGAGCTTCGACCACAGCCACTGAGCGATGTCTTCCTCCTGTACAGCCCATGGATATGGTAAGCCTGTATCTTCCTTCATCAGCGAACATGGGCACAAGGAAATTCAGATACTCCTTGGTCCTGGTCAGATATTCCGCTCCAGGGTTCCGGGCCAAAACATATTCTGCGATGTTTATGTCCTTACCTGACATGGGCCGCAGGTCTTTGTCAAAAAAAGGGTTTGGAAGAAATCGGAGATCAAAAACCATATCTGCCTCTGAAGGGACTCCGTATTTGAAGCCAAATGAGATGAGATGGACCCTCATTCCTGCAAAGCTCTGATCAAGACACTCCCATTTTTCCTGGATAACCCGGCGCAGATCATGGATGGAGAATCCGGAAGTGTCAATGACTAGATGGGCATCGTTACGCATCAGCTCCAAGACATCTCTTTCCTGATCCAGGGCCTGCTCAAGGCCAATATTTCTGGACTCTAAAGGATGTGGGCGCCTGGTGGTGGCGTATCTCCTGACCAGGACGCTGGCCGAGGCTTCAAGAAAGATGATCTGAAGGCAGGTCCCGGCGTGGTCCAATTCCTGTCTGACCTTTATCCAATCTGTGGCAAAGTCAGGTTGACGCAGATCCATTCCAAGGGCAAGTCCCCGGTAATTTTTGGGATTCTCCCGGGCAAAAAGAGCAAGGATGGACGGAACAAGACTGACTGGCAGACCGTCCACAGTGAAAAATCCCAGGTCTTCAAAGACATTGAGGGCAGTGCTTTTGCCGGCCCCGGACAGCCCGGTGACAATGAGCAAAGGATATTGGCCAACAACAGACGTTTGCTGCAGGCCGGGCTGAGTCATGCCTTGGTTATCAGATTCCATAGCTCTTCCCTGTCTTGAGCCCGCATAAAGGACTCTTTGAAAGTCGGATCCTGCAAAAGTCTTGATATGTAGGCCAGGATTTTCAGATGCTTGCCAGCGCTTTTTTCAGGAGCCAGGACCATGAAAAAAATGTGGACCGGTTTATGGTCAAGGGCTGAAAAATTCACTCCCCTGAGGCTTCTTCCAGCCACCAGCAGGACCTCTTCCAGGTCGTCAAGCTTGCCGTGCGGTATTGCTACGCCTTCTCCAATACCGGTAGTACCAAGATTTTCCCTGGTCAGCAGGACATCATACACCTTGTCCAGGCTTAAAAAGTCATATTTCTGGACAAGCGGGGCTATCAGCTCGGCCAGGATCTCGTTTTTGGAGCCAGACGATAGTTCCGGGATGATCTGGTCTATATGGATGTATTTATCTAAGTTCATTTATATCTCAATAAGCTATGCGCCTGTCGCAGACCATTTGTCTGCGACAGGCGAACTGTTGGGATGATGGTTGACTGGTCTGGTCAAGACAGAAGGCGTCCTTGATTCTTTTATGCCCCGGGATCAATAAAGCCGAAATCACCGTTTTTGCGCCTGTACACCACATTGATCCTGTCTGTATCAGAATTGAGGAATACCAGGAATTCGTAGTTAAGGGATTCCAGCTGCATGGCCGCTTCATCCAGAGACATGGGTTTGGGCTCGTAGTGATCAGTTGCCACTATGCTGGGTTCTCTTTTGCCGCTGTCAACCGGGCCGAAACTGACAATGTCCATTCGGACCTGCTTTTCCCTGGCCTTTTTCTTTTTGTCTTTGACTTTGCCCCGCTGTTTTCTAAGCTGGGCCTCAAGCTTGTCCAGGCTCAGGTCAACGGTTGAATACATGTCTTCAGTATCTTCAGTGGCTGAAATATGGATGTCCTTGGCTGTGAGGATTACCTCAGCGATGTGTCTGAATTTTTCTACCTCAAGGTTGACCTGAAGCTCCGCAGTATTGATCTCGCTCAGGTACTTGGACAACTTGTCATATCTTTCACGAGCGTATTTTTTCAGATGTTCAGAAGGCTCAAAATTCTTGAAGTTGAATTTGATCTGCATGCTGATCCTCCTTTCTGTATGGATTGATAAAAATCAGAAAAATTTTTTTCGTCTGGAAGATGAAGGGATTTTCAGGGCAGCCCGGTACTTGGCCACGGTCCTTCTGGCAATATTCACATCCAGTTCTTTTTTAAGATTGGTGGCAATGGCATCATCGCTCAGGGGCTTTTTGGGATCCTCCGAAGCCACCATTTTCTTGATGGCAGCCTTGACGCTCTCTGAACCTACTGTTCCGCCACTATCCATGCTCAGGGCACTGTTGAAGAAAAACTTGAGCTCAAACAGGCCAAAAGGGGTGGACACATACTTGCTGGTGGTGATCCTGCTTACAGTGGATTCGTGCATACTGATATCTTCGGCCACTTCCTTAAGGATCAACGGTTTGAGCCTGGTGACTCCGTGAACAAAGAATTCTTTCTGAAATTTGAGGATGCTTTCCATAACCTTGTAAAGAGTTCTTTGACGCTGGTGCAGGCTTTTCATCAACCATATGGCTGAGCGGGTTTTTTCCTGGAAGTAGTCGATTTCCTTTTTGTTCTTCCGGTCTTTTGGGGCCTGGTTCAATGACTCGTAAAAAGGGCTGAGCTGGATTGATGGAAGGCCGTCCTCATTAAGGACAATTACAAAGTCGTCCTCGTATTTGTATACATAGATATCAGGGCTGATATATATTACATCTTCGCTTCCGTAACTTGAGCCAGGGAAGGGATCCAAACTCTGCAGGACTTCAATGTACTCCTTCATGAGTTCCTTGCTGATCCGGAATTTCTTCAGCAGGGGAGCCAGACGGTTCCTTTCAATGTCTTCCAGGTGTTCGGTAACAAGCTCGATAAGAATCGGGTCAGTTTCATTTAAGGCTTTGAGCTGAATAATCAGACATTCCCTGAGATCCCTTGCCGCAACCCCAACCGGGTCAAAATTCTGGACCTTGGCCAGGACTTGATCCACCAGAGATTCCTGAACACTGCAGGACCGGCCGATTTCCTCGACAGTGGCCTTCAGATAGCCCCTGGAGTCAATGTTGCCGATAATTTCCTCTCCGATCCTGGTTTCATCAGGAGTCAGGTTCTGGAGATGAAGCTGCCACATGAGATGACCCTCAAGGGATGGTTTGGCAGAGTACCTTGCTTCATAGCTCTGCATTTCCTCTGGTACTTCCCATTCCCTTGAACCGGACTGCTTGGAGGTACTGGAAAATTCTCCCAGATAATCTTCCCAGTCAGCGTTATTAATGATCTCTTTTTCTTCGCTGGTCAGCTTGGCTCCCTGGTCCTTGTCGTTGAGGGCCTGTCTTTCCTGCTCTTCCTCGGAAACTGGCTGTAATTCTTCCAGCATGGGATTTTCCAGCAGTTCCTGCTGGACAACCTCCAGCAGTTCCAGCCTGGAAAGCTGTAAAAGTTTGATGGCCTGCTGGAGCTGGGGAGTCATGACCAGCTGCTGAGTGAGCTTGAGGTTTTGTCTTAGTTCCAGGGCCATAGATTCATCCGGAAAATAAAAGGTTGATTAGTGATCCGCTTCTGGTTCTTTAGGATATGTTCAGGCATCAAGAGGCCGGCGGAATAATTATATATTATGATGATCCATCTTGGAATTACAAGCAAAAAGATTCCCCCAGGTAAATGCTTCTGGCCCTGGTATCGGCAATGATTTCTTCAGGCACTCCATCCAGAATGACCTGCCCGTCATGTACGATGGAGGCTCTGTCGCAGATGCGCAGGGTTTCCCTGACGTTGTGATCGGAAATGAGGATGCCGATATTCTTTTCTTTCAGCCGGAGGATTATTTTCTGAATGTCGTCCACTGCAATGGGGTCGATACCGGCAAAAGGTTCGTCAAGCAGAATAAATTTCGGGTCCTTGATCAGGGCCCTGGCGATTTCCAGACGCCTGCGCTCCCCGCCGGATAAAAAGGAGGCTTTTTGATGGGCAAGTTTAGAGATTCCCAATTCATTCATCAGTTCTTCAGCTTTTTCTGTCCGTTTTTTTTTATCCTTGTGAGTGTATTCAAGAATCAGCATCAGGTTCTCCTGCACAGTCAATTTCTTGAAAATGGAGCTTTCCTGGGGCAGATAACTGATGCCAAGGCCGGATCTCCTGGACAGCGAAAGATTGGTTATGTTTTCTTTGTCAAAAACAACCGAACCCTTGCTGGGGGAAATAATGCCCACCAGCATGTAAAACGTCGTTGTCTTGCCAGCTCCGTTCGGGCCCAAAAGGCCGACTATCTGACCCCGTTTAATGTCAAGGGAAATTCCTTTGACCACCAGTCTCTTGCCGTATTGCTTGTGAACGTCAACAGCTCTGTAACTATGAGCCTGATTCTTATTCATCATTATCTGAACCCGAGTGAAAAATAACCCTGACCCTTCTGGACGGCCCACTGAGTACTTCTGATGTATTGTCTTGCATGTTGAGGATGATGACTTCACCTTCAACACTGTTCTGGTTCTCCAGCAGAACCGGATTTCCTTCCAGTCTGGCTGTTTCGTGGTCTGGGTGATAAGTCAGGGTCTGGCTTCGGCCCTCCCTGTTTTCGCTTTTAATGAGCACATCTCCCTTGGCAATTATCTTTTCAATATTGTCCTGCTGGTCATCTCCAGCCTGGCCCGAATCCTGGTCAGGCTTTAGAAAAACGTGCAGCTCGTTGGACCAGAGTTCGAAGTCGGGTCTGACAACATGAACATTGCCACTGAAGATCACAATGTTTTCCTGACCGGCGTAGGTCATCTTGTCCGATGTTATGTCGGTGGCAGATCTTTGCTCAGCCATGGCCGGAAGTGCAAATAAAAAACTGGTTAGACCTGTGATGAGCAGAAATAAAAAATTTTTTTTCATTGGATTTCCTGAACAAGCCGGACAAGATCCGGTTTTCAGCCGCTGCAGGGAAGCTGCATCAGTCTGATGCCTTAATGTTTAGGATATTGGAGAAGTTTTTGCAACAGGTCATCAGTGCAGGCGGGTGCTGACCCCACCCAGAGCAATTACCCGGTCCTCATCCAAAAAGACGTGCGCCACAGGACTTTCCATCATGATTCCTCTTCCTCTGAACTTTACGTTGTTTTCCAGAAGGATAAAACTGTCATCAGCCCGGTAGGTGGCCTTGTCTGAATCCACAACCATACCATGATGCTCGGCCCGGACACTTTCCCTCAGATGGATCACCTCTTCTGTCTGGTCGTACCGCCCATGAACAGCCCTGATAACTAGAGGCCCATCATCATTTCCGGCAAAATAAGTTATCTCCGGGCTGGTAAGGATCAAAACATCTTCATCCCTGAGATAGCCGGCTTCAGCAGAAACCAGTTCCCAAAGGGACTTTCCCTGTTCACCCCGGACCAGATGAAGATCAAGGATATTCAGGTCAACCTCCATCTGTCTGCTGATGTCAGTGATTCTTGGTCCTGGTCCCTGCTGCCAGAAGAGCACAAAAAGAAAGAACAGGACCCCAATGCTGAAAATGGCAGGCGCAATTTTTTTAATCATGAAATGATATCCAGTTCTGCCATTGGTTTTCAAGGTCGCCCCGAGATTCAAGGATGAACATGATTGCCTCCCTGACTGCTCCGTTTCCTCCTGGAGCCGAACTGATCCATGCTGCCAGGTTTTTTATTTCCGGCTGGGCATTGGCCACAGCCATGGGCAAACCAACTTCCAGCATGGGGGAAGCATCTACCCAGTCATCGCCGAGATAGGCCATTTCATTGCAGGAAATGCCTGTATCCCTGGCCAGGTTTTGAATCAAAGGGAGTTTTCTAGTGAATCCGTGAAAGTAGTGTTCAATGCCCAGTTCCCTGACCCTGGTTTCCACGGCTGAGGAACTGAGGCCGGTCATTACAGCCAAGCCCAATCCGGCCGACTGCGCAAGCTTTATTCCCAGTCCGTCCTGGACGTTGAAACGTTTGGTAATCTTGCCCTGGTGGTCATAATAAAGACCTCCATCGGTCATGACCCCGTCCACATCCAGGATCAGGATCTTTATTCTGGCTGCAACAGCCCTGATGCCCTGTTTGGTCATAGGTTTCCTGTTCCGGCACTGTTTTGATCAACCGGACTCCGTAAAAGTCTGTTTTTGGTGACAACCTCAGGATTGAGCAGCATGCCTTATGTTGAGCAAAGTTTTGACCAAAGGTTTCAGACGGTCCAGGGGCCATGAATTTGGTCCATCGCACAAAGCCTGATCTGGATCGGGATGGACTTCCATGAAGATCCCCCTGGCCCCGGCAGCAGCAGCTGCCTTGGCCAGAACCGGAACAAATTCCCTCTGACCGCCAGAGGAACTGCCTTTGCCCCCTGGAATCTGGACTGAATGGGTGGCATCGAAAATCACAGGAAATCCCAGGTCCTCCATAATCTTCAGGGACCTGAAGTCCACCACCAGGTTGTTGTATCCAAAGCAGGTTCCCCTTTCTGTGAGCCAGATCCGCTGGTTCCCGGCAGAACTGATCTTGTCCACAGCCTGACTCATATCCCATGGCGCCAGGAATTGTCCTTTTTTAATGTTGATGATTTTTCCGGTCCTGGCAGCAGCCAGCAGGATATCGGTCTGCCTGCATAAAAAGGCCGGGATCTGGATTATATCTGCAACCTGGGCTACAGGCTCAGCCTGGTCCGGTGAATGGATGTCAGTTATTACTGGCAGCCCGGTTTTGGATCTGATCTTTGAAAGCCACTCCAGTCCCTGGTTTATTCCGGGACCGCGAAAGCTCTGTCCTGAGGTCCGGTTGGCCTTGTCAAAGGAACTCTTAAATACAACCGGTACCTGCAGGCTCCGGCTGACTTCAGCAATGGTCTGGGCTATGTCCAGGGCTTTTTCCAGGCCTTCCAGGACACACGGTCCCAGGATCAGGAAAAAGTTTCTCCGGCTGGCAGTGAAAATATCAAGCATATCGTGGTTCACCTCAATTTATCCGGGCTATGAACGGGATACTTCCCAGCTTTGTTGTCGATATTGTCAGATGCAGGGCTTGAGGCTTGGTTCATTGGTCCTGCAAGGGGTCTTAGCCAGCCTTGCCAGTCAGACTTGAGGCCCGGACAAATTCCCTGAATAAAGGATGAGCATGCATGGGATTGGACTTGAATTCCGGATGAAACTGGCAGCCCAGAAACCATGGATGATCCTTAAGTTCAATTATCTCCACTAGGCACTCATCTGGAGACTGGCCGCTGAAAACCATCCCATGTTCCTCAAGCCTTGAAGCATACTCTTTATTGAATTCGTATCGATGCCTGTGTCTTTCCATAATATGATCGGTCTGATACGCTTCAAAGGCCCTGGTATCCGGTTTGATTACACAGGGGTATGCTCCCAGACGCATGGTACCGCCTTTTTCGCTCTTTTCACATCTTTTCTGGAGGACATTGTTCCTGAAATCGAACCATTCTTTAATCAGATAAATGACCGGATGAGGGGTGACAGGATCAAACTCCTGGGAATTGGCCAAGTCCAGCCCGAGCACGTTGCGGGCATATTCAATAACTGCGCACTGCATGCCCAGGCAGATTCCGAAAAATGGGATCTTGTTTTCCCTGGCGTAACGGATGGTCAGGATCTTTCCTTCAACTCCCCTGGATCCAAATCCTCCGGGGACCAGTACTCCCTGCAGTCCTGCCAGTTGATCAGCAACATTTTCCGGGGTGATGCCATCTGAGTTGACATATCTGAGCACCACCTCCCGCTGATTCTCCAGTCCGGCATGTACCAGGGATTCGTGCAGACTCTTGTATGATTCCTTGAGGTCTACATATTTCCCGACAATAGCTATGTTTACCTTGGGACCGGGGTTGTGCAGGCGAAGCACAATATCCTCCCATTTCTGGAGGTTTGGATTTTTAGCTGGCAACTTGAGCATGATGGCTATCTTCTGGTCAATTCCCTCTTCATAAAAAGCCATGGGGACTTCATAGATGCTCTTAACGTCTTTGGCTGTAAACACGGCATCCCGGTCCACATTGCAAAACAGGGCGATCTTGGATTTTATGTCTTGATCCAGGTCCACTTCTGACCGGCAGAGGATTATATCGGCCTGGATTCCGATGCTTCTCAGTTCTTTGACGCTGTGCTGGGTGGGCTTGGTTTTAAGTTCCCCGGCGGCCTTGATGTAAGGGACCAGAGTCAGGTGGATGTACAGTACATTTTCTTTTCCCAATTCCCCCCGCAGTTGCCTGATGGCCTCCAGAAACGGAAGGCCTTCAATGTCTCCGACAGTACCTCCGATTTCAATGATGGCCACGTCTTCACCGTTCTGGGCTACGCTCTTGATGGCATCTTTGATTTCATCGGTCACATGGGGGATGACCTGGACAGTGCCGCCCAGATAGTCGCCCCTGCGTTCTTTGGTGATGACCGAGTGGTAGATGCGGCCGGAGGTGAAATTGTTAATCTGGCCCATGGGCTGATCCAGGTAGCGTTCGTAATGGCCCAGATCCAGATCGGTTTCAGCTCCGTCATCGGTGACGTAGACTTCTCCGTGCTGGAAAGGATTCATGGTTCCAGGATCGACATTGATGTAGGGATCAAGCTTCTGAATGGTGACCTTGAGCCCCCTGGCCTTAAGCAGGGCTCCGATGGAAGCCGCAGCCAGTCCTTTGCCCAATGAAGAAAGAACCCCTCCAGTAACAAAAATAAATTTGGTTTTCATCAGCTCACTCCACCTTTAACTTGAAAGTTGTTTCTGACTATATTTTAGATGCTGAGTCGTAAAATAAATTAGTCCAGATCAGAATCAGGCTGCACTCAAGTCCGATATTGCAGGGCTGAGCCTGGCTCGGCCGTATCTGATATGGCTGGCTGGTTGTTATCAACGGCTGGTTGAAGCAGGAAGTCCGCAGGAAATCATGCTCTTGTTCCCGGCCCGGGCAATGAATAATTAAAACACCCAGCGACCGGAATTCTTTTTATCCCAACAGGAACTAATTGCCAAGCACGAGATTTTCAAGGGTAAAGTAAAAAATGAAAACTATGGTGTTTATTGACAGACAAGCCTGCAGCAGGTACCTTTTGTGAAATTTTTTTCAAGGAGGTTTTTACATTGAACATTCTAATTTTTGGTCCCAATGGAAGCGGCAAAGGCACACAAGGATCCCTGGTCAAACAGAAGTACGATCTGGCCCATATTGAGTCCGGAGCGATATTCAGACAGCATATCGGTCAGGGAACCGAGCTGGGCAAGAAAGCCAAAGAATACATTGATAGAGGCGAACTGGTGCCGGACGACATTACCATCCCCATGGTCCTGGCGACTCTCCAGGAAAAAGGGAAGGGCGGCTGGCTTTTGGACGGATTTCCCAGAAATATCGTTCAGGCCCAGAAACTCTGGGAGGCTCTGGCTGAAGCCGGAATGAAGCTTAATTATGTGATTGAGATTCTGCTGCCCAGGGAAGTTGCCAAGAACAGGATTATGGGACGCAGACTCTGCGCTAATGATCCCAATCACCCCAACAATATCTTTATCGACGCTATCAAGCCCGACGGAGACAAGTGCCGGGTTTGCGGTGGAGAACTCAAGTCAAGATCAGATGACCAGGATGAGCAGGCCATCGATAAGAGACATGGTATTTATTATGATGCCAAGACCGGTACTCTGGCGGCATCATACTTTTACAAGGACCTGGCTCCCAAGGAAGGCTTTAAATACATTGAACTGGACGGAGAAGGAACCATTGATTCCATCAAGGACACCCTCCTGGCCCAGCTTGACTAGTGTACCCAACTGATTTTTGAGAAAGGGTCCTGTTTTCTGCGGGGCGCCATGGCGCCCCTTTTACCGGAGATTCCATGAAAAAAAATATTGCTGCTGCCAGGAAGACTCTGCCTCTGGATCGGGCCTATGTTGTAAGCGTGGTGATCAAGTCCTTCAAGGGAAGGAGAAATGTGGAAGTACATCTTTACCGGCCGACATGGAAAAGATCCGAGGAGGACAGCTGTAATTGGGAACTCATCCTGGGCGGATCTCTTCAAGGCAAAGAATCTGATCTGTCCAAGTCCAGAAAGGTAGTGATGGAATCTTTTACCGAGGAAGAACGTGATATCCTTGTGGATTACCTGGAAGGCCGATATT
The DNA here is from genome assembly GCF_000686525.1 of Desulfonatronovibrio hydrogenovorans DSM 9292. Lineage (NCBI taxonomy): Bacteria > Pseudomonadati > Thermodesulfobacteriota > Desulfovibrionia > Desulfovibrionales > Desulfonatronovibrionaceae > Desulfonatronovibrio > Desulfonatronovibrio hydrogenovorans. The sequence continues at coordinate 500,501 of NZ_JMKT01000008.1, forward strand.
CGGCCAAGCTGGCCGCAATCAACAGCATGCCCCTGTCATTTCCGGTTCCTCCAGGTCTGAATCCCTTGTCCGGGATGCCGGAAAACGAAAATCTTGGAAGAATCAGGTTTGACCAGATTCCCAACTATCCTCTTTCCTTTGCTGTGCATGGGGTTTATGATTTGAGCATGCACTCGCCAATCCTGACCAGCGAAGAAGTTTAACCTCCTTTTTTCTGCGAATCCAGTGAACAGCTACGATTGAGGCAGGTTAAGGCCTTTTTTTGCGATGGACCATAGTTGTATATGGTTCAGCAGTGGTTGAGAAGTTTGGCGCAAAAAATCAGGCTCGATATGACCATTTGCCGGGAGCAGGATTCTTGATGATGGCTTGACCGAGTAAGGTGAGAAAATCGTTTCTAGGAATTTCCTTTGCCCCGAATCTGAGCATGTGTTCAGTGGTCTGCTGACAATCCATAAAATGAAATCCCAAGGCTTCAAGAAACCGGACAAGATGGATCAGGGCAACCTTGGAAGCATTGGATTCCAGATAAAACATGGATTCGCCAAAAAAGGCCCGGCCCAGAGCGACCCCGTACACCCCGCCCACCAGTCTGGACCCATTCCAGGCTTCAAAAGAGTGGGCAATTCCGGCCCGGTGCAGGCCGACATAGGCGCTAATCATTTCAGGAACCAGCCATGTGCCGTGTCCGTCGGATCTGGGGACAACTGCACAGGATTGAATGACCTCTTGAAATGATGTGTCCGCGGTAATGCTGAATTTGCAGGAATTAAGAGTCCGGCGCAGGCTTCTGGGAATGTGGATTTTGTCGGGGTACAGGATCAGTCTTGGGTCTGGAGACCACCACAATACTGGCGAATCAGGGCCATACCAGGGAAAGATTCCCTTGGAATAAGCAGCCACCAGTCGAACAGGGCTTAAGTCCCCGCCAATGGCCAGAAGGCCGTCAGCATCTGCCAGGCATGGATGTGGAAAGGTCGGATCCCTGGAAAGAAAAAATACACTCACTTGATTTTCAGCCGATGATTCTTTCGGTCCATTTCCACTTTGATGGTGGATTTTTTCTTGATGCTTTCTAAAAGCAGTCTTTCGGCCAGAACATCCTTGATTTCCTCTTGGATAACCCTGGACAGAGGTCTGGCCCCGAAAATCGGATCAAACCCTTTTTTGGCCAGCCAGGTTCTGGCCGGTCCGGAAAGACTCAGAGTGACCTTTTTCCCCTTTAGTTGGGCATTGAGCTCATCAATGCTCTTGTCAACAATAAGCTCCATTACCTTGAGACTCAGAGGTTCAAAAGGTACTATGGCATCCAGGCGATTCCTGAATTCCGGGCTGAAAAGCTTTTCCACGGCCAAAAGGCCTTTGGCTGTCAAATCTTCCCTGCCTTCTTTGCCAAATCCGATATTTTTGGAACTCATCTCCCTGGCACCGGCATTGGATGTCATCAAGAGAGTAACGTGCCTGAAGTCGGCCTTTCTGCCGTTATTGTCCGTCAGAGTGGCGTAATCCATAATCTGCAAAAGGATATTGAACATGTCGGGATGGGCTTTTTCAATTTCGTCCAGGAGCAGAACGCAGTAGGGACTTTTACGGACAGCCTCAGTGAGGAGCCCTCCCTGGTCAAAGCCTATGTAACCCGGAGGAGCACCAATAAGCCTGGCAACAGCATGTTTTTCCATGTATTCGCTCATGTCAAAGCGAAGAAATTTGATGCCCAGGACCTGGGCCAGCTGTTTGGAAAGCTCGGTTTTACCCACTCCTGTGGGGCCGATCATGAGGAAATTACCAACAGGTTTGTTTGGTTCCCGTAATCCGGCCCTGGAGCGTTTGATGGCCTTGGAAAGCATCTCCACTGCCCGGTCCTGGCCGAAGATGACCTTTTTTAGCTCCTGGTCAAGCTCCAAAAGCCGGTCTTTGTCTGAGGCTGATATCTGTCGGGCCGGTATCCTGGCTATGCTTGCAATGACCTTTTCGATATCTTTGGGTGTGACCTGTTTTTTTCCCTTTGAAGCCCCTTCAAGGACATGGATGGATCCGGCTTCATCCATCACATCAATGGCCTTGTCAGGGAGAAAGCGGTCATTGATGAATCTAGCAGACAGGTCTACAGCAGCCTCAATTGCTGAAGGCATATATTTAACCTGATGAAATTCTTCATAATATGGCTTGAGTCCTTTCAGGATGTCGATACTTTCCCTGATCCCTGGTTCCGGGAGTTCGATTTTTTGAAAGCGTCTGGAAAGGGCCTTGTCTTTTTCAAGGTGGTTTTTGTATTCTTCATAGGTGGTGGATCCAATGCACCGGATTTCTCCTGAAGCCAGCACAGGCTTCAGGATATTGGACGCATCCATTGACCCGCCGCTGGTGGCCCCGGCCCCGACAATGGTATGGATCTCGTCAATGAAAAGGATGGCCCCATCTATCCCTTTGAGTTCGTTGATTACGCCCTTAAGTCTGGCTTCAAAATCTCCCCTGAATTTGGTTCCGGCCAACAGGGCACCCATGTCCAGGGCAAAAATTCTGGTCTCCAGAAAAGAAGGCGGAACCTTGCGACTGGAAATTTGAAGGGCGAGTCCCTCAGCCATTGCAGTTTTTCCCACTCCTGGATCTCCGACAAAGATGGGATTGTTTTTTCTGCGGCGCAGCAAAACCTGGATGACCCGCTTCATTTCCTTTTCCCGGCCTACAAGGGGATCGATCAATCCCTTGCCAGCCTTTTCAACCAAGTCTTCAGTATACTTGGCCAGGAAGTTTTTTTCACTCTTTTCCTTGGGCTTGCATCCCGGGCAGGAGGATCCAGGCTGATCAGACTCCATTTCATGGGAAATATATTCCAGAACATCCAGGCGGGTCAGTCCCTGGGTGCGAAGATAGTATACGGCAAAGGCCTCCTCCTCTTCAAACATGACCGCAAGAAGGTCTCCCACCTGGATCATATTTTTTCCGGCCGACTGAACATGACCCAGGGCTTTGTGCATAACTCGCTGGACACCAATGGTCTGAACAATTTCCCTGTCTCCAGATGGAGGCATGACCTCAAGGTGATCCAGGAAGAACCGCTCAAGCTGATTTTTGAGCTTGAACATGTCAATTCCGCAACCGGTCAAGACCTCTTTGCCCTTGTCATCCAGAAGGTATGCATAAAGGATGTGTTCAAGGGTCAAATATTCGTGATGCCTGACCTTGACCTCGCGGATGGCCCTGGCGATTATTCTCTCTAGTTCCTTGCTTAACATTTAAACCTCTTCCATTGTGCATTTCAAAGGGTAACCCTCTTTTCTGGCCATGTTTTTAACCGCAACAACCTTGGTTTCAGCCACTTCGGCCGTGTATACTCCACAGACTCCGATTCCGTTTTTATGGACATTGAGCATGATCTGGACAGCTTCGCCTTCGGTCTTGTTAAAGACCGTCTTCAGGACATGAATCACGAAGTCCATGGTAGTGTAATCGTCGTTGTGCAGTAAAACCTTATACCTGCGGGGCTGGGCTATTTCGTCTTCAGAGGTTGTGTCCGGCGATGTTCCGGCCTCGGTGATCTCTTTAGTCATGGTAAGAAAGCGTAATATTTTTTGGGAAAAAGTCAATGTGAAGCCGGGGCATGGAGTGCAGGTCAGACAGGTCAAGTTTTCTTTTTCTGGTGGGCGGGAGGGTACTCAACTCTTTCCAGGCAGAGGCCCCTGGCCGGAGCTGTGGGAGGAGCAAGGGACCTGTTTCTGAAGTCCAGAATTTCTGCCATATGTTCAGGGGGAAATTTGCCCCGGCCTATGGCCACTAGAGATCCAACGATATTTCTTACCATCTGTTTTAAAAAACCGTCTGCTTTGATCATGAATACAAGCTCACAGGGATGAAAACCCTCGCAGAGCCCGGCACTGAAGACCCTCCGTCTGGTGTTTGCAACCGGTGTCCCGGCATTCATGAAAGATTTGAAGTCGTGGATGCCTGTTATATGGCGGCAGGCCAGAGTCATGGCCTCCATGTCCAGCGGACCGGTCTTCCAGACATATCTTCTTCTATGGGGATAAACAAAATCCTGTTCAGTCCACAAAGTGTAGGAATAAGTCTTGGAAAGGGCACTGAACCGGGCGTGGAACTCTCTGTCAACCTGGCAGGATTTCACTACCCGGACTGATTCAGGAAGAACCGAGTTCAAAGCTCGTTGCCAGGGAATGTGGGCCTTGCTGTCCGGAGGGTCAAAGTGGGCAACCTGACCTAAGGCATGGGTGCCGGCATCAGTGCGTCCGGATCCATGGACCCTGATCTTGTGATCACAGATTTTTGCCAAAGCCTGTTCAACAACCTCCTGGATGGTCATTGTGTCTTTCTGAAGCTGCCATCCATGATACCGGGTGCCTTCATAGGCCAAAACGAGCTTGATTCTCATGGCTGATCAGTCACAGGCCAGCCGAGTTGGCTGACTGGCAGGAGACTGCCCTGCCAGAGACCGTCCCTGACCATGCTCTGGTTTATCTTATTCAGGATAAGATTTTTTTGAACAGCCCAGTCCGGAGCCAGGAGTTCACCCTTGGCCGGATCACCGGTAAGCCGGTGGATGACCAGGTCCGGCCTGAGAAAACATATGGCCCTGACTATCCAGGAAACATACTGATCAAGGGTCAAAGGGGTGTATTCTTTTTTCGACCAGATTCGGGCAAGCTCAGTTTTCTTGCATACATATAGATTGTGGAACTTGATGCCGTTAACCGGCAGGTTGTTCAAAAAGGCGATGGTTTCCAGGAAGTCCTTGAGGTCTTCCTCAGGAAGCCCGGCAATGACATGGGCACAGACCTTAATGTCTAGCTGATGAGCCAGGTGGCAGGCCCTGGAGAAATCTTCGGCTAGGTGTCCTCGGTTTATAAACCTGAGAGTGGTTTCCTTGGAACTTTGGAGTCCCAGGTCGAGCCAGATTTCCCGGCATGGAAACGAAGCGATTATACGGAGCTTTTCTTTATCCAGACAATCAGGTCTTGTCCCTATACAAAGTACATCCAGGTCAGGAAGTTCTTTGAGCTGGTCCAGAATGTCCTGCAGCCTGTCCGAATCACAGTGGGTATTGGTAAAGGATTGCAGGTAGGCGGCGAACCTGATGGGTCCATATTTCTGGAGCAGCTTTTTTCTGAATAGATTATATTGATCTTTCAAAGAGACGGAATTACGTTGAAGGCCTGTTCCTGACCCCTGTTCGTTACAAAAGATGCAGCCTTTGTATGAAATAGTACCATCCCTGTTGGGACAGCTCAAACCTGCATCCAGAGGAATCCTCTGGATTCTTGTTCCAAATTTTTTTTTCCAGTATCTGGAAAGGGATAGATATGGGTGCATGAAAAATTGGCCTCATGCCATGTTGCTTGGGCGCTATTAATCTGATATTATTTTAAGATTGATCGTGGTAGATATTTTAACATTAATAAGAGGAAAGTATGCCTAGAATACTGGACAAGATATTCGGCGCGGTTTCCAATGACCTGGCCATTGACCTTGGTACAGCCAATACCTGTGTTTATGTCAAAGGTAAAGGGATTGTCTTAAGGGAACCCTCGGTGGTTGCGGTCAAAAGGGATTCCCGCGGCAACAACAAGGTTCTGGCCGTTGGCAGCGAGGCCAAGAAGATGCTGGGAAGGACCCCGGGCAATATTACCGCCATCAGGCCCATGAAGGATGGAGTTATTGCTGACTTCGAGGTGACCGAAGCCATGCTCAGACATTTCATCACCAAAGTTCACAACAGTCGAAGGCTGGTCAGACCCCGGATTATTATCTGTGTTCCCACCGGTATTACCCAGGTTGAAAAAAGAGCGGTCAAGGAGTCTGCCCAGAGTGCCGGAGCTAGAGAGGTCTACCTTATTGAAGAACCGATGGCAGCGGCTATTGGTGCCAATCTGCCCATTACCGAGCCCACATCAAACATGGTGGTGGACATTGGGGGCGGAACCACTGAAGTTGCTGTGATTTCCCTGTCCGGGATTGTCTACAGCCGTTCGGTCCGGGTAGGAGGAGATAAGATGGATGACGCCATCCGCCACCATGTCAAGCGCAAGTACAACATGCTCATTGGAGAAGGCAGTGCCGAACTCATCAAGACCACTATTGCTTCAGCCTATCCAATGGAAGAGGAGCAGGAGATGGTAGTCAAGGGACGGGACCTGGTGTCAGGCATACCTCAGAATATCACCATTACTTCCGAGGAGGTCCGCAAGGCCATTTCCGAACAGGTGGACAGTATTGTTCAGGGTGTCAGGGTTGCTCTAGAGCAGACCCCGCCGGAGCTGGCTGCTGACATTGTTGACAGAGGAATTGTGCTGACCGGAGGCGGAGCCCTTTTAAAGGGGCTGGACCAGTTGCTCAGGGATGAGACTTCACTGCCCATCACCGTTGTCGACGACCCCCTGTCCACGGTTGTGATAGGATCCGGCAAGGTCCTGGACAGTCTGGATGTTCTTAAGGAGGTAACAATAGATTAGCCTTGAAGTGACTCCCAAGAAAATTCTGGGGCTTTTTTTCATCTTTATTGTTTTCTATCTGAGCCTCTATACCTGGAATTCCCGAACCCATTTCCTGGATCAACTGGCCACTTCAACCGGGCTTGAGTTTGTGGGCTGGACTGTTAAGCCTGGTAAGCTGATTCATTCAGGTGTCAGGGATTTCTGGGACAGGTACGTACAGCTGATGGAGGTACATACAGAAAACCAGACCCTGAGGCAGCAGGTGGAAGATCTCCAGGCCAGAGTAACCGAGTTGAATGAGCGGTCTGCCCAGGCTGACCGTCTGGAGCGGTTGCTGGACTTTTCTCCTCCACCCCGCTGGAATGGACAAGGGGCTAGAGTTGTGGCTCATGATTTCGGCCCATTAGGAGCCCTTAACTCCATCGTCATTGATAAAGGCAAGTTTCAGGGTGTCACTCCCAATCTGCCCGTGGTTACTCCAGACAGCGTTGTTGGCCGGACCTTTAAAACCGGACTGAATTTTTCTACAGTCCTACTCACATCGGATCCCAACAGTCGGATTCCAGTGATAAGTTCTGAAACCAGGGTGCCTGGAATCCTTGCCGGACAGGGCTACAGCAAGCCTTTTTCAGTTCAATACGTGCATCTGAATTCCCCCCTGCAAAGTGGCGAACTGCTGGTGACTTCCGGCCTGGCCGGTATTTATCCTAAAGGCCTTCCTGTGGCCAGAGTCAGCGGAATACTTCGTTCCGAAATATCCCTGTTCCTGCTGGTGGAGGCAGAACCCCTTGCAGATTTCAGAACCAAGGAAGAGGTCATGATTCTGGAGAATAATTCCTTTCTCAAAATTGAAAAGCTGGGCTTCGAGGAATAGCCTAAATTGAAAAAGGCTTTTTTTCTGCTTATATACACTGTTCTGGGTGTCTGGGGACAATTTGCCCTTCCCTCGGTGGATTTTTTGACTCCAGCTTTGGTTGTGCTTCTGCAGCTGGGCTTTTTCAGTTATGCTTTCTGGGCAGGACTGTTCTGGATGCTCATTCAGGAGGGTGCCGGTGACCTGGCTTTTGGTACAGCCATTCTTTTTTATTCAGGCTTGCTGATCTTCTTTTTTACAGGCGGGGCTTTTTTTGAAGTCAGCAATATCTTGTTTTCATTATTTCTTTTTTTATTCCTGTCAATTTACAAGCCGTGGATAGTCACGGTGATGGCTTCACTCCAGGATCTGTCCCTGACAGGGCAGTACAGCTTGCAGGGCATGGCGATTCAATGGGGCGTATATTTCTGCCTTTGGTGTCTAACTTATAATTTATGCAAAAAGTATTTTGTCAATGAGTCTGTTCAAGGGAAATAGTCATTTTCATGAAAGATTCGGCCCGTATTTTCTGCTGTTTCTTATTGTTTCTCTGTTCTGCGTTTTTTCGATCAGACTCTGGTACCTTCAGGTTTACCGGGGTGAATACTTTTCCCAAAAGGCGCAAGATAACCTGCAGCGCAGGCAGCCCATCTATGCCCCCAGGGGGCTTTTTCTGGACAGAAACGGAGAGCTGCTGGCCGTAAACGAACCTTCCTACAGCCTGGCACTGATTCGTGAGGATTGTCCGGATATTCCGTCTACCCTTGATCAGATCAGCAAATGGACAGGCATCCCGTCTGAAGAGATTCATGGAGAGTTTCAAAGAGGGCGAAGCATGGTCAGGTCCTTTGAGAACCAGATCATAGTTTCCAACCTTACCTTTGATACATTGACCAGGGTGGAAACTGAGGCTCCTCACTGGCCAGGGGTCAAGGTTGTTGTTCAGCCCAGAAGGAAATATCTTCAGGGTGAAATTCTTTCCCATGTCCTGGGTTACGTGGCAAGGGCCAACGAAGAGGAGCTCAAGGCTGATCCTGATCTCAGGCTGGGCGATAACGTTGGCAAGCAGGGCCTGGAGTTCACCCTGGAAAGAATTTTAAGAGGCAGCAGAGGGCTAAGGCGGATGGAGGTAGACGCTTCTGGCAGGGTGTTGCACCAGGAAGTCCTTGTTAAGCCTCAGTCCGGCCAAAATGTTCAGCTCAGCATCGACCTGGGTATGCAAAGCAAAGCTTACGAGCTTATGCAGGGCAGGTCCGGGTCTGTGGTGGTCCTTGAGGCTGACACAGGACAGATCCTGGCCATGGTCAGTGCTCCCGGCTATGACAACAACAAGTTTGTATTTGGGTTGTCCCACGCCCGCTGGCAGGAGCTTTTGAACAATCCCCACCACCCGCTGCAGAACAGAAGTATTCAGAGCACCTACCCTCCCGGATCGGTATTCAAGCTGGTAATGGCGGGCATGGCCCATATGGATCCGGACATTCGGGAGTCGGACAGGGTTTTCTGTCCTGGTTCCTTCAGGCTGGGCAATAGAGTCTTCAGGTGCTGGAAGGGTCATGGCTGGGTTGATATGACCAAGTCCCTGGTTGAGTCCTGTGACGTTTACTATTATCAGCTGGGAGACAGGCTGGGTGTGGACAGGATAAGTGAATTCGCCATTAAAAGCGGATTTGGACGCTTGACCGGCATAGACCTGCCCCACGAAAGGGCTGGCTTGATTCCCACCAGGGAGTGGAAGAGGCAGCGTTTCAATGAAGGATGGCGTGGTGGAGACAACCTCAATCTTTCCATTGGCCAGGGCTTCACCCTGGTCACTCCCTTGCAGACTGCCAGATTTGTGGCGGCCCTGATCAATGACGGGCATCTCTATAAGCCTTCACTTCTTTTGGGAGAAGATCAAGTTGACCCTTTGCCTCTGCCCTGGAGCAAGGCAGCAAGGGATTTTGTTTATCAAACAATGATCGAGACCGTTGAAGGAGAAAGGGGTACTGCCAGGAGACTGCGCAAGCCCGGAGTTGTGGTTGGAGGAAAAACAGGCACAGCCCAGGTGGTCAGGCTTTTGCCCGAACACATGGAGGACGATGTCGAGGCAGTTGAATACTGGCTCAGACACCATGGTTGGATGGCCGGTTTCGCCCATGCTGGTGATCAAAAATACGCCATTGTGGCCCTGGTGGAGCATGGAGGCTCGGGCAGCGCAGCAGCTGGTCCGGTGGTCAGGGGAATGATCGACTATATCTTTGACGAAACCCAGGAAAAAGGGCAGTGATTGCAGATAATAATTCATCAAGCTTTTCAAGTGCCCCTGAAGTCTTATCCGGTCTGAATGGATTTTGATCCAGATACGTCTCAAGGGAACAGTAATACTTTTTATGATTGATCGGCAGCTTTTTCTTTATATCAACTGGCCCATGCTGGCGGTGATTTTTCTGTTATTTTCAGCCGGGGTGCTGAACCTTTATTCGGCCAGCGCCTTCAGAGTAGGTGATGGCACAGCTTTGACCTCGTTTTACAACAGGCAGATCATCTGGGGCGGGATTAGCCTGACAGCCATGATCGTGGTTATGGCCTTTGATTACAGACACCTTAAAACCGGATCCTGGACAGTGTACGGACTGTCTCTGGTTTTTCTAGTGGCTGTAATTTTCTGGGGCAAGTCTATTTATGGTGCCCAGAGATGGCTGGATCTGGGCTTCTTCAGTTTTCAGCCCAGTGAGGTCGCCAAAATAGGAGTTCTGCTTATGGCTGCGGCTTTCCTGGCCAAAATCGCTCCTCCACTTGGACTCAAAGATTTGCTTAAAACCCTTTTGGTGGCTCTGGTCCCAGCTTTTCTTATTGCCAGGCAGCCGGATCTGGGTTCGGCTCTTCTTCTGGTTTTTCTGGTTGCCGGTATGGTTATTTATCATGGCATCAGGAAAAATGTATTCAAAGGTCTTGTTGTGACAGTACCGCTACTTCTGCCTGCGGGCTGGTTTTTTTTGAAGGATTACCAGAAGACCAGGCTGCTGACTTTTTTGAATCCGGGTCAGGACCCCCTGGGGTCGGGCTATCATGTCATACAATCCCAGATAGCAATCGGATCCGGGGGATTCTGGGGAAAGGGTTTCATGGAGGGTACCCAGAGCCAGTTGCGATTTCTGCCTGAAAAACATACAGATTTTGCCTTCTCTGTATTTGGTGAAGAGTGGGGATTTTTCGGGGCAATAATTCTTTTATTTCTTTTCTGTCTGTTTTTATACCAGATATTCATTTGTTCCAGGGAGGCCAAGGACAGGTTTGGCTCGTTGCTCTGCGTAGGAGTATTTTTTTACTTTTTCTGGCAGATCCTCATCAACATGGGCATGGTTCTTGGGTTGATGCCGGTCGTGGGTATTCCGCTTCCATTCATCAGTTACGGTGGAACCTCGCTGCTTGTAAACTTTATCATGATCGGGCTGGTGCTGAACGTGTCCATGCGCAGATTCATGTTCAAAGGATGATGGACATGTCTAGTCTATTTGAAAGACTGTTAAAATCAAAAGGAGAGAAAATGGCTAAAGATGAAATAAACGCATTCATGGGCATGGGTACCACTTATCAGGGAAAATTAGTTTTCAAGGGGACTGTGCGCATCGATGGCGAGTTTGAAGGTGAAATTGAATCGGACGGGACCCTGATAGTGGGCAATGAAGCCCATGTCAGGGGCACTATTAATGTTGGACAGCTGGTTCTCAGCGGAGCCCTTGAGGGTGATCTCAAGGCCCAGGCCAAGGTTGTCCTTTATAAGCAGGCCAATATCAGTGGCAAAATTACAACTCCGACTCTGGTGGTGGAGGAGGGTGCTGTGGTCAAGGGAGAGATCAATATGAGTCCGGAAACGCCAGAAGTTGAGTAACAACGTTATGCTGAGGGGTCATGGTCCGATAAATCCATAAAAACTTAGCCAGTCAAACAATGTGAAAACATTAACAAACCAGGTTTCGTCATGTTTGGTTCTGGTAAAAAATGGTAAAAAGGTTTTGACACAAACTCTTAAATTGGCTAAATGCTCAGTGTCCTTAACCATCAAACCGCAACTTTGAACAAAATTTCACATTCTCTCGGGAGGCGCCATGATTGATATTAATGTCACTTTTTTTATTCAACTTGTTAATTTTCTGATCATCCTGTTGCTGCTGAACCTGATTTTGTACAAGCCCATCCGCGGAATGCTGAAGAAGCGGGCTGAAATCATGTCCCAAAAGGTCGATGAGATTGAGGAATTCACCAAGTCTTCCCAGGATAAGATGCAGGCTTACAGACTGGAGCTGGACAAGGCAAGGGTCCAGGCCCAGGAGATCAGGTCCGAGTTCAAAGAAGCAGGTTATCATGAGGAAAGGAAGATAATAGATGCTGCTTCAGAAGAAGCCGGAGGCATTGTCAAAAGCGCCAGGGAAGGGGTGTCCAAAGACAAGCAGTCTGCAATTTCGATTCTGAAGAAGGAAGTTGAGAAGTTTGCTGCCAAGGCAACGGACAAGATTCTGAGCAAGGCATAATCATAAATATTTCTTTAAGGAGGGCTGTGTGTTGAAAGGAAACAAGACCGTGCCGCTTATTTTGGCGCTCCTGCTGGTTGCCGCTGGAATTTTTACCATGGTTGACCCCATTGGGATGCATCCGGATCTCAAGAATCAGGCCTGGAGGGTGATCAACTTTGTAATATTCCTGGCCATCCTCTACTATGCCGGCGGTAAAAAACTGTTCACGTTTTTCCCTGGTCGGAGCAAGGAAATTGAGACAGAGCTCAGCGATCTTGATGCCAGGCGCAAGCAGGCAGAACAAAAACTGGCTGAAGTGGAGCAGAGCATTGCCGACCTTGAGAATGAAAAACAGGCGATTCTTGCCCAGGCCAAGGCCCAGGGTGACGCCCTCAAGGCCGAAATTATTGCCAAGGCTGAGTCGGCTGCTGTGATGATCAAACAGCAGGCCAAGGTCAGTGCTGAGCAGGAGGCAAAACTGGCCCTTGATGAAATCAGGACGGAACTTGCCGAAAGCGTGACTCAGGCTGCTGAAGCCATGATCAAGAAGAAGTTGAAGGCCGAGGACCATAAAGCTTTGATCAACGATAGTCTAACAAGGGTGGTGCTAAATTGATAGGAAATATTGTTGCCCGAAGGTATGCCCGGGCTCTGTTCGCCCTTGGCCAGAAGCAAGGGGATAAGGAGCTGAAGGCTTATGGGGAGGATCTGGCAAAGATCATCAGTGCACTGGAAGGCACGCCCGAGCTGGTCAGGGTATTCAGGAATCCCATCTTTACGGTTGCTGAAAAGAAGGGGATCCTGAAACAGATTCTGGCCAAGCTCAAACCCGGACCAGTGATTAGTAACTTTTGTTACCTGCTGGCTGATAAGGGCAGGCTGGATTGTCTACCAGAGATTCAGGTCTATTATTCCAAGCTTCTTGATGAATTCGAGGGTATTGTCAGGGGTGAGATTGTCACAGCCGTCAAGCTGGCTGACAATATGAAGCAGGAAATTGCCGGAAAGCTGGAAAAGCAGTCGGGCCGGAAAGTCGTCATGGACTACAACGTAGACCAGGACATCATTGGCGGTCTCATGCTGAAGGTTGGTGATAAGGTTTTGGATGCCAGTATCAGGGCGCAACTTCAAATTCTCAAAGAAAACATAAAGAGGGGTGAGTAGGGCTATGCAGATAAAAGCAGAAGAAATCAGCCAGATCATTGAGGGTCAGATCAAGAATTACGAAAAACGCGTTGAGATGAGTGAAACCGGTGTGGTGCTGTCGGTAGGTGACGGTATTGCCCGTGTTTACGGCGTTGAAAACGTAATGGCCATGGAACTCCTGGAATTCCCCGGCGGGGTAATGGGGATGGTGCTCAACCTTGAAGAAGACAGCGTCGGCTGCGCCCTTCTTGGTGAAGATACAGAGATTAAGGAAGGAGACCTGGTAAAAAGGACCGGTAAGATCGTCCAGGTGCCAGTGGGTGAGGGAGTCCGCGGACGGGTAATCGATCCTCTAGGAAGGCCTCTGGATGGACAGGGTCCGATCCAGGGTTCCGAGACCAGGCTGGTTGAAATCAAGGCTCCAGGTATTGTTGAGAGAAAGTCGGTTCACGAGCCCATGTATACCGGTCTTAAGGCTGTTGACGCCATGACACCCATCGGACGGGGCCAGCGTGAACTGATTATCGGTGACCGGCAGGTGGGCAAGACCGCCATCTGCGTTGATGCCATCCTTGCTCAGAAAGAAAGCGATGTTCATTGCATATATGTGGCCGTAGGTCAGAAAAAGTCTACTGTTGCCCAGGTTGTTGACGTACTTAAGCAGCATGGAGCCATGGAATACACCACCGTTGTTTCAGCTACTGCTTCTGATCCGGCATCTTTGCAGTTCATTGCTGCCTATTCAGGCTGCACCATGGGCGAATACTACCGTGACAGCGGTAAGCACGCCCTGATCATTTATGATGATCTTTCCAAGCAGGCCGTTTCTTACAGGCAGATGTCCCTGCTCCTGAGGCGCCCCCCGGGACGTGAGGCCTTTCCTGGAGACGTTTTCTATCTTCATTCCAGACTGCTTGAACGTGCAGCCAAGATGAGCGATGATCAGGGTGCGGGTTCACTGACAGCTCTGCCTATCATTGAGACTCAGGCCGGTGACGTTTCCGCTTACATCCCGACCAACGTTATTTCCATTACCGACGGCCAGGTTTACCTTGAGCCCAACCTCTTTTACGCTGGTGTGCGCCCGGCCATCAACGTCGGCCTCTCAGTATCCAGAGTTGGTGGGGCAGCCCAGATTAAGGCCATGAAAAAAGTTGCAGGGACCCTGCGTCTTGATCTGGCCCAGTATCGTGAACTTGCCGCATTCGCCCAGTTTGGCTCGGACCTGGACAAAGGTACTCAGCGGCGTCTGACCCGCGGTGAGCGTCTGGTTGAGCTTTTGAAACAGCCTCAGTACCAGCCCATGAGCGCAGAAGAACAGGTTATTTCCCTTTATTGCGGAACCAAGGGTTATCTTGATGACATCCCAGTGGATGCCGTAGCCAAATTTGAGTCTGAAATTCTTGAGTTCATGCGCAGCCAGAAGTCTGAAATTCTCAAGGAAATCAAGGAAAAGCAAGATCTGGACAGTGATCTGGACAGCAAGATTGCAGCCGCCATTGATGAATTTAAAAAGACTTTTAAGGCCTAACGGGAGAGTTAAATGGCATCATTAAGGGACATACAAAGAAAAATCGGCGCGGTCAAAAAGACCAAGCAGATAACCAAGGCCATGAACATGGTGGCCTCGGCCAAATTGCGCAATGCTCAGCAACGAATCGAGCGCTTCCGTCCCTATGCAGAAAAATATACCGAAGTCCTTTCTGACCTGGCTTCCAGGGTGGACTCGGGTGTGCATCCACTTCTTGAGAAAAGAGAGGAGATTAAGGCTGTGGGGATCATTCTGGTCACCTCGGACAAGGGCCTTTGCGGCAGCTTTAATGTAAATCTCTGTCAGACGGCTTTTAAGCTGGCTAATAAAAAGAAGGAGGAGGGCAAAGAGGTCAAGTTTGTTTGCATAGGCAAAAAAGGACGGGACTTTATCAGCAAGCGCGGTTTTGAAATTCTGAAAAGCTATCCGGACGTCATGAACACCTTTGACTTTCAGCTTGCCAATGAAACGGGCACCATGGTCATTGACAAATATTTAGAGGGTGAACTTGACGAGGTCCAGATCGTTTTCGGGCAGTTTGAATCCATGGTCAAGCAGCTACCCATAGCCAGCCAGGTCCTTCCTGTTGAACAAGAACAGACAGAGGCCCAGCCCGGCGGTTCCGGCGAGTACATCTTCGAGCCTTCCATAGAAGGGCTGTTAACTGAGCTCTTGCCCAGGTATGTCAAAGTGCAGATGTACAGGGGAATGCTTGATACCTCTGCCAGTGAGCACGCAGCCAGGATGACAGCTATGGATAATGCTACAAAGAACTGCGACGACCTGGTCGGACAATTGACCCTAGTTTACAACAAGGCCAGACAGGCAACAATCACTACTGAACTAATGGATATAGTAGGCGGTGCAGAAGCACTGAAACAAGGATAATAGGGGGCGATAAAACATGAGTGCACAGAACACAGGAAAAATCGTTCAGGTCATCGGACCTGTTGTTGACCTTGAATTTCCGGAAGGTAAACTTCCCAACATTTTTAATGCCGTCACCATCTCCAACCCGACCATTTCCGATGAAAAGGACAATCTGGTGGTTGAAGTAGCCCAGCATCTGGGGAACAATGTAGTTCGCTGCATATCAATGGATTCCACCGATGGTCTGGTCAGGGGCATGGAAGGTAAAGACACTGGTCAGGCCATTTCTGTTCCCGTTGGAAAGCCCTCTCTGGGAAGAATCCTTAATGTTGTCGGCAAGCCTGTTGATCAGAAAGGTCCTGTTAAAGCGGACAAGTACTATCCCATTCACCGGCCTGCACCTTCTTTTGTTGAGCAGAGCACCAAGATTGAGCTTTTGGAAACCGGCGTAAAAGTTATTGACCTGCTGGTTCCCTTTCCCAAGGGCGGAAAAATGGGCATGTTTGGCGGTGCCGGTGTTGGAAAGACAGTTGTTCTTATGGAAATGATCAACAATATCGGAAAGGAACACGGCGGTATTTCCGTGTTCGCCGGTGTTGGCGAAAGGACTCGTGAGGGTAACGACCTTTACCATGAAATGATTGACGCAGGAGTTATTGACAAGGCCGCTCTTATTTACGGTCAGATGAACGAGCCTCCAGGAGCCCGGGCCAGAGTTGGCCTTACTGCTCTGACTTGCGCAGAGTACTTCCGGGATGAGGAAAACCAGGACGTTCTGCTCTTCATCGACAATATCTTCCGTTTCACCCAGGCCGGATCAGAAGTTTCCGCGCTTCTGGGGCGGATGCCGTCAGCTGTTGGATATCAGCCCACTCTGGGAACAGACCTTGGCGCGCTGCAGGAAAGAATCACATCAACCACCAAGGGCTCCATCACATCGGTCCAGGCTGTTTACGTGCCTGCTGATGACTTGACCGACCCTGCTCCTGCCACCACCTTCTCGCATCTGGACGGAACCATTGTTTTATCCCGTCAGATTGCAGAGCTTGGAATATACCCTGCGGTTGATCCCCTTGACTCCACATCCAGGATTCTCGACCCCAATATTCTGGGGGAGGATCACTATATGGTAGCCCGTGAAGTTCAGATGATCCTTCAGAAGTACAAGGATCTTCAGGACATCATCGCCATTCTGGGTATGGACGAGCTTTCAGACGAGGACAAGATCACCGTATCCAGGGCCAGAAAGATTCAGCGTTTTCTGTCTCAGCCCTTCCACGTGGCCGAGCAGTTTACAGGAAAGCCGGGACGTTATGTAAAGCTTGAAGAC
Organism: Desulfonatronovibrio hydrogenovorans DSM 9292; assembly: GCF_000686525.1. NCBI lineage: Bacteria > Pseudomonadati > Thermodesulfobacteriota > Desulfovibrionia > Desulfovibrionales > Desulfonatronovibrionaceae > Desulfonatronovibrio > Desulfonatronovibrio hydrogenovorans. The sequence goes on from NZ_JMKT01000008.1 coordinate 517,173, forward strand.
ACAATTCGCGGATTCAAGGAAGTAATCGAAGGCAAGCACGACGACGTACCGGAAGGAGCGTTTTATATGGTAGGCGGAATAGACGAAGTTCTTGAGAATGCCAAAAAAGATTAATACTCAAGCTATAAGGTGAAATTATGGCTAATTTGATTAAGCTGGAAATTGTAACTCCGGACCGTAATCTGCTCAGCGAAGATGTTGAGTATGTTGGCGCACCCGGGGTACAGGGTGAGTTTGGGGTAATGCCCAGCCACATCCCCTTTCTTTCCGCCTTAGGTATAGGCAGCTTGTTTTATAAGCAAAACGGGAAAAAATATTTTGTATTTATTTCCGGTGGGTTTGCCGAGGTCACTCCTACTAAAGTGACTGTCCTGGCCGAGGTTGCGGAAAAAGCGGATGAGATCAGTGTGGAAAGGGCCAGAAAGGCCAGAGAAAAGGCAGAGCAGAGGGTCAGTCAGCAAAAAGATCAGGTTGACTATGCCAAGGCCAAGGCGGCAATGGCTAGAGCCATGCACAGAATGAAATGCAGGGAAAGCGCAGTAAGTGCCGGAACCTGCTCCATGTAATTGAAAATGGTTTAGATCTAAAAAAAGCCCCGCCAACGCGGGGCTTTTTTTATGTAGACAGGACCTGGAGATTAAATTATTTTTTAGTCAAACCAAGGAAGAAGATGCATAAGTCCATTGTTGGGAACACCTGCGCCCTTGTTCTAGCTGCAGGCAAGGGAACCCGAATGAGATCGGAGCTGCCCAAGGTCCTGCATGAGTTGCTGGGCAAGCCTATGCTCTGGTACCTCCTTAGCACTTTAGAAAGAGTGAAATTCAAAAATAAATTCCTGGTGGTCGGCCACGGACGGGAACATCTGGCTGAGGCCTTTCCCAGGGAAGAAGAAAACTTTGTTTTTCAGGAGTATCAACAAGGTACTGGACATGCCCTGCAAATTGCATGGGAGCGAATCAGAGCTTCCGGCTCAAAGTGGCTTTTGGTCGCCAACGGCGATACTCCTCTGGTCAGTCAGGTGCAGCTGGAGATGCTCATATCCGCAGTATCTTCGGAAAATGCCGATATAGCACTGCTAACCCTGAATCTGGATGATTCATCCGACTATGGCCGTCTGGTCAGGGACGGGGCAGGAAGAATATGTGCAGTTGTGGAGGCCAAGGATTACAGGCCTGAACTGCATGGTCCATGCACCGGTGAAGTTAATTCAGGGATTTATATGTTCCGGGTCGAGGCCCTGGAAGACATTCTGTTTAATCTGGACCGGAATAACAAGCAGGGAGAACTCTATATTACCCAGCTCATTTCTCTTGGGGCTGCATATAATATGAAGATAGTGGGGGTTGCGGCCGGGAACTGCCCGGAGTTGCTTGGCATTAATACTCCAGGGCAGCTAGTGGTTCAGGAGGAGTTCCTGGTCAGAAAGAGGATCGATCATCTTATAGATAAAGGGGTAATCATCAGGAACCGCCAGCAGGTCAGGATAGGGCCTGAAGTGGAATTGGAAGCTGGAGTGGATATAACCGGACCATGCGAGATCTACGGCAAATCATACATTGGCCAGGGCACAGTAATAGACTCGCACTGTGTAATCAGGAGCAGCAGGCTGTCAGGATGTAAAGTGTTATCATTTTCGCATATCGAGAATTCTGATATTTCTAATGATGCAGTAGTTGGCCCGTTTTCAAGGCTCCGGCCAGGAACGGTTCTTGAGCGTGAAAGCAGAATTGGAAATTTTGTGGAAATCAAAAATTCCCGGGTGGGGCAGGGCAGTAAGGCCAGTCACCTGTCATACATAGGTGATACCTTGATGGGCAACAAGGTCAACGTGGGTGCCGGTACCATCACATGTAACTATGATGGCAGGAAAAAGCATAAGACCATTATTGAAGACGGAGTATTCATCGGCAGCAATTCAGCCCTGGTAGCTCCGGTGAAGCTCAAGCAGGGGAGCCTGATCGGTGCGGGGTCAACTATTACCATGGACGTGCCGGAAGAGTCATTGGCTGTGGCAAGAACAAGGCAGAAAAACCTTCCTGGGAAAAATCCCTTGAAAAAAAATTAGATTAAAATTAGAAGTAAAAATAATGGACGCAATAGAACAGCTATCCCTTAAAATTGACGATTTGCTGGAAATCAAGCATAAGCTTGAACAGGAAAACCTGGTTCTTAAAAAGGATTTGGAGAGCGAACGTCATAAAAACAACCTGGTTTTGGGGAAAGTTAACGATCTGTTGCAAAAGATCGACGATGAAACAGCATCTTAATGCCTGGATATAATATAAATATTTTGGGGCTTGATTTAACTTTCAGGACTGATGCCGGACCTGAAAGGGTTGAACAGGCGAGCAAATTGCTGGAGGAGCGTTTTGCCGAGCTTGAAAAAAGAGGAAGTAAGCTGAGCAAAGAACGGCTTCTGGTCTTTCTGGCCCTCAGCCTAGCCGATGATTATCTGCATTCCGACCAGAGGCTTGCCGAGTTGCAGGCCAAAGTTGATGAACAACTACGGAAAATTGACCGGCTTGAGACCAAAAAGTGATAAAGACAGAGATGTTTATCAAGATAATTCCTGGCAGGTTCGTGATGAAGGCAATTTATTTTGAGCCAACACTAACCTCATGGGAGCCGTTGCGCGGTCCTGGTGTGCATACCCTGGTTACCCCAGGGGAGCCTGAAGGGACTGCTTTGGCGCCCACCTATAATTACGAGGTTCAAAATAAGTTCCCACACGGCCTGCTGGGGAACTTTCACCCGTCTCAACTCAGACCAGCCGGGTCTCATCAGTTTCCTTTTCCGGATTCAAGGTAATCCTCAAGGCCCTCCTCTCCCATCAGGTTCAAGGATTCAAAGACCTTTTGCATGCTGATTATCAGTGCCTCAATTTCCCATGGCGGTCATGCTGTACTATGATTTGTCATGTGCAAGGGAAAATAACATATAATTAAGGAGAAACTGCCATGTGGAGCGCCGTTGTCATAACCGCCTTTATCGCCATTGGCGTTGGAGCCGTCATTGGATTTGCAGCGCAGAAATATTTCATCAACAAAGAGTTGCGCGATAACCAGGAACTGGCCAGCAAAATACTGGAAGAGGCCAGAAAAGAAGCAGCTGCTCAGAAAAAAGAGCTTCTGCTTCAGGCCAAGGACGAAATCTTCAAACAGAAGAAAGAGTTGGAAAGAGAGGCCAGAGAAAGGGAAAAAGAGCTGAAAAGGCAAGAGCAGAGGCTGCAGGAAAAAGAGGAACGCCTGGAGAGAAAGCTGGAAAAAGTGGCTCAGAAGGAGAGCGAGGTCGTATCCTGGGAAAACAGGGTGGCCAAGCAGGAAAGGGCCCTGGAAGACAAGGAACAGCAGCTAAAGACCATAATTGAAAAAGAGACTTCAAAGTTAGAGGAGATTTCTGGGTTGACCAGAGAAGAGGCCAAGGCCAGGCTGGTTGCGGATATTGAGAGCCGGACTAGGCATGAGGCTGCAAAGATGATTCGCCAGATTGAAATGGAGGCCCAGGAAGCAGCCTCTAAAAAGTCCAAGGAGATCCTGGCACTGGCCATTCAGAGATATGCCGGAGACTATGTGTCAGAGCATACTGTTTCTACAGTGGAATTGCCCAGTGAAGATATGAAGGGCAGAATAATAGGCAGAGAAGGAAGAAATATCAGGGCTATTGAGGCTGCCACAGGCGTAGACCTGATTATTGATGACACCCCTGAGACAGTTGTCCTGTCGGCCTTCAGTCCTCTTCGCAGGGAAGTAGCCAAACAATCCCTGGAACGTCTGATCAGTGACGGACGAATTCACCCAGCCCGGATTGAAGATATTGTAGAAAAAGTCAAGCAGGAAATGGACGTGAAGTTGCGTGACATCGGGGAACAGTCAACCTTTGATGTGGGGGTCCACGGCATCCATCCGGAACTGATCCGCCTGCTGGGGCATCTGCATTATCGGACCAGCTTTTCCCAGAATGTCCTGCAGCATTCCATTGAAGTGGCCTTTCTCTGTGGGATAATGGCGGCTGAACTGGGCATTGACCAGAAAAAGGCCAAGCGGGCAGGGCTGCTTCATGATCTAGGTAAGGCTGTGGACCATGAAGTAGAAGGTCCCCATGCTGTGATTGGGGCTGATTTGGCTAAAAAATACAGTGAATCAAAAGAAATAGTCCATGCCATTGCAGCCCATCATGAGGATGTTCAGCCGTCCTCCATACTGGCGGTTCTGGTCCAGGCAGCGGATGGATTATCCGGTGCAAGACCTGGAGCCAGAAAGGAGCTTTTGGAGAATTACGTCAACAGACTTGAGGACCTGGAGAAGATCGCCACGGGTTTTGACGGGGTAAACAGGTCTTTTGCCATCCAGGCCGGACGGGAAGTGCGGGTGATGGTGGACTGCGACCAGGTGGATGACGACAAGACCCATCTTCTTTGTAAGGATATAGCCAGAAAGATCGAAGAGAACATGACCTACCCAGGACAGATCAAGGTCACGGTGATCAGGGAAAAACGGGCCGTGGGATACGCTAAATAGTCAATGTCAAGGAAATACTGTAAAAATGGGATCTGATCTTAATAAATCACTGGAGCTCATCAGGCGGGGAAGCGCTGAGATCATAGATGAGCAGGAATTGGCCCACAAGCTGCAAAAAAAGACACCACTCAGGGTCAAGGCCGGCTTTGACCCTACTGCCCCGGATCTTCATCTGGGACATACCGTCCTGATTCAAAAGCTTAAACATTTTCAGGACCTGGGGCACAAGATCGTTTTTCTGATCGGCGATTTTACCGGAATGATCGGTGATCCTTCAGGTAAATCCGAAACAAGAAAGAAATTGACCCGTGAGCAGGTGATGCAGAACGCTGAAACCTATAAGCGGCAGATCTTCAAAATTCTGGATCCTGATAAAACCGAACTTGCTTTTAACTCATCCTGGATGGACAAGTTCGGGGCTGCAGACTTTATTGAACTGTGTTCCAGGTACACAGTTGCCAGAATGATGGAACGGGACGATTTTGAGAAGAGGTACAAGGACAACCGGCCCATTGCCATCCATGAATTTTTGTACCCTCTGGTCCAGGGATATGATTCCGTGGCTCTGCAGGCTGATGTAGAGCTGGGCGGAACCGACCAGAAATTCAATCTGCTCATGGGCAGGGTCCTGCAGAGAGAATACGGACAGGAGCCCCAGGTCATTTTGACCATGCCGATTCTGGAGGGAACCGACGGTATCCAGAAGATGAGCAAGTCTCTGGGAAATTATATAGGCATAGATGAGTCGCCCAAAGACATGTTTGGCAAGCTTATGTCCATCTCTGACGACCTCATGTGGCGTTACTATGAGCTGCTTTCCGATCTGGAAATGTCAGAGGTGTTGAAACTCAGGGCAGATGTGGAGTCAGGCGTTCTTCACCCCAAGGTCTGCAAGGAAGATCTGGCCCAGGAGATAACAGCCCGGTTCCATGGTCTGGAGGCTGGCCAGCGGGAACGGGACAACTTTAATCAGGTCTTTTCCAGACACAATGTTCCCCTGGATCTGCCGGAGTTTTCTGCTCGATCCAAAGAGATCAGGCTTGCTGATATTCTTGTCCAAAGTGGACTCTGCTCTTCTAAAGGAGAAGCCAAAAGGCTCTGCAGGCAAAATGCAGTCGGCCATCATGATGGTGAAAAAATAACGGATCCGGACCATGTTTTTGAGCCTGGTGTCCATGTTCTCAAGGTAGGTAAAAAAAGATTTTTAAAAGTCAAAGTGGATTAGGGACCAGTCATGAAAAAAAAGTTCTGGGATAAGACCAGGAAATGGGCCGCCATGATCAAGATTGAACACTCGGTGTTTGCTCTTCCCTTTGCCTACATGGGGGCATTCTGGGCTGCCCAGGGATGGCCTGGCTGGAAAGTCTTCTTTTTCCTGACACTGGCCATGGTGGCGGTCCGTTCCTTTGCCATGACCTTCAACCGGATTGCTGATCTTGAATATGACCGGGAAAACTCCAGGACCAAAAACAGACCCCTGGTCACGGGGGAGATAGCCCTCAAGGACGCATACTTTTTTCTGGGGATCACAGCCGTATTGTTTATTGTTTCCTGTGCATTCCTGAATGTCCTGTGCTTTTTCCTGTCTTTTCCTGCCCTGGCTTGGTCAGCCTTTTACAGTTATACAAAACGGTTTACCAGTTCCTGTCATTTTTTCCTGGGTTCAGTGCTGGGGCTGGCTCCCCTGGCCGGATGGATAGCATATGACCCAAGTTTTAACCTGGTGCCCTTTCTGCTTTTCCTGGGTGTTCTCTTCTGGGTGGCCGGGTTTGACATCTTATACTCAAGTCAGGATGTAGGTTTTGACCAGGAAAAAAAACTGCATTCCATACCGGGCAGGCATGGTCTGAGAACAGCCTTTGCATTGGCGGGTTTCAGCCATCTCAACGCAGCCCTGTTTTTCGGCCTGGCCGGGATAGCAGCTGGTGCATCCTGGCCTTACTTTGCAGCCTGGATGATAGTGTCCGGTGTTTTGTTTGCCGAACACCGGATAATTTCGCCCGATAATCTGCACAGGCTCAATGTTTCTTTTTTTACTCTGAACGGTGTTGTGGCGGTGATACTCCTGGCAGGGGTCCTGGCAGACATTGCTGTAGCCTAGGCAGGAGAGGTCAACCCGGGATTTAAACCGACCGGGAATCAGCAGCTAAGGTCTTCCAAGCAGAAGTCAGTCTTATGGGCCGCACTTCCAGCCCGGCGTCATTACTGCTTCTATCTGCGCTGAATTGTTTTGAGGTAAAGATGAAAAATGAAAATTTTCCTGTATACAGGGGAAGTCTCGAGTACTCCTGTCTGGGATGCGGTAAAAGGTTTTCCATTGAAAAGCTTCATTATACCTGTCCTGAGTGCAGGGGGGTCTTTTTACTGAGGAATAGTTCTTTTGATGACCTGAAAAAAACACCCGGTTCAAAATGGCGGGAAATATTTGATGCCAGGGCAGCCCTCAAAGTTCCAGAGCTGCGGGGCATATTCAGGTTTTATGAGCTTATGGCCCCAGTGCTGGAGCAGCAGGACATTGTCTACCTGGGTGAAGGCAATACCCCGGTGATCCCGGCCAGCAGAGATCTGCAGTCCAGGCTGGGCCAGAAGTTCTCCTTTAAGAATGATGGTCAGAATCCCAGCGCATCTTTTAAGGACAGGGGCATGGCCTGTGCTTTCAGTTATTTGAAAAAGCTGGTCAGAGAAAAGGGGTGGGACCAGGTCCTGACCATCTGCGCTTCTACAGGAGATACTTCGGCTGCTGCTGCCCTGTATGGAGCCTACATTGGCCCTCCCATCAAGTCGGTGGTTATTCTTCCCCAGGGCCGGGTCACCAGTCAGCAGCTTTCCCAGCCTCTTGGCAGTGGAGCCTGGGTGATAGAGTTGCCCGGGGTCTTTGATGATTGCATGAAGGTAGTTGAGTATCTGGCGGATAATTTCAGGGTAGCCCTGCTCAACTCGAAAAATGCCTGGAGGATTCTGGGCCAGGAGAGCTATGCCTTTGAAGTGGCTCAGTGGTATGATTGGGATATGTCTGGCAAATCTCTGTTCGTTCCCATAGGCAATGCAGGAAATATTACCGCTATAATGGGCGGGTTTCTCAAGTTAATGGACCTGGGCATTATAGATTCACTTCCCAGGATCTTCGGAGTCCAGTCCAGCCATGCTGATCCGGTTTTTCAATATTATCAGGCTAATCCGGAAAAAAGAAGTTTTTCGCCGGTCAAAGTCAAGGCCAGTGTGGCCCAGGCAGCCATGATCGGCAATCCTGTATCTTTTCCCAGGGTCAGGGCCCTGGCTGAGGAGTACCAGAAAAAACAGGGCTCGGGCAGTTTTCAGGTAGTCCAGGTCAGTGAGCAGGCCATTATGGAGGGCATGCTTCTGGCCAACCGTAACGGACATATTGCCTGCACCCAGGGTGGTGAGTGCCTGGCCGGGATGATCAGGGCCAAGGAGATGGGCATTCTGGACAAGGATGAAACAGCAGTGCTGGATGCCACCGCTCATGCCCTTAAATTCAGCGGTTTTCAGGAGATGTACTTTGCCGACAGTTTTTCCCGGGAGTATGGTATTACTCCTAGAAAAGAATACATTAACCTGCCGGTCCAGATACTCAATCAGCAGGACCGGGAAGGGATGTCTGAGGAAGAATTCACCAGAGCTGCCGCGGACAGGATAGTTGAGACTCTGGGACTGGACCGGGAAATGTTTTAGTCTGCAAAGAAGATCTGAAAGTAGTCTTTTTTCCAAGGGGTAACCATGGATCTGGCTATCTCCTGGCGGGCATAGAAGATACTGTTTCTGCCCTTGTATCCCCAGAAATCGCTGGCGTACCTTGACGGAATATAAACTTGCCGCACTTTTTTACCTGCCTTGGCCAGATTCCAGGCAATGTAAGTCTTTAATGCTTCAGATCTGCAAATTGAGCCCAGAGCCGGATGCCATGGACCCGCCAGGATGCTATTTATAAGGGAAGGTTCCGGGGCGAGTCCGGTTCGAATGACCTGAATTCCGTTCTGCCACAGGGTCAGCAATGCCCTGGACAGCAATGCTATGCTGCTTTTCAGGCTCCATGGCCTGTACCTTCCTTTTGCCAGCATCTCCTCAAGTAAGGTCCCTTTCAGTACCAGGCATGGATAGAGCCGGACGACGTCCGGAACTATATTTGCAGTTTGCTTTATATCCCTGAGATATTGGGATGGCCCGGAACCTGGCAGACCAGGCATGAGCTGGATTCCGAGTTCAAACTTCCGGGATTTGACAAGCGAGCAGGCCTTAAGTGCGGAGTCTGATGAATATCCTCTTGCCGAGGCTCTGAGGACGTCATCCTGAAAGCTCTGTACTCCCAGTTCAAGCATATCCAGGCCATAATACTCAAGGATGTCCAGTACTTCCTGGCCCAAACAGTCCGGCCTGGTGGAGCATCGAATGTGATTCACAGCTCCGGCTTTTTTGAGGGAACAGGCCTGGTCAAGAAAAACCAGTATGTCCTTGAGAGGCATGGCCGTAAACGTCCCACCGAAAAAACCAAGAGATACCGGCTGACCGGTCTTATTAAATCGCTCCAGGATTCTTCGACTCATGCTTTGTGCTGTCTGGCTGGGGGAGCTGCCCCTCTGGCCGGTCTGGACGTACTGAGAGCAGTAGACACATTTGAAAGGACAGCCGGCAAAAGGAAGAAAGACTGGCCAGACAGGGCTTGCAGACCTTTTTGGTTCGGGATGGGTAAATCTGATGGACAAAAGGCGGTCTGATCTCATATGAATAAAAAAATCCGGGGGTTGCAAAATTATTCAAGGTTAGATAAAAGATTTTCTACCATCGTATTTTTTCCAGCTGCAACGAAATCTTTTGGAGGCCAAAGCAGTGAAGGATTGTATTTTTTGTCGAATAGTGGCGGGTGAGATCCCCTGCACCAAGGTTTATGAGACTTCCAACGTGCTGGCTTTTCTGGATATAAATCCAGTGATCAAAGGTCATACCCTGGTAATACCTAAAGAGCATGTGGTCAATATAATGGATATCCCGGATGACTTGGCTTCTGAGCTGCAACAGGCCCTGCGCAGGATCGGCAATGGCTTGCTTCAGGGTTTGGACGCGGACGGATTCAACCTTGGGATGAATAATTTCGAATCAGCTGGTCAGCTGGTCATGCATGCCCATTATCATTTGATTCCCAGATACAAGGGGGATGGACTCAAGCTCTGGGCTCAGGGCTCCTATGAAAGCAATGAACAGATGCAGGATATCGCCGGAAAGATTAAGTCGGCAGTATAGTCGTTCTTAATGGCCGGTTATTATGTCTTGTTTTTCAGTCTGCCCGGCGTTGCCAGTGCAACTATTTGCAATTTTACCAAACTAAAAGGGGGAGGGAAATGATCAACACTCTTACCAAGGCACATCTGGTTGATAAGATTTATGAGAAAAGCGAACGAAAGAGATCTGAGGTAAAGGATCAGGTTGAGCACCTGCTGGCTCTGGTTAAAAAGGCCATAAAAAAAGACCACGCCTTGCTGGTCAGCGGGTTTGGAAAATTTGAAACGTACGAAAAAAAGCCCAGAAAGGGGAGAAACCCCCAGACCAGCGAAACCATTATCCTCCCAGGCAGGAAAGTTGTTGTTTTCAGACTGTCCAGAAAGTTCAGGGCGGATATCAATCAGCAATAATGAATGCTCCGGGAATCTCTTCCAAAAGGGTGTCATGGGCCTTTTCTGCAGCCAGAACATTGGTGAAAGTTCCAGCCTGAACCCGCCAGAGTTTCTGGTCATCCCTGAAGAATTCCTGGAGCCTTGATTCCTTATAACCCTTACTTTGCATTTTCTGTTTGAGTTTGGTTGCGTTTTCTTTTGAAGAAAACGATCCCACCTGAACATAGAAGATTCCAGTCAATTCCTCTTTGGGAACTGCGCCAAGGGCTTCCACCCGTACTCTGGCGGTTCCCGGACCGATCATGTCGATTTCTCTGGCAGCTGCAAAAGAGAGGTCGATGATTCTGTTGCCCACAAAAGGCCCACGGTCGTTGATCCTGAGGTCAATCTCCTTGCCATTGTCCAGGTTGGTGACCCTGACAATTGTATTCATGGGCAGGAGTTTATGGGCAGCTGTCTTCTCATACATGTTAAATATTTCTCCATTGGAAGTCCTTTGACCGTGAAATTTTGGACCGTACCACGAGGCAACTCCCTCTTCAGCATAGCCCTCGTGGGTGCTCATTGGGGTGTAGGTCTGACCCATGACTGAATACTGCCTCTGGGTGGCTGGTTCAGGTCTTGAAACCTGGGGGGTGAGAGCTGGTGGATGACTGACCGCCGGTTCTCTGGGCTTGGCCGGAGGAGGATGGATTGTCTTGGTGCAACCGGATATGCCCATAAGAGCCAGCAGGAAGAATGTTGTTATATAGGTTAAAGGATTCCTCATAATGTACCTGTCCTCCGGGTAGGTGCCGGGCCAGATAAGTGTCCTGGCCCGGCAGAGTTTAGCAGAAGCTTTTAAAGCACGATTCATAACGGGTAGTCAATATCCGTAACAGCCCGCCCTGCTTACTATGCTTTTCCAGGTATTCACAAAGGTCTTGACTTGTCTTGTCTTAGTCAGTCTGAATCTTGAATGTGAACTGTACGTGTTACTAATTCTCTAAAATTGCTATCATTTTTTTCAAATTTCAAACTATAAGTACTAGCAATTTTTTTGAACTTGAGCTATTAATTCAATAAATAACATGTGCGGTGAATTGCATTATTTTTTTGGTTTTTGAACTGTAATACCTTTGTACTTTAGGCGAGTCCCGGTCCCTGCAACAGGCCGGGCAGTTAAGGGCAAACCTTTTATTACCATTTGGCAAAGGGGGTCAATATGTCACAAGAAAAAGTAGGCGCAGTCATGGTTGTCGGCGGAGGTATTGCCGGCATTCAATCCGCTCTGGATTTGGCTGATGCCGGCTATTATGTCTATCTTGTGGAGAAGTCATCCGGTATTGGAGGGGTCATGTCTCAGTTGGACAAGACTTTTCCCACCAATGACTGCTCCATGTGAATTATCTCGCCAAAACTGGTCGAGTGCGGTCGGCACTTGAATATCGAGCTTTTGACTTTGGCCGAGGTAGAGAACATCAGCGGCAGTGAAGGCAATTTTACTGTAAAGGTTCGGCAGAGGCCCAGGATTGTGGACATGGAAAAGTGCATAGCGTGTGACCTTTGCGCACAGAAGTGTCCCAAGAAAGTGCCTGATGAGTATAACGAAGGGCTGGTGCCCAGGAAGTCGGCCTATATTAAATACGGCCAGACCGTTCCCCTCAAGTATGCCATTGAGCAGGAAAGCTGTATCTTTTTTGTCAAGGGAGGCAACAAGGGAAAAAAGGGCGGTGGAAAATGCCGGGCCTGTGAAAAGTACTGTCCTACAGGGGCCATAGATTTTGATCAGGAGTTCAAGGATGAGATCAAGGAGGTCAATGTCGGTTCGGTCATTCTTACTCCTGGATTCAAGTCCTTTGATCCCTCGGTTTTTGATTATTATGAATATAAAGATAATAAAGATGTTGTAACCGGCCTTGAATACGAAAGGCTTCTGTCATCCAACGGTCCCTGCATGGGGCACCTGACCAGGCCGTCCGATGGGAAGGAGCCCAAGAAGATCGCCTGGCTGCAGTGCGTAGGATCCAGAAATATCAATAAATGCGATAATGGATATTGTTCATCGGTTTGCTGCATGTACGCCATTAAGCAGGCCATTGTGACTGCTGAACACACCACCGGCGACATTGAACAGACTATTTTTTACATGGATATCCGTACCCATGGCAAGGAATTTGAAAAGTATTATGAACTAGCCAAGGAAAAGGGCATCAAGTTCATTCCAAGCAGGATTCACAGTGCCAGCCCAGTCAAGGAAGGCGGAGTCGAAGTCGAGTACTTTGATGAGGAATCAGGCAAGAGAAAAACAGATACCTATGACATGCTTGTCCTTTCAACGGGTCTGGAGGTCAGCAAGGGCGTCCAGGAGCTTGCCGGTAATCTTGGTGTAAAGCTGGACAAATATAAATTTGCAGACAGCTCAAGCTTCACCCCCTCAGCCACCTCAGTTCCAGGCGTCTTTGCCAGCGGGTGCTTCCAGAGCCCCAAGGATATTCCTCAGTCGGTCACGGATGCTTCTGCAGCAGCAGCTTCGGCATCCATCGCTCTGAGCAGTAAGCGGGGAACTCTGGCCAAAGAAAGGACCTTCCCGGCGGAAAAGGATGTTGCAGCTGAGGAACCCAGAGTGGGCGTTTTCGTCTGTTCATGCGGGATAAACATAGCCGGGACCATTGATGTCAAGGAGCTTGCCGAATACGCCAAGGACCTTCCCAATGTGGTCTTTGTGGACAACAACCTGTTCTCCTGCTCTCAGGATACTCAGGTATTGCTTAAAGAGAAGATTGCCGAGCATAACCTGAACCGGGTGGTTGTGGCTGCCTGCACCCCCAGGACTCACGAACCTCTTTTCAGAGAAACCATGAAGGATGCCGGCCTGAACGAGTATCTTTTTGAGATGGCCAACATCCGTAATCAGAACAGCTGGGTCCACTCCAAGGAGCCGGAAAAAGCTCTGGACAAGGCCAAGGATCAGCTGAAGATGGCCGTGGTCAAGGCTTCCATGCTGACTCCCCTGGAACACTTGTCAGTCAATGTCAATCAGACTGCACTGGTGATCGGTGGTGGTATATCCGGAATGGTTACGGCCTTGGGTTTGGCTGACCAAGGTTTTGAAACCATTCTTCTGGAAAAGACCGACAGGCTGGGTGGAAACGCCTGGAGCTTGGCTTCCACCTGGCGGGGTGAAGCTGTAAAGCCTTACCTTGAGGACCTGATTTCCAAGGTTGAAAACCATTCCAATATCAAGCTCTTCAAGAATGCTCAACTCAAGACCAGTAAGGGTGCAGTGGGCGATTTTGTGAGCGAGGTGGAGATCGGTGGCGAGAAAAGGGCCATAAAGTATGGAATTGCCGTGGTCTGTACCGGGGCCAAGGAATTCAAGCCTGCCGAGTATCTCTACGGTGAAGATGAAAGGGTCTTTACCCATCTTGAATTTGATAAAGAACTCATCGAGCACAAGCCTGCCCTGGAAAAGGCCAAAGGGGCGGTATTTATTCAGTGTGTGGGATCAAGGGAGCCGGAAAGACCATACTGCAGCCGGGTCTGCTGTACCCATACCATGCATTCAGCCATTGAACTGAAAAAGGCCAACCCCAAGATGCCGGTATTCGTGCTTTACCGTGATATTAGAACTTATGGTGCACGGGAAGACCTGTACCGGGAAGCCAGGGAAAAAGGCGTACTTTTCATCAAGTTCAGCCTTGAAAACAAGCCCAGAGTGACCAAAGACGGTGCTGACATCGTGGTCACGGTCAAAGACCATGTTCTGCAAAGGGATGTTGAGATCAGGCCTGGTTACCTGGTTCTGGCTTCAGCCATTGTCCCTGGCCAGAACAAAGACTTGGTTGAGCTGTACAAGTGCGGTCTCAATAGTGAAGGGTTCCTGCAGGAAGCCCATGCCAAGCTTCGTCCGGTAGATCTCAGCGTGGACGGGATGTTTCTGGCTGGACTTTGTCACTATCCCAAGCCCATTGATGAGGCCATTGCCCAGGCTCAGGCCGCTGTTTCCAGAGCCACCACTATCCTTTCAAGGGCGGTCATGCCGCTGGATTCCATCAAGTCCTATGCCACTGAAAATTGTGACGGCTGCGCCATATGCGTGGACACATGTCCCTACGGCGCCATCACCTTGACAGGCTATGAAGAGGACGGTGTGGCTCACAAGAAGATCGAAACCAATAAGGCCCTGTGCAAAGGGTGTGGAATATGCGAGGCGACCTGCCCCAAACAGGGTGTCTATGTGCATGGCTTCACCAACGAACAACTCAAGGCCCAGTTGTATGTGGCTTTGGAAAATGTTTAAAGTATAAGGAGAAATTTCGATGGCTGAAAAATACGAACCCGTCATTGTCGGATTTCTCTGTAATTGGTGCGCATATGCCGGAGCTGACTTGGCCGGCGTTTCTCGCCTGCAGTATCCGACTAATATGCGCGCAATCAGAGTAATGTGTTCCGGGATGGTTCATCCCAATTTGGTTGTTGAGGCACTGGAAAAGGGCGCTGACGGCGTCCTTGTGCTTGGCTGACACCTTGGTGAATGTCATTACCTGGATGGTAATCACAAAGCATTTGCCAGGGCTCAAGCCATTAAGCTGGTATTGGAAGATTTGGGAATTGATCCTGAGAGGTTTAAGCTCGACTGGGTTTCTTCTGCAGAAGCCCCGAGGTTTGCCAAAGTCGTGACTGAATTTACTGAAAAAATCAGGTCACTTGGCCCCAATCCCGTAAAAGCCCCGAAAGAGGCTGTCAACGCCTAATGGCAGCGGGAGCGGGTCGCTCCCGCACCTAATGGAGGTGCTTATATGACCAAGGTAACAGTAGCCGAAGAGTGGTTGAATGCCTGTGCCGGGTGTGAGATCGCTATTTTGAATGTTGGAGACGTCCTGGTGGACCTGCTGGTCAATAACCTGGACTTTGTTCATATACCGGTGTTGATAGATAAGAAGTACTTCGGTCAAACCGGTGAAGAGAAAGAATTGAGCATTCCCGAAGCTGTGGTGGGCATAGTGTCCGGTGGTGTGCGCAACGAGGAGCATAAAGAAGTACTCCTTGAGATGCGCAAGAAGTGCCAGATTCTCATTGCCCTGGGGACCTGCGCTACGGACGGAGGAATCCCTGCCCTGATCAACATGTATTCAGATGAAGACCTGAAGCAGTTCTACTACAAGGACTCACCTACTACAGATCCAGCGGATTATCCCACTGAACACATTCCGCCTCTTTTGGATAGATGTTATGCCCTTGATGAATTTGTCAAGGTGGATCTGTCCCTGCCTGGCTGTCCCCCTCACCCTGATTGGATAGCCGGGGCGATTCTGGCCCTTCTGGATGGCAAGACCGAATTCAAGATGCCGGAAAGATCGGTTTGTGATGCCTGTCCCACAGTAAGGGAAAGCAAAAAAGGCATTGAAGATATCAAGCGCCTGTATGAGGCCGCTGAATACGACCCAGAGAAACCCCTTAACGAGATGCGCTGTCTGCTGGAGCAGGGCCTGTTGTGCCTTGGCCCGGTAACCGGCGTTGGATGCGGCGGGACCAAGGGGGCTCCCAGGTGTATTTCAGCCCGGGTCCCTTGCCGGGGTTGCTATGGCCCCATCAGGAAGGGTGCTAAGCCTCTGGTTGATTATATGGGAGCTTTGGCTTCAGTTGGCTTTGATCCGAACAAGATGCTCGATCGCCGCGGGTATCTGGCCCGTTTTTCCGGTGCTCACGGCGTACTTAAAAAGATCGGTTAGGAGGATAATATGGGAAAGACTCTGAATATAGCTCCCATTACCCGCATTGAGGGACATGCAAGTGTGGCCATCCATCTGGATGATTCCGGTAATGTATCAGACGCCAAGATGCATGTCCTGTCCCTGCGCGGTTTTGAGCAGTTTGTACTGGGGAGGCCAGTGGAAGAAGTACCACGCATTGTGCCTCGTATTTGCGGAATTTGCCCGTGGCACCACCATCTGGCTTCCAACAAGGCTGCGGATGCCTGTTTAGGAGTTGAACTTCCACCTACTGGAAGAAAGCTGCGCGAACTCTGCCAGATGATGGCCTATATCCCGGATAAGATCCTGCATTTTTACTTTCTGGCTGCTCCAGATTTTGTCCTGGGACCGGATGCTGATTATTCGGTTCGTAATGTGGTCGGGATAGTCGGAGCTAACCCGGAACTGGCCAAAAAAGTGGTGCACATGCGCTACAAAGGCCAGATGTTGCTGGAAAAATTTGCCGGTAAGGTGATCCATCCCATTGCCGGTGTTGTGGGAGGCTTTTCCAAGCCCCTTCTGGAAGATGAACGCAAGGAGATCCTGGCCGGAATCCAGGAACTCAAGGATTTCTGCGTGTTCACCATTAAATTCGCCCGGGAGGAAGTATTTCCTAAATATCTTGATGCCGTCAAAATCCTGGGTGTATTTCCATCCGGGTACCTCGGAACAGTCAGGCCGTCCGATGGAGCCCTGGAGCTTTATGACGGTGAACTGAGGATGATGGACAAGGACGGCAATTTTGATCAGTTCACCTATCCTGAATATGTGGACCATATCGGTGAGCACACTGAACCCTGGTCATACCTCAAGTTCCCTTATGCCAAAAAGCATGGAGCCTTGAAGTTGGATGAGAATGATCCGGTGGGTGTTTACAGGGCGAACTGCCTGGCTAGGATCAATGTCTGTGACAAGATGGCCACGCCACTGGCTCAGGAGGAGCTGGACATATTCCGTAAGGAATTCGGCCGTCCCACTCATCTGACCCTTTTGTATCACTGGGCCAGGCTTATTGAGCTTGTTCAGGCCTGTGAAAAGGCAGAAGAGCTGCTCAATGACCCAGAGATCACCGGGCGCGAACATCGGGCCAAGAATATCCAGCCTAGAGCAGGCGATGGTGTCGGATGCGTTGAAGCCCCCAGAGGGACTTTGATTCATCACTACAAGACCGACGACAATGGCCTGGTAACCATGGCTAATTTGATTGTGGGCACCACCCACAACAATGCCCCCATGAATTTGTCTGTGAAGCAGGCTGCCAAGGCCCTGATCAAGGACGGCAAGTACGACCAGGGAATCCTGAACCGGGTGGAGATGGCCATACGCGCCTATGACCCGTGAATGAGCTGCGCTACACACCGCCTGGATGGCGGCATCAATGTTAAGCTCAGCATCTATGATTCCCAGGGTAACGTCATTGACACCATGGGCGAATAGATTAGACAGTTATAAAGAAATAGTTTAAAACAGGCCGTCTCCGGTGAAAGGGAGACGGCCTTGTTTTTTAGTTATGGTAAGCTAAAAAAAGTGAACCTGGACAGGCATAAGGTTAAGATTTTTAAGATGTGCCTTCAAAAAATAGTTTTGTCAGATGCAGGATGGAGATGATATGGAATGGTCTCAAATGTTCAGTTCCAGGGTGGTGGTGTTCGGATGTGGAAACACCCTTTTCGGAGATGACGGCCTGGGGCCTAAAGTGATAGAAGTTCTGCAAAAGGAGGGTTCACTTGGGGACGATGTGGCCCTGATTGATGCTGGCACTTCCATCAGGCCCCTTTTATTTGATCTGATTTTGAGCGACAGACAGCCTGAGCAGATAATAGTGGTTGATATTTCCACGGATCAGGACATCGAACCCGGTGAGGTCAAGGAGATCAATGTTGACCAGGTTGATCCCAAAAAGATTGCTGACTTTTCCATGCACCAGTTTCCTACCACCAATCTTCTGAAAGAACTTCAAGACACAACCAGCATTAAGCTGCACATTCTGGTGTCCAGGCCTGTTAATGTTCCCGAACTGATGGAAGAGGGTCTGAGTCCAGAAGTATCCAAGGCTGTTGACAGGATTGTCAGCAAAATTAAAGAAATATGCAGGACATAAGCCTGCCTGCCAAACTTGTCTGGTCCATGGCCGCCTTAATAATAATTCGACAACAAATATGACCGGTAAATCATAATTAATGATTGATCAGAAAAAAATACGAAATTTCAGCATAATAGCTCATATTGATCATGGTAAGTCCACCCTGGCTGATCGGATCCTGGAGATTACCGGTCTTTTGGGAGACCGGGATAAAAAGGACCAATACCTGGACAGACTGGAGCTTGAGCGGGAGAGGGGTATTACCATCAAGGCCCAGACCGTCCGTATTCCGTATAAGGCCGGCAATGGACAGGAATACACTTTGAATCTCATTGATACACCAGGACATGTGGATTTTTCCTATGAAGTTTCCAGAAGTCTGGCAGCGTGCGACGGAGCGCTGCTGGTGGTGGATGCCACCCAGGGAGTGGAAGCCCAGACCCTGGCCAATGTTTACCTGGCACTGGACCATGACCTGGAAGTGATTCCGGTGCTAAACAAGATCGACCTGCCCAGTAGCGAACCGGGGCGGATAGCCCGTGAGATTGAGGAGATTATTGGTCTTGACTGTACTGATGTCCTGGAGGTCAGTGCCAAGACCGGTCAGGGTGTGGCTGATCTCATGGAAAGGATAGTCAGCCTGATTCCTCCGCCCGGAGGGAATCCAGACAATCCTCTAAGGGCCCTGATATTTGACTCATGGTATGACTCCTACCTGGGAGTTGTTGTCCTGTTTCGGATCCTGGACGGAAGGATCAGGATGGGCCAGGAAATCATGATGTTCTCCAATAAAAAGAAGTTTGAGATCACCAAGTTGGGTGTGTTTTCTCCTGAACCCAGGGAAATTGACATGATGGGGCCCGGGGAAGTGGGCTTTTTGTGCTCAGGGGTCAAGGATCTCAAGGATGCCAGAGTCGGAGATACCATTACTTCAGGGGATCGTCCCACTGACGCTCCCTTTCCTGGGTTTAAGAAGATAAAGCCCATGGTTTTCTGCGGACTTTATCCGGTTGAGTCAGCAGAATATGAGGACTTGAAAAACGCTCTGGAAAAACTCCAGCTCAATGATGCAGCCCTGGACTACGAACCTGAAACTTCCCAGGCCCTGGGTTTTGGATTCAGGTGCGGTTTCCTGGGTCTCCTGCATATGGACGTAATTCAGGAAAGGCTGGAAAGGGAGTTCAAGGTCAATATCATTGCCACTGCCCCCTCGGTAATTTATAAAGTGGTAAATCTTGAAGGGGTGGAAACCGATATTGACAACCCTGCCAAGCTGCCGTCTGCTCAGGAAATTTCCTGTATTAAAGAGCCGTTTGTGAAAATGGAGATTCATGTGCCCAATGAATATGTGGGCAATGTGCTTGGGCTTTGCGAAGAAAAAAGAGGGATGCAGAAGGATATGCGCTACCTGTCCTCGACCCGGGTGATTATTACCTATGAACTTCCCTTTGCCGAGATAGTTTTTGATTTCTTCGACAGGCTCAAATCAGTGACCAGAGGATTTGCTTCCCTGGATTATGAGGTCATGGACTTCAGGGAGTCCGATCTGGTTAAACTGGACATCATGATCAATTCCGAGCCGGTTGACGCAATGTCGGTCATCGTGCACAGGGATAAGGCTTACCACAAAGGACGGGCTCTGGCTCTTAAACTGAAAAGGGCTATTCCCAGACAGCTCTTTGAAGTGGTGATTCAGGCGGCCATCGGCAACAAGATCGTGGCCAGGGAAAGGACTGCTCCTTTGAGGAAGAATGTCACTGCCAAGTGTTACGGCGGGGACATTACCAGAAAGAGAAAGCTTCTGGAAAAACAGAAGGAAGGAAAGAGACGCATGAAAAGGATGGGCAGCGTGGAGATTCCTCAGGAAGCATTTCTGGCTGCTCTTCAAACCGGTGACTAGATCTTCAGAGACAGGTTGAAACAGGTCTTTTGACTTTTATTGTGTAAACCAGGACCAGTTCAACCGGTCTGCTTCTTCCAAAATTTCCAAAATTCGGGTGGCCAGGCAGGCCCATGAAAATCATAACTTAAACGAGCAACAAGGACGGAAGACATAAATGAATCCACGCTGGCAAACCATGCTCAAAGAGTATGCCGAGGCTTTGATCATCGCCTTGGTACTGGCTCTTTTCATCAGGACATTTGTGGTCCAGGCCTTTAAAATACCATCAGGGTCAATGCTTCAGACTCTCCAGATCGGAGACCATCTTTTGGTGAACAAGTTCAAGTACGGCATTCAGATGCCTTTCATGGACAGATATATTTTCCAGTTTGACGGACCAGAGCTTCAGGACATTATTGTATTTGAATTCCCAGAGGATCCCTCCAAAGATTTTATTAAAAGAGTTGTGGGCACACCCGGGGACGTAATTGAAGTCAGGGACAAAGTGTTTTACCGTAACGGTGAACCAGTGCATGAAGAATACATCCAGCATACAGACGAGAGGGTGGCTGACCGAAGAGATAACTTTGGCCCTTATACAGTACCGGAGAACAGTTATTTCGTCCTTGGCGACAACAGGGACGAATCCTATGATTCTCGGTTCTGGGGAGTGGTGGAAAGGGAGAAAATCTTAGGCAAAGCCTGGATAATATACTGGTCCTGGGAAGGATTCTCCAATGTCAGATGGAGCAGGATAGGTAACAGGATCAATTGACTGGCTGCTGCCCAAGGCTTTTCAGGTTCTTTTGGTCAGCAGGACCCGGGATGAGCGGGGTATGCTATGATCGCCAAAGTAACAACAGCAGCGCTTCTTGGAATTGACGCCTTCAGGATTGAATTGGAGGTGGACTATTCCAGGAGCGGCCTTCCTGCTTTCACTATGGTTGGGTTGGCTGAGGGAGCTGTCCGGGAAAGCAAGGAACGGGTATTTTCTGCCCTGAAAAACAGCGGGTACAAGCTTCCTCCGGCCAGGATAACTATAAACCTGGCTCCAGCTGATGTACGCAAGGAAGGTTCAAGTTATGATCTGCCTCTGGCCCTGGGCCTTTTGAGTGCTTCAGGAGTTATCCCACAGCGCAGACTGGAAAAAGTTTTTCTGGCTGGCGAACTTTCTCTGACCGGCGAGCTCAAGCCCATCAACGGTGCCTTGCCTCTAGCCATAAAAGCCAGAAATGAACAGGCAGGTATGGTCATGGTTCCTTATCAGAATGCTCAGGAAGCTGCAGTGGTCAAAGAGATGCAGGTTTTCGGCATCAAAACCCTTGGTCAGGCCGTAGAATTTCTTCTGGGCGATGAAGAGCTTGAGCCGGTCCAATTCGACCTGGACGAGTTGTGGCGCCAAGGCAGGAATTTTTTCAGTGATTTTTCAGAGGTCAAAGGCCAGGATCATGCCAAGAGGGCCATTGAGATTTCAGCTGGCGGGTCACACAATCTGCTGTTAATCGGACCGCCAGGAAGCGGCAAGACCATGCTTGCCCAGAGAATACCCACTGTTTTGCCCCCTCTTAGCTTTGAAGAGGCCCTGGAAGTAACCAAGGTCTACAGCGTGTCCGGACATCTTAAGCCGGGTCAGGCCATGGTTGTCCAGAGGAACTACAGGAGCCCTCACCACACCATTTCCGATGCCGGCCTCATCGGAGGAGGCCACTACCCAAGGCCTGGGGAAGTCTCTCTGGCCCATCGGGGGGTGCTTTTTCTTGACGAGCTGCCTGAGTTTAAGAAGCATGTCCTGGAAGTGTTAAGACAGCCTCTGGAAGACGGAGAGGTGACAATATCCAGGGCAGCCATGTCCTTAAAGTACCCTGCCAGCTTCATGCTTGTAGCAGCCATGAACCCCTGCCCGTGTGGCTACCTGACTCATGACCAGCATCCCTGCGTATGCACTCCGGCCCAGATCCAGCGTTACAGATCCAGACTGTCCGGTCCCCTGCTGGACAGAATTGATCTTCATGTCGAGGTGCCGGCTGTACCCTATAATGAACTCAAGAAAAAGAAAAGTGGTATTGATTCGGCTGTTATGAGTCAGAATATTGCCAGGGCCAGGGAGATCCAGCAAAACCGCTATCAGGACCTGCCTTTTTTTACCAACAGCCAGCTGTCTGGCAAGTGGCTGAATAATTTTTGCGCTCTGGGCAGCAAAGAACATGCTTTTCTGGAAACAGCCGTGACCAGTCTGGGGCTTTCAGCCAGGGCCCATGTGCGTATTCTGCGCCTGGCCAGGACAATAGCCGACCTGGAAGGTTCGGGAGAGATTTCCGTAGACCATTTATCCGAAGCAGTTAACTATAGGTGCCTGGATCGTCAGGATCAGGCTCTCGGGTTTTGAGAGAAAATGGCTAACCGGGTAAACGATACCCGTTCATACGAAATAAGCAGCAGTCAGGAGGTTATGCAGATGAAGGTAGTGGCATTTAACGGTAGCGCCAGAAAGGACGGAAATACGGCCGGGTTGATCAGACATGTTTTAGCCGGGCTGGAGGCCGAGGATATTGCCACAGAACACGTTCAGCTGGGAGGCCGACAGATCCAGGGATGTATAGCCTGTTACAAGTGTTTCAAGAACCAGGATAGGCAGTGTTCAGTGAAAAAGGACATCCTCAATGAATGCATTGATAAGATGCTTGAAGCTGACGGAATTATCCTTGGTTCACCCACTTATTTTGCCAATGTCAGCACCAATATCAAGTCCCTCATCGACCGGGCCGGACTGGTAGCCAAGGCCAACAGCGATATGTTCGCCCGGAAGACCGGTGCTGCAGTAGTGGCTGTTCGCAGGGCAGGGGCTATCCATGTGTTTAATTCCATTAACCATTTTTATTTCATCAGCCAGATGGTGGTACCCGGCTCCAGTTACTGGAACATCGGCCAAGGTCTTAACCCTGGGGATGTTGAAAAGGATGACGAAGGACTGACAACCATGCAGAATCTTGGCAAAAATATGGCATGGCTCATGAAGAAGCTGTACTTGTAAGAGGGGAGTGGTCTGCTCCAAACAAAAAAGGCTGGCCTGAGGCCAGCCTTTTTTGTTTGGGTTCTGGAAATGTCAAAACAGCTTCAGGCCAGGATATTCTGGAGCCTGGCGGAAAACTTCCGGCCCTTTTTAATGTTCGGATCATGATGGACAAACTTGCTGTCCTCTTTCTTGTTGATCACGTCTATGGCTCTGATTACTGACATTCTGTGGTAGCCAGCAAAGTCCTCCTTGTAAAAATTGGTCCACCTCCTGGAATTCAGCACTGACATGTGGATGCTCATCCTGTAGATCTGCTGAAATCCCCTGGATCTGCAGGCCTGAGGATCAATGACAAGCCTGGCCAGTCGATCGTTGGATTTGAGCCGGTCCTTGTCAAGACCTACCACGGCTTTCCAGCACGATTTGGCCATGAGGCTGTCTGACTCCATTTCTATCCAGGCATGCCCGAGCTTGCTCTTGGCACCCAGATCCATCTGGCCATGAGCAACTGTATCGGCTGCCAGGTGGGTCAGAAAACCGTAGGCAAAAGCAGCATCGGTATTTTTCCTGGCATGGCTCAGAAGCAGGAAGCCTGTTTCCCAGTCATGAGGATTTTTGTGTCCAGGCTTGCCCAGGAAGTTGTCGGCTGCAATGGATCCGTAGATGAAGTTGGTGGAATAAGCAGTCAAAAGAGTATAAACTGAAGCGGACAGCAGGCTGGCCGCTCTGAGAACCTCATGGGCAAAGTAAGTATGGGTCATGGGACCCCAGGCAAAACAGACGTCTGGTATGCCGAAAAAAATGATTCCGAACAAGATGAAGATTTTTTTCATATTAAACTGGTCCAGCCTTTTGAAAGAGTAAACCTACTTATACAGCAAAAGTATGTCTAGTCAATAAAGAATATGTTAAAATCTGATCAAGCGCAAAAGGCCACCACGAAAAGCAAGGCTGGGTCAGCAAGATCAGGCCATGCCAGGAAATGAACTGTCAAGATGTGAGTACGGCCTGATGATATTTCCTGCAGCAACCATCAGGGCGGTCCAGGAGCAGGCAGGACACCTGGCATTCTTTGCACATCAAGTGCAGATGGTTGCACTTTAAGGAATGAGGGTTTGCTGGTTTTTTTGATAACATGCTTGTTTTTAAGTTTATTTTCTTTGGCATGCTGATTGCTTATTATATGCCAACGACCACAAACATAATAGGAGGTTATCATGAAAAAAATTACTATTATCGGCTTGAGTGCAGCTTTGGTTTCGATCCTGATCTTTGCTTCGCTGGCTATGGCCAGGGGAGGAGGTCCGGGATTTCAGGGCGGTCCCAGAGACCAGGGATGCCCTGTTTTTTCAGGGATGACAGAAGAGCAGCAACAGGAAGTTCTGGGGCTGATCCGCAGCCACAGGGAAGAGATTTATCCAAAGATGCAGCTGATGATTGCAAGGGGGGCAGAACTTAATGCCCTGCTGGCCACTGATGGGCCTGATTCTGCCGAGCTGGAAAGGATAAGGGGGGAGATGTCTTCCTTGAACCAGGAGATATTTGAAGCCAGGCTGAATCAGAGGATTGAACTGAACCGCAAGTATGGTATTCAATCCGGAAAAGGCATGTTTGGGGAAAGAAAAGGTTCTGCTGGTTTTGAGAGGCGTTCAGGCAGGGATTGTCCTAGATTTGCCAGGTAAGAGTATGGGTTGACTTTTCCAGGCAAACTACTTTGAAGGCCGATGTCCGCTAGCGGACATCGGCCTTTTATCTGGAATCTATGTTGGCATTGGTGAAGCTGGTCAAGCTGAACAGCTTTTTGGTCTACAGCTGACCGGGCAGCTTGTTCAGTTTCAGATGCTGTCCAGCTCTGTCTTTACATCTGAGTTCGACTTAAACACTGCTCTTCAGGCTCTTTTCTGCTGTTATTTCTTTATCATTTCCTTTGTCTAAGCTCCTCTGTGATCATCAAAGATCTCCTAACCGGTAGGCGCAAGGAACGATAACTTGCTCGTCAGTCTAGGCCTGTTGCACTCAAAGTATGAAAAAAAACGCTCAGGGACATAGTCCTGGATCAGCCTGTTCCCATTCTGGAAGATTATAGATGGGTCGTTAAGGTCCTATGTGTCTGTATGACACGGTTTTTTTGCTTGATCAGACACGCTGTGGTCTGTCAGTGAATTCCAGGAAAGTGCGGCAAGACTGCAGCGGCGGGCTATAAACCGGATATGGGTACCTTTCGGCACGCATGATGCTAAGAAGTAAGTCAAGGCTTATTTTGGTATTGAATAATCAAAACGTAACCGGAGGTATTAAATGAATTACCCAAAAACTTTAAAAATTTTCTTTACCCTTTTGCTGGGCCTCATACTGGCAGGGGCAGTTTCAGGGGGCCAGGCTCAGGAAGGTTATTACGAGGAAGAAATGATGCAGCAGCCTGATGCCGGAATTGAGGTCAGCGATGCAGAACTGGATAAGGTGGCTCAGGCTTATATTGATATATCCGAGATCAGGGAGAATTTCCAGGAGTCTCTGGTTGAGGTGTCAGATCCTGAAATGGCTCAGCAGCTTCAGGAACAGGCTGGCGAAGCCATGGTTGAAGCAGTGCAGAACAACGGCCTGGATGTCCAGACTTACAATGAAGTAATGGAAGCTGCCCAGGTGGACGAGGAGCTGAGACAACAGCTGCTGACTCGCCTGGAAGAACTTCAGTAAATAGCTTAAATAAGGAGGAGTGCATATGAAGATGAAGAGTCTGATTGTTACATTAGCTGCTGTATTGATGCTTGGTATGACCATGGCCTGCGATCCTCCTGAGGATCAGCAACAGGTCCCGCCTCCAGCACCAGGTGAAGCTCCTGGTGGAGGATATGAACAGCCAGGTTCTCCAGGTACTCCTGGTGAAGAAGGAGGGTTTGGAGAACAGCCCGGCCAGGATCAGCAGCCAGGTGGATTCTAAAAGGCTAAGCCCAGCTGACTTCCTTCCATAGCGGTTTGGTTGAAAAGACCGAATAAAAAAGCCCCCAGCACTGGGGGCTTTTTTATTCGAGAAATATTTTTTCTTCAGAATTACTGGTTACCATTCCAATATTCCTGGCCTGATCAAGACCTCTGGACTTGAGATCAGCCAAAAGTGCCCCGGCCTGGTCTTCAGAACAGCAGATGAGCAGCCCTCCGGATGTCTGGGGATCAAAAAAAATATCATTTGTCACATTGGAGACATTGGAAGAAGCCTGAACCATGCATTGCCTGAACTGGCGATTTTTATGGGTACCCGCCGGGACAAGGCCCATGGAGGCGAACTCAATGGCTTCAGTCAGGACAGGAACGTTATTGCTGTTGATGATGACGCTTTTACCGGATCCCTGAACCATCTCAGCCAGATGGCCCAAAAGGCCGAATCCAGTGATGTCGGTGCAGGCGTGCACTTCATATTCGGCCATGACCAGGGCCGGTATCCTATTCAACTCTGCCATAATCCGGCTGATGCGGTCAATGGTTGCCGGAGAAGCAAGTCCTCCTTTGACTGCAGTATTGATGATGCCGGTTCCCAGGGGTTTGGTCAGGATCAGGCAATCCCCGGTCTGGAGGTTCTTTTTGGTCAGAACCCTGGACGGATGAATAAATCCGGTAACAGAAAGGCCGTATTTTAGCTCCCTGTCCTCCACGCTGTGCCCGCCCACAAGGATCACCCCGGCTTCGTTAATCTTGTCCAGACCCCCCTGGATGATTTTTCGCAGCACCGAGATATCCATTTCTCCCAGAGGAAACCCTACCAGGTTCATGGCGGTCTTTGGTGTGCCGCCCATGGCATAGACATCGCTTAGAGCATTTGCTGCGGCTATTTGGCCGAACCAATAGGGATCATCCACAATCGGCGTGAAGAAATCAACGGTCTGAATCAAAGCCAGGTCTTCAGAAACTTTGTAAACTCCGGCATCATCAGCCCGGTCAAGCCCGACCAGGAGATTTTCATCAACAGGGAATTTGATTCCCTGTAAGGCTCTGTCCAGGTCCCCTGGAGAAAGCTTGGAAGCTCAGCCTGCGCCTTTGACGGTCTCAGTCAGGCGCATGGTATTTAATTTTTTCATAAGTTAGATTGTGCAATGGGCTGGTTTAAAAATCCAATAGAAATTACCTATGGTTATCTTAAGAATCAATTAAATTTTTCAATAAAAGGGCCAGGTGTGGTCTTAAATGCAAAAAAGCCCGGGAAAACCCGGGCTTTTTCAAGTGAGAAGCTATTGCTCTGATTTTCCGGATTACTGAGTCTGGGCTCGGTATTCGTCCTTGATGAGCTTGGCAGATACTGGAAGGCAGCTCTCCCGTCCGCAGAAGAGTTCTTCGGGAGTCGTGCCCAATAGAGCCTTGGACAAGACATCATCCATGTTTTTAACCGGAATAATCTCCAGGCCCTTAAGCACATTGTCCGGAACCTCTTCCAGGTCTTTTTCATTGCCCTCGGGGATGATCACGGTGTTGATCATGGCCCTTCTGGCAGCCAGCAGCTTTTCCCGCAGTCCTCCTATGGGCAGAACCCTGCCCCTGAGAGTGATTTCACCGGTCATGGCCACATCATTGCGTACCGGAAGGTTCAGCAGGGCAGAGATTAGGCTCGTGCCCAGGGTGACTCCAGCGGAAGGTCCATCTTTGGGCGTGGCTCCTTCTGGGACATGGACATGAATGTCAATTTCTTTGTAAAAATCCGGCTTCAAGCCGAAGATTTCGGATCTTGAACGGAGATAACTCAAGGCAGCTCTGGCACTTTCCTGCATGACATCTCCGAGTTTGCCGGTTATTTCTACTTTACCTGTACCCGGCATGAGGGCTACTTCCACCAACAGAATTTCACCTCCCACCTCTGTCCAGGCCAGGCCGGTGGTCACTCCGACCAGTGGTTTTTCCTCGCGTTCACCGTGTCTGATCTTGGGCACTCCAAGGTATGAGGGAATGCTGGTCTTGGTAATTGAGACTTTCTTATCCTGTCCCTGGTCCTTTTCCACCAGCCTCTTGGCCACCTTACGGCAGATGGAAGCTATTTCCCGTTCCAGATTTCTGACTCCGGCCTCCCTAGTGTAGAGTCTTATGATTTCAGTAATGGCTCCCTCGGAAATGGATACTTTTTCTGGATCGAGCCCGTGAAACTCCAACTGTTTGGGACACAGATAATCCTTGGCGATCTTAGATTTCTCAGTTTCCAGATACCCGGGAAGTTTGATTATCTCCATCCTGTCCTGGAGGGGCAGGGGGATAGTGTGCAGATAATTGGCCGTGGTTATGAAGAATATGTTGGAGAGATCATAATCCAAATCTAGGTAGTGATCGTTAAATGCATAGTTCTGTTCCGGGTCAAGGACTTCCAGCAGGGCTGAGGATGGATCCCCCCTGAAATCAGTGCTCATTTTGTCCACCTCGTCCAGGCAGAAGACAGGGTTGTTGGTTTTGACCCGCTTAAGGCTCTGGATAATTTTCCCGGGCATGGCCCCAACATACGTTCTCCTGTGCCCCCTTATCTCAGCCTCATCCCGGACCCCCCCCAGGGAGAGTCTGATGAATTCTCTTCCAGTGGCCCTGGCAACGGACTTGGCCAGGGAGGTCTTGCCTACGCCAGGAGGTCCCACCAGACAGAGGATGGGGCCGCGCATTTTCTCCACCAGACTCTGGACAGCCAGATATTCAAGTATCCTCTGTTTAGGCTTTTCCAGGCCGTAGTGATCATCATCCAGTATTTTTCGAGCTGCATTGATGTCAATGTCCGAACGCTTGAGCTCGGTCCAGGGCAGGGCCAGGACCCAGTCTATATAGTTCAAAAGAACGCTGTATTCCCCGGCATTGGGAGGCATGGTCCGGAGCTTTTTCAGCTCTTCAAAGGCCTTGTCCTTGGCCTGCTGGGGCATGTTTTTCTGGTCAATTTTTTCCTGGAGATGGTCAAGTTCGGCCTTGGGATCGTTGTCCCGCCCCATCTCTTTGTGGATAGCTTTGAGCTGTTCAGACAGGTAATATTCACGCTGATTCTTCTCCATCTGTTTTTTAACTCGGGACTTAATCTTCTTTTCCAGGGAAAAGACCTCGATCTCTCCCTGCAGATGCGCATAAGCCATCTGCAGCCTTTTAAATGGGTCCAGCTGTTCCAAAACGCTCTGCTTATCCTGAAAGTCGACCTTGAGGTGAGGCATTACAGCATCAGCAATGGCTCCTGGCTTGTTCAGGCTCAGGATGGAAAGGACTGTTTCCTTGGCCATCCTGGTATTTACTTTACCATACTCGTCCAGGGCCTGGTGGACCGCCCGGATCAGGGCCTCTGATTCAGGACTGGAAACATCATTCTCCACCAGGGTCTGGGTGAAAACAACGGGCACTTCAACTGAAAAGTCCACTGACTCAGGTTCAACTGCACCCCGGTGCAGTCCCTCGAATAGGACCTTGATGGTGCCGTCAGGAAGACGGAACATCTGAAGTATCCTTGCCACACAGCCAAAGCTGTAGATGCTTTCCTGGGTGGGAACCTCCAGTTTTGGTTCGTTCTGAGTCACCAGGAATATTTTTTTGTCAAATTTGTTCAGGGCGAATTCAATTGCTTTGATGGATGCATCTCTGCCCACCAGCAGAGGTATGATGGCCTTGGGAAACATAACCACTTCCCTTAAGGTCATCAGGGGAAGTTCCACTCCCTGGGAAATAAAATTTTTCGGATATTTTTTTTTGTTTATCATTAAATTTACCTCATATTATTTGGGAAGAAGCCTGGCAAAACCTTTGCCTGAGCAGATTTTAACTAGAATTTATGATTAATCATTTCATAGACGCTTGGCAACAGACTCTGAGAAAAACCATCCTTCCAGACCAAGCAGAGCGGTTTTGATCTCTGTTCCGGATGAAAAACCGCCTATGGTTTTTCTGGCAGTCAGAACCCGGTGGCATGGAATTATCAGGGGCCAGGGATTTGTGGCCATGGCCCTGCCCACTGCCCTGGCCGCTCTGGGACTGCCGGACAGTGCAGCCAGTTTTCCATAGGATATGGTTTGGCCGAACCCGACCTGTTCTACAAGAGTTGTCAGGACTTTTTTATGGAATGTAGAAGTTATTATCGACCAGTCAAGGGGAGGATCGGGCCAGGAGAAAACGGTTTTTTTCTCGTACAGGACCATGGCCTGGTTAATTATCCTGGAATATGGACGGGACTTTGAGCTAACGTGGCCGACCTGACCTGGGCCAAGGCTGATGTGGTGGATAAGATCGTCTCTCCAGGCCACGGTCAGGGAAAAATATCTGTTGGCGAAATATTCATCCTCCAGGTCAATCCGGGTCTTTTTTTCATTATTTTTTGATGAAACAGAATCAAGCATAGTTATTGGTAATTACTTTTGGGTCGGAAGTAAATATCCACCAGACCCATTCATATGAGGAGACTGAAGCAGGCAGGCAGGGTAGAATAGAATCTTCTGACTGGTATATTAAATTTGGGCAGCCACCGAAGAGTTACTTTTGTTTTGACCTGAAAAAGTATAGGTAAGGGCAGAGATTGTGGCAGGGTTGCCGGGGCATGCTATTCCCGGCCAGTTTTTATTCGTGGTTTCCTGGATCAAGGCTGTTTTTTCAAAACAGGTCTGGGCAGGGAAGGACCGAGGTTCATTACTTATCCGGAGCAAATAATGGCAAAACAGGTAGTGGTTATCGGGGCCGTGGCCCTGGGCCCCAAGGCAGCGTGCAGATTCAAAAGGCTGGAGCCTGAGTCTTCAGTGATCATGATTGATGAATCCAGGATTATTTCCTATGGAGGATGCGGAATTCCATATTATATTTCCGGAGATGTGAGTGACGCCAGGGAACTCCAGTCCACCACCTTTCACATGGTCCGGGATGCCCGTTTTTTCGAGCAGGTCAAGGGAGTTCATGTCCTGACCCGGACAAGAGCACTGGAGATCGACCGGGCAGCCAGGCAGGTCCTGATCAAAGACCTGGAAAGCGGCAAAGAGGATCGGCTGAATTATGACAAGCTTGTTCTGGCCACTGGAAGCAGCCCCAGAAAAATTTCTCTGCCAGGCAGCAATCTGGAAAATGTGTTTACAGTCTCAGGCCTGGAAGAGGCGGTAAAGATCAAGGACAGTATCAGCCGGGGCTCTATAAACAGAGCAGTGGTCATCGGAGCGGGATTTATTGGTTTGGAAATGGCTGAAGCCCTGATCGATCTGTGGGGAATTGATACCACGGTTGTTGAGATAGCCCCCCAGATCCTGCCGGGATTCACAAGCATGGCCATGTCCAGGATGGCCAAAAAGGTCATGGAGGACAATGGAGTCAGGTTTCTGCTTAATGAAAAGGTGCTGGAACTTGCAGGAGAAAACTCAGTATCCGGGGTGGTGACTGACAAAAGAGAGCTGGAGGCAGATCTGGTGGTCATGGCTGTGGGAGTTCAGCCCAATTCCGAACTTGCTCGCCAGGCCGGACTGAAGATTTCAAATCAGGGTGCGATCATTGTGGATGAATACATGCGCACTTCTGATCCGGACATATATGCCGGAGGAGACTGCGTGGAAATTGCAAACCTGGTCACTGGGAAGGCTGGATATTTCCCTTTGGGTTCCATGGCCAACAGACAGGGCCGGGTCATTGGGACCAACCTTGCCGGTGGGCAAGATGTCTTTCCTGGTGCAGTGGGTTCCTTTGCAGTGAAGCTGTTTGACCACGGAGTTGTTGGAACCGGTCTTAGCCTGGAAAAGGCTCGGGAAGAAGGTTATGATGCTTTAAGCACCTTTGTGGTCCAGTTTGACAAGTCCCACTTTTACCCGGACAATGATTTAATCTACCTGGAGCTTGTCTTTGAGAACAACACCGGGCGGATACTTGGCCTTCAGGGGATCAGTACCAACAAGGACGGCCTGAAGGGCAGAGTTGATGCAGTGGCTGTTCTGCTCCCTCACCAGCCCACCACCAAGGATATCAGCAACCTTGAACTGGCTTATTCTCCACCATTCAGCTCGGCCATGGACGCTTTGAACAATCTGGGGCACACAGCAGAGAACGTCCTTCAGGGCAGAAACAAAGAGATAGGGCCAGAGGATTTTGTCCGTCTCTGGGAGACCAGAGACCAGCAAGACATTATTTTTCTTGACTGCAGGGATCTGGAGAATGCAGCTGAATACCTGCAGAAGTATCCAGACAAGTGGAGAAATGTATCCAATGAATCCATGAGCTCCAACCTTGACAAGGTGCCCAGGGCTGAGACCATTGTTCTGGTCTGCAACACCGGGGGGCGATCCTACGAGTCCCAGCTCCGGCTCAGAAAAATCGGCATTGATAACACCCTTAATGTTTCCGGAGGAATGAAGCTTCTGAAAAAATGGGGGCTGGATATCTAGACTCTCGGAGAATGCCCTGCATGACCTGTCTGACCAGGATTAACAGCAGGCTTTGGAAAGGTCCCTGGTTCTGAACTGGTCCTATGTCTCCTGATGATCTCTGGCAAGGATCTCCTGGATAACGGGTGTGAAGCTCTTGAGATTTTGGTATTTTTTTCTGGAATAGGCCCTGATGACCAGATAAGTCAGACAAAGCAGACCGAACCCGCCTGTCACTGAAGACAGATCCTGATTGTCCAGGGGATCAAGCCAGGCCCCGGCTACGGCTCCAAGAATCAGGCTGAACAGGGGGATGATATACAGGATGAAGGAAGCTTTTAATTCGTCTTCCATTTCATAGGTGACAACCACTTCCTGTCCCTGGCTGGCCCCGGCCATGTTTCTGGCTTCAATGACCATCCAGTCTTTACCGAAAGGGCTGCAGATCCCTGCACACGAGCAGGTTGCGCAGGAACTGGTTCTTTTGACCCTGACTCTGGCCAGGCCATGGTCTGTTGATATCACTTGTCCGGTTTTTCGGTCAAAGATGCTCATTGCTTGTCAATGACCCAGACTGAACAGTTTTTTATGGATTTAACAATCTTGTTGGAGATGCTGCCCAGAAAAAGTTTTTCCATTCCAGAAACCCCTCTTCTGCCCATAACCAGGGTGTCGTACTGACCTTCCTTGGCTTCGGAGATGATGTCCTTGGCAGTGCCTTCTCTGGTTTTGAGGATTCTGGTCTGAATGTTTTCACCAGGAATGCCGGCCTGGGTAAGTATGCTACAGTAGTCACAAAGTACCTGCTCCATCAGTTTGAGCTGAGTTCCGCTCTGTCCCCGTAATTCCTGCAGCTTGCTTTTAAAGAACGGATGAATGGTGGGCTGTTTTTCCAAATCAGGCGGAGTGTCCAGGATGTTGAGCAGGGTTATTGTAACGTTGTCCGGCCTGACAATATTGGCCACATACTGGACGGCACTCAGAGAATTCCTTGATTCATCAACCGCAATTAATACTCTGTGCATGTTGCCCCCCTCCCTGTAAAAAAGCGTAAAAATAAAACGGCTTCCCTTATGCAGGATAACCACCAGAAATTAGCTCAAAAAAAATCAAATCACAAGCTTATGTATAACTCCAGTAGGGCATTTTTCATAACATATGCCGCATCCAGTGCACTTGGCCGGATCGACCACAGCCAGGGAGTCAACCATGTTTATGGCGTCTTCCGGGCATACTTTTTTGCACAGTGAACACCCGATGCACCCGACTGAACAGATTTTATTAACCACCTTTCCTGGATCATGGGATTGGCAGAAGCAGACGCTTTTCTGACTTATGGGCACCAGTTTGGGAATTCCCTTGGGGCACACCTTGACACAGTTTCCGCAGGCAGTGCATTTTTTTGCTTCAACAATAGGCAGACCGCTCTTGAGCATGGTTATGGCACCAAAAGCGCAGACTTTTTCACAGGTTCCCAGGCCCAGGCAGCCGTAGCTGCAGGACTTGTCCCCGCCTGAAACCAGTTCAGCGGCCCGGCAGTCGTGAATGCCGGTATAGATGAATTTGTGATCGGAAGAGTGCTTGGTCCCGCTACAGAACATCTGGGCCACCATCTGCTCATCTGCATCAACTTCCACCCCCAGTATCTTTGAGATCAGGGCCAGGGTTTCGCTCCCACCGGCCTTACAGGCTTTGGGTTCAGCATGACCGGATACAATGGCCGTGGCCAGGTCCGAGCATCCAGCCAGGCCGCATGCTCCGCAGTTTGCCCCGGGCAGAGCGTCGTTTATCCTGGCTATCCTTGCATCAACCGGGACATAAAAGGCCCTGGCCGTAATCCCTAGAATCAGGCTCAGGAGCAGTCCGATTATGCCCATGGCTGCAATGGCTATTATGATCTGTTCCATGGCGTTATCCTCAAGTCTTTTTAATGAAAAAAGAAAATACAGTCCTGGAAACAGGGAGAGTCATTTTTAATCAAGCCCCAGTAGACCGGCAAAACTAAGGGCCATAATGCCGGCTGTAATCAAGGTAATGGGAACTCCCTGTAAGACTCCTGGCACTCTGGCAGTGGCGGCCATCCGTTCTCTAATGGCAGCCAGGATTATCAGGACAACAGCAAAGCCCATGGCTGCTGAGACCGAATATACCAGGGTCTCCATAAAGCTCCTCTCAGCCTGGATGTTGAGCAGAGAAATTCCGAACACCATGCAGTTGGTGGTGATGAGGGGAAGATATATCCCAAGGGCTCTGTACAGGGGAGGGGAGACCTTCTGGACTACCATTTCAGTGATCTGGACATTGGAGGCGATGACCAGGATGAAAACCAGGGTCTGCAGATATTCCAGATTAAAGACTTCAAGTACGGCCTTTTGAATTATCCAGCAGGTGGTTCCAGCCAGGGTGGTGACGAAAATAACGGCAAAGGACATCCCCACTGCACTGCTCATGGAGCTGGACACCCCTACTATGGGACAATTACCCATGAATCTTATCAGGGCAATATTATTGATGAACATGGCTGAGACCATCATCAACAGATAATCTTCCATGATCTAACCCATCCTTTTTTTGATTTTATTGTCTTCGATCTTTGATGAAATAAGGTTCATCCCGGCCAGGACAAGGCCAAAGACCAGAAAGGCCCCAGCCGGCCGAAGAAGATAATCGAATCCGGGATAACCTTGGGGCATGATCATGAATCCGAGCCAAGTCCCGTTTCCCAGCACTTCTCTGATGGAAGAAATGACCACCAGGGACATGGTGAATCCCAGGCCCATGCCCACGGCGTCGGCCAGGGACAGGTGGACTGGATTCTTTCGGGCAAAGGCCTCTGCCCGGCCAAGGACCAGGCAATTTACTACTATCAGAGGGATCCAGATGCCCAGGACCAGGAACAGAGGATAAAAATAGGCCTGCATCACCAGTTCTACAATAACCACCCCGGTTGCGATGATACTGATGAAGACTGCAATCCGGACTTTGTCCGGAACAATGTTGCGGATGGCGGAAACCAGACCGTTACTGAGAAGCAGTACGAAAAGCACTGCCATGCCCATGCCCAGGGCACTTTCCACATTGGTGGAAACAGCCAGGGCCGGGCAGATTCCCAGGGCGAAACGCAGAGGGGCCACTTCTTTCCACAGCCCCCGGGAAAAGACTTTGAGGATGGAATCAGCCATGATCAACTCCTTTAATCCAGTTCCAGGTGCTCTTTGATTTCGTCGAACAAGGACACCCCTTTGTGCACGGCATTGGCCATGGCAGCAGCTGAAACAGTGGCCCCGGTGATTCCCTGGATGGTCCCTCCATCGGAGCGCAGCCTGAAATCCTGGTCCAGGGGTCTGTCTTGAAACTGGAGGCCGAAACTTGGCACATCAATAATCCTTGTTCCCAGGCCTGGTGTTTCCGAGTGGGTGGTCACGGCAGCTCCCTGCAGTTCGTTTCCCACTGGATCAATGGCCAGCATCACCCCTACAGGCCCTGCGTATCCAGGGGCAAAGCTTTCAAAGGCCACTGATATAACTTTGCCTGCCCTTTTTGCAGTGAAAACCGTGAGTTCGCCATTGTTTTCCCGGATATTCAAAGGGATGGTCAGCCGGTCGGAAATGGGGTCGTTATCATAATCCAAAGGAAGGATCCTGTTCAGGGCCGGTTCCTTGATGAATCTGATCTGCTGGTATTCAATCTGGTCCCTGGTGGTCATTTTGACCATGGCCAAGGCTCCGCCGCACATGGAGGTTACCAGGGTCATGATGAAAATCATTCGGATAAGGTCTTTTCTGGTCACGAATATCTCTCCTGTAGCAAGCCGCTTCCATGCTTTCTGAAAGGAGCTTTCCATTGCTGAACGCAGTGAACAGAGTTAGAAAAATCAATCGATCCGGAAAGGTCTCCTGAATCCCAGGGCATCTCTTTTGGGTCCACCGTCATCGTCTGGTTGGTATTTTAAAGAATTTTTTCTTGCCAAAGACTGCCGGTCTGATCTTATCCATAAGAGGAGTCAGGAGACTGGCCATAAAAACAGCAAAATAAACTCCTTCGGTCCATTGGGACCAGGTCCTGAGGATAACAGTCAGGATTCCGGCAAAGATTCCAAAGGCCACCATGCCCGGTTTGGTTACCGGAGAGGAGCTGAAATCCGTGGCCAGGAAAAACGCAGCAATGAATGTCCCTCCAGCCAGGAGATGAAACATGGGAGAAGGGTACTCGTGGGGGTTCAACTGCCAGAATACCGCTGAAAAGGCAGCCACCCCGGCGAACATGGCCAAGGGTAAGTGCCAGAATATGGTCCTGGTGACAATGAGCCAGATCCCGCCGATAAGCAGAGCCAGCTTGGATGTTTCTCCAATGGGCCCGATGACGTCCAGCCCCAAAAAAAGAGTGCTCAAGGGGTAAAACTCCTCAACCATGAACAGTCCGTCATACCTCAGAATGTCCAGGGCAGGCATATCTGCAAACAGGTCCCTGTCAGGAAAGGGCCAGTCCTCCATGGCCATGGGGTATGATATTTTCAGAGCCACCCATGCAATTAAAACTCCGTTAAAGGGATTACACCCCAGTCCTCCATAAATTTCCTTGCCCAGGAAAATCATCATAAAGGTTCCAACGACAATCATCCACCAGGGCAGGGTAGGAGGCAGCAGAAGAGCCAGCAGCAGGCCTCCGGCCACGGCGCTCAAATCGGCGATGGCAATCCTTCGCTTAAACAGTCTTTGTAAAAGGACTTCCCAGGCCACTGCTGAGGTAATGGTAATGGCCAGGAGCCTTACCGCCTGCATTTCGTAAAGGTATACTCCCACCATGGTCACCGGAATCAGGGCGATGATCAGGTTGAGCATCATCCTGGATATGGAGTTTCCACTGTGGATATGGGGACTTGCTGCGGCGACCATCCGGGAAGTGTTCACAGCTTGCTCCTTTGTTTGAAGATTTCAAATTTTCCAAATTGAATCCAATGCAGCAAAGGTATGTTGGATGGACAGACATAAGTGCAGCATCCGCACTCAAAACAGGATGAAAGCTGGTACTTCTGGGCCTGGTCATATTCAGCATTTTCCACTGAGCCTGAGATCATGAATGGCATTAGTCTGGCCGGACAGACATCCACGCAAAGGCCGCATTTGATGCAGGTCCCGGGTTGGGATTGAATAATATGTTTTTTGTCCAGAATAAAGATTCCCTGCAGGTCTTTGGTCACCGGCATCATGGGATCGGCCAGGGTCTGGCCCATCATGGGACCGCCGGCAACGATCCTGGATTCGGGGTCCAGTTGGTAGGAGCAGGTTTCAAGAATCTTGTTAACAGGTGTCCCTATCTGGACCTGGACGTTTTCATCCAGCCGTCCGGAAGAATCCCGAACGGTTATGACCCGTTCCGTTGAAATGAGTCTTGAGCCCAGAGAGGCCAGGGTATCAACGGATAGCACCAGTCCGTCTATGTCCTGACTGTGCATGATGTCCCGGCAGGGAATGGTGCACATGACCTCTTTTCCCAGGACCGCCTTGACTAAAAGATAGTCAATGGCCTGGGGATATTTGTACTTGAGGGGAACCAGGATTACATCGCCCAGATTCCGGATTTGATGGTCAGATATAAGACCACCGAGTTCCTGGTCAAAAACAATAAAAACCTGTTTGATGTTCAGAAAATCCCTGACAGTTTTGATGCCAGCCAGGACGTCATGGAGTCTTTCGGTTAAGACCCTGATTCGGCTGGAAAAAAAAGGTTCAACATCCATGGCGTTGACGATAAGGCTGTCCACGTGATTGAGTTTGGCCTCATCAAGTTTGATGGGGAGGGGCACGGTGTCTTTGTCGAAATCGACCAGACCTCCCAAGAAAAGTGATCCCAAAAGGTCGTCACCATCAGCCCTTCTGGCTTTGTTTGTAGGGCCATCCTTGGCCAGGATTACCGCAGACATCCGTTTTCCTGAAAAATGAATAAAGGACTTGGTCACGTTAATGACTTTGCCCGAAACAGGAGCATGCAGACAGGCTCCGTGCTCCAGTGGGCTTTTGCCGATGAGTTCTCCTGCCTGGACCATCTGCTTCTTTTTTACCACAGGCTCACATTCAGGCCCTAGATCCTGCTTCATGGGAACTACCACCTGTTCACCAGGGGGAACCGGGATTATGGGCCTGCCGGAACCGGGTCCGGTGACTGGAAGCTTCAGCCCCCCTTTAAAACTAACCGTGTTCATAGGAGTCCTTCTTGGAAGTCATGGTTCAGTGGTTCGATAGACTTTGGTGTTCAGGGTCCAGTATGTTTATTTTTAAATCCAGAGATGATATATCCTCATTAATCATATCTCAACCAGAAACTAAAGCGTCAACGAAGAACATTTTTTCACAAACTGCCAAGCCAGTTCTGTTTCTGATTCTAGAAAAATGGAATATGCATTATTGAACTTGGAATAACTGCTGGCAAGTATAAACATGATTTCGCCAAATGGACATTATCAGTCTGTATGCGGAAGAGGATAGGCAGGAGCAGCCTGATCTGACCGGGATTTAAAAAGCTTGGCTGAAGTGCAGGGAAAAGTTCAGGTCTTGGTCCTGTTCAATCAGCATGGTCTCGAACAGTTCTGATTCCCGGGCAAGATCCAGGGCTGCGTCCCTGGTCATGACCAGCATGGCCGTTGCCAGGGCATCAGCCAGGACACAGGTTTTTGCCTTGACCGTGGCACTGACCGTACCTGTACGCACTGGATAACCTGTGTCTGGATCAATAATATGACTGAATTTTCGCCCCCCTAGTTCCAGATAGTTGCGATAGTCTCCGCTGGTGGCCACGGCCTGGTCGGTCAGTTCAAGGACATGGACCAGGTCGTCAGGCGCAGCCCCGGGTGAGGGCACACTGACCCCTATCCTCCAGGCAGACTGGTCCATCTTTTTGCCTGAGGCAAAGATGTCACCGCCTATGTCCACCAGAAATGTGTTCAGGCCCTGGTCGGTCAATAGCCTTTTGATTTCATCCACACCAAACCCCTTGGCTACCCCTGACAGATTTAACCGGGTATCAGGGTGTGTTTTTTTCAGACAACCCTGTTCGTCCATGACAATGTTGTCCAGTCCCACTCCGGACATGGCTCTGGCTATCGCTTCATGATCAGGCTCATCCAGGGGCCTGGCACTGACCCCGAATCCCCAGAGATCGATCACCGGTCCCAGGGTGGGATCAAAGGCCCCGCTGGTCAGCTCATGGACTTGGAAGGAAACCCGCATTATCTCCTGAAATTCAGGGGCAACACAGAGTGTTTGACCTGCTTTTAGAGCATTGAACTGGGATACTTGGCTGTCAGGAATGAACACCGAAAGAATCCTGTTGATTTCTCCAAATCTGGACAGAATTTTTTCTTCCAGCTCCACAACCTGTTGTTCGTTATTGCTCAAAATGGTCACCCGGAAGTAGGTGCCCATGGTCTGGCCGGACAGGACATGGTAATCATATGTATTGCCCGAGCAGGATAAAAGGCTCAGGCCCAGGCTTATCAAGCCCAAACTAATCTTTATTTTTCTGATGGTCATGGCGGGCCTTCTGAGTTCGAAGCAGGATATGAGCAACAATTTCCGGGTCAATGCGGAAAGGTGACCCTTTGCCCTGGAAAAAACCATGTCTGCGGATAAGATGGATGGACAGAGGAGTTATGTAGAAAAAACCTCCATCCATGAAGGTCACTTTGACTGGACTTTTGGCAAAGGTGCCTTCCCCGGGGAAGGGGGAAGGAATTCTTCCGCGGCACTCCAGGTAGGCAGCACTAATTCCCGGGGCTATTTCCACAGGGGCTCCCAGTTTCCTGCCTGCCTCCAGGTAGATCGATTCCAGCTTTCCGGCCAGAGTCTCCCGGTCAAGCTCGTGGCTGGCCAGAGTCCTGGCGTCAGCAGAGATGATTTCCTCAATCTCCCTTGGGTCATTGCCCAGAAATCCCGGGGCAGAAAACCTGGAAGACTCGAGACATTCAAGAGTGCTTTGTTCCTGGGGTGCTCTTTTCACTGTTCTACTCGAATTTATCAAAGTACATTTTTTCATCCTTGAGGCCCAGCCGGGAAAGTCCAGCGCAACAGGCCTCAATCAAGGCTGACGATCCGCACAAATAAGCCTCATATTCAGAGGCATCGGGAATATATCTGGGAAGTACTTCCGGAATCCTCTGTCTTTCTCCGGTCCAGCCAGAATCTTCCGGCTCCCTGGTAAGACAGGGGATGTACTTGAAATCCGGAAGTGTTTTTTCCAAAGCCCGAAGCTCGTCAGTAAAGAAAAGGTCATCAAAGGTCCGGCCACTGAAAAAATATATGGATTTTTTGGATATTTTTCTCTCCTGCATGTCACGCAGGATACTCCAGATAGGAGCCATGCCGCTTCCACCTGCAATAAACACAGCCGGAGCCTTGGTATTCTGAAGTTTGAACTCTCCATATGGGCCGCTGAAAAAGATCCGCTCTCCAGCTTCCAGGTGGTCGAAGGCCCAGGTGGTGCATATCCCTTCAGGAACCCTGCGCATGATCAGTTCGATCCGGTTCTGATCTGAGGGCAAAGAGGAAATTGAATAGGCCCTGATGACTGAATCCCGGCCCTTATAAGGGGCTGACTCCAGCTGAATATATTGACCGGCCTTAAAATCGATCTGCCCGGGTTCCTTAAGATCCAGCCCCAGTTCCATGGTATCATAGGTGAGCATTTTTTTGGAAGACGCAACTGCTTGGAATCGTTTGGCCTTGAAAAGTTCATCCGGGATTTCAACTTTGATGTCCTGTCTGACCTTGACCTGACAGGACAGCCTGACTTTATCCTTTATTTCCTGATCGCTCAGGTAAGGACTTTCAATGGGACTTACAGGGCCTCCGCCATTCAG
This sequence comes from Desulfonatronovibrio hydrogenovorans DSM 9292, assembly GCF_000686525.1. NCBI lineage: Bacteria > Pseudomonadati > Thermodesulfobacteriota > Desulfovibrionia > Desulfovibrionales > Desulfonatronovibrionaceae > Desulfonatronovibrio > Desulfonatronovibrio hydrogenovorans. The sequence goes on from NZ_JMKT01000008.1 coordinate 558,204, forward strand.
GACTTTGACCTTGCAGTAAGCGCAGCTCCCTCGGCCACCGCAGGCAGAGGGGATGAATATTTCGTTTTCAGCTAAAGAACCCAGCAGGCTGGATCCGCCCAGGACGTCCAGTTTTTTTTGACCGTTGTTAACATCGATGGAGCATGGACCATAATTAAGGATCCATTTTTCAGCCAGGACCAGCAGCAGAGACAGAGTCAGGGTGGTGCAGGTCAGAAACAGGAGGGCAACGGCAATGGAACTTAGCATAGGCTGAGGATCTCAGATGGTTATCATTCCGGAAAAACCCACAAAGGCCAGGGACATGATTCCGATGATTATCAGGGTTATGCCTGGTCCGGCCAGACCTCTGGGCAGGGCGTTTTCATTGATTTTTTCCCTGATGCCACCGATGATCATGATGGCCAGAAACCATCCGAATCCGCTTCCAGCACCAAAGGCCAGGGCCTGGGAAAAGGTATAAGGCTGACCGAGCATGAACAGGGAAACTCCCAGAATGGCGCAGTTGACGGTTATCAGGGGCAGAAATATGCCCAGGGAGTTATAAAGAACCAGGGACACCCGCTCAATGATCATTTCCACCAGCTGGACAAAAGAGGCAATGACCACAATAAAGGTGATGAGTCTCAGGTATTCCAGATCCAGAGGGATGAGAAGGTAGTTGTAAACAAGATAATTGATGCCCGAAGTACAGGTGGTAACAAAGATCACTGCAGCCCCAAGTCCCATACTGGTGTCCACTTTTTTGGACACTCCAAGGACCGAGCACATTCCCAGAAACCTGGCCAGAAGAATGTTGTTGGTAAAGGCGGCCGACAGAAAGATCAGCAAGAGGGCAGTGAAAAATCCGCTTTCCAGTGTTGTTTCCATTTAATTATCCTTGTCCAGTCTGGCCCTGGCCATCCAGGTCAGGATCCCCAGCATGAAAAAGGCCCCTGGCGGCATGACCATAATGGTCCACTGATACCACCAGATATCCCTTCCCGGCAGATCAACACCCAGGATGGTTCCAAAACCAAGGGGCTCTCTTACCAGGGCAATGGCGATCAAGACCAGTGAATAGCCCAGTCCAGCAGCCAGGCCATCCAGAAATGAGGGCCAGGGGCGATTCTGGGAAGCAAAGGCCTCTGCCCGGCCCATGATGATGCAGTTAGTTATGATCAGACCTACGTATGGACCGATAAACCTGTGAATGTCAGGATTGGTGGCTTTGATGGCCACATCCACCATCATGACGTATCCGGCTATGATCAAAACCTGGGTGATCATTCTGACCCTTTTGGGAATATGGTTGCGAAGCACGGAAACAGTCACGTTGGACATGATGGTGGTGAAGATGACACCCACACACATGAACAGGGTATTGGCCAGAAGGTTGGTCACGGCCAGGGCTGAACATATTCCCAGAACCTGGCGGTAGACGGCGTTTTCTGAAAACACGCCCTGGACAAGTATATTTTTGGGGGTGTCTGCCATAATCAATCCAGAAAACCGGTTTCACGGGTCAGCCGTTTAAATCCATCCAATTCCCTGTTCAAGGACTCCATCAGAGCCGTTGAGGTCTGGGTGGCTCCTGTAATGGCATCCACCTGGTTGACAGGATCGGGATCCGGCGAAGGGCCGATGATGATTCTCTGATGAAGGGGTTTGTCCCAAGCAATCCTTAATCCCTGGAATTCCGCTTTGAACCATTCCTCTTCAATCCTGGCACCCAGCCCAGGTGTTTCATGCTGTTCAAGGAACTCAAGGGTCCTGATGTGCTCAAGGTCCTTATCCAGAACCAGAATTCCGGTGATCACGTCCCAGACTCCCCGGCCCTGAAACTTGAAGCCAATCAGATGCTGTTCTTCATCTCTGGGGATATAAACCGTCCATTCCCTGTTTTCCAAAGACTGGGTTTGCACGTTCAGGCCGGACTCCACCGCTTGGATATAGTCTGAAGCAGCCGGGCCGGAAACTTCCAAAGAAAAGGCCTTAGCAAGTACCCGGTTGTGGTGCAGGAGTTCATTCTCTGCCAGCATGTCCTTGGTCAGGTGGTGAACCAGGGATACTCCGGTCCCGAAGACCAGAGTCAGGGTGGTGATAAAAAAGACCGTATATGACGTGCTGTTTTTATTCATACTTTTTCCCGGTTTGCCCTGATTCTCTTCATCCACATATCAAGGGACGGAGCCAGCATGTTGCCCAGGAGTATTGAAAAGGCCACAGCTCCGGTAAAGATCCCCTTGTATCTCAAAAGAACGATCATGGCTCCGATGAACAGTCCATAAATCCACTGGGTCCGAGGACTCTTGGGTGCGGTGACCGGCTCAGTGACCATGAAGACCGCGGCAAAGAGAAGCCCGCCGGAAAGGATTACAAAAAGGGGATCAGGTACGGTATCGACTCCGGCCACGTGCTTCAAGAGCAGGGCAGTGAATAGGGCTCCCAGAATGGGTGAGAGCATGAGTCTTGGCTGGGCTGCTCTGGTGTACAAAAGCCAGGCACCTCCCAGGAGAATGGCCAGGGCGCTTACTTCGCCCATGGAACCAGCCCCCAGGACAATGGGATGGCCTTCTACCTGGATCAGACCGGAAATGTTTCCCAAAAAAAGAGCCCCAAGATCAGTGAATTGTCCATAGGTTTTGGCTGCGAACATGGGGGTGGCGGAAGTCAGGGCGTCCAGCCCGGCCCTGAGCAGGTAACCGGGCTGTTCCTGGGAGGAAATCATGCTCCATTGAGCAAACCCTCCGGGAAAGCCGGAAAATGAAGGCACGAATTTTGATGTCATATCCACTGGAAAGCAGATCCAGACAAAGGCCCGGCCCACAATGGCCGGGTTGAAAACGTTTTTTCCGAACCCGCCAAAGACCTCTTTGCCGAAAAGGATGCCTACAACAATGCCTACTGCAGCAATCCAGAAAGGTACAGTGGGTGGAAGGATCAGACAGTAGATCAGGGCTGTGACAAGACAGGCCTGAGTTACTTTGGCCTTTCTTCTGGAGGCAGTGATCCATTCGGTGATCAAGGCGAAGATTATGCATATCAGGACCAGAGCCAGGACCCTGAGACCGAAAAAGTATACAGCGCAGATAGTTGGAGGGATCAGGGCCACAAGAACCTTCTGCATGGGTTTTTGTTTCTGGAAACCTGGCTTGATCATGTTAATCCGAAAGAGTTGTAAAATGTTACAGAACAGCCTGGTTCAGGTAGAGCAGAACCGGGTTCTTCAGTCTATCTATGGATCTTATCCTTTTCCCACCGGTCCTTGTCAAGGAGTGATAAATAGCTGACACAGGACAATGGGCAACGGGTCAGACAAATTTCCGGTCCAGGAGAAGATGGGTGAAATACCCGAAAACCGAAGCAAGATAAAAGGGCAAGAGGTTTTTCCAGGGGACCTCGTAAAAAACTATGGGAATTATGAATATGGCCATGGGGATGAGAAACATGGCCCACCATGTGTGAATCCAGCCCCTGTGTCTGGCCACCACCGGTAAAAGGGCGCAAAAACCCAGCACTGCCGCCCATTTGTAGTGTCCTAGAATCATCAGAGTTAAATTGATAATTGCCAGCAGGGAGTAAAACAGTTTCTGGCCTATGGAATCCGTGTCCACATCTGGAAATAAAGCTCCCAAAACTACAAAACCCATCAGCAGCACTGCTGTTCCGGGATCAGGTCCGTACCATCCCAGCCAGTTGGCTGCGGCCAGAGTACCGGCCCCCATGAGCAGAGCTCCTGCAGCGTGTCCCTTGTACCCGGGCATGTTCTGCCTCCTGCGTGAATCAGTAACGCCTCCAACAAGAGGCTGCGGATGCTGGTGTAAACCGGCAAAGTTCCATTTTTTTTGACTTGTTAAAAGATGCAGTGTAAAAATAAATATGCTTATGTCAACTGCTTAGTTCAAGGTTGATTAAATTTCACGGGGAAGAACCATGGACGACCAGATACCAGTGATTGACGTGTCAATGAAATGCCTGGACAAAAAAAGGTCCTTCCGGGTCCAGAAGAGAATGCACGAAAAGATAGACGACTATGCTGAATATGATTTTACCTCCATTCAGAGCAGCGCCCTAAATGTCTTTTTCGATCTTTCCCAGGAGTTTGATTCCTTTGAAGACCTTCTTTCCATAATTGTGCTCATTCCCAAGGTCTTTTTTGATCTTGAATGCAGCCTGTATCTGCTCCGGGAGGGCCAGGCCGACAAGGTGGCCACCTGCTTTGATGCATGCCCATTGCCAAACCGCGATCCGGACAGCCTGGTTTTTTTTTCTACCCCCAAGCTGAGGGACAACTCCCTGTATCTTCCCATTAAAGGCAATAAACAGCTGATTGACCAAATCCCCTTTAATCCTCCCCATGGTCTTATGGGCGTACTGGAGATAATGCCAGCCCAGGACCTTTCCAGACATGAAAGGCTTTTTTTTGAAAAGTTTGCCAACAGGGTTGGTTTTCAGCTGCACATGCGGATGATCAGTAAAAAGAACCGTGAGCATCTGCAGTTTATCAAAACTCTGGTCAAGGACATTGGGCATAACGTCATTGTTCCTAATATGTTTTTCAAGCTGTTTTATCGCAGACTGGAAGCCAATATAAAAGCCCTGGGAGAGTTGAAAAATGAGTTGCAGGCAGCTTATGCCCTTAATGAAGATCAGCAGATAATGGCCAAAATGGAGTACATCCACAATGGACTTCAAGAGCATTATGCTGAAATCTATAGACACTATGAACAGACCAGCCTTTTTCTGGAGACACTGCTCAGGAGAAGTCATTTTGAGCAGGGTAAATATGTGCTGGAAAGAAAGGCCTGCAATTTTAAAAGCCAGATTATTGACCCCCAGGTCCAGAGGTACAGCCATGAGTTCAAGGAAAAGGGGATTGAGATCGCCCTGGCAGGAGTGCCAGACCAGGAAATTGAAGTGGTGGCTGATCCGGGACTCATCAGCCAAGTTTATGCCAACCTGTTTTCCAATGCAGCAAAGTATACCAGGGAAGTTGATGATTTTGCCGGCAACAGGGTAAAGTTCATTTCTTACGGATGGGAGCACAAGCCTGATTACTTCGGGCCTGACAGACACGGCATAAAATTGAATGTTTTCAGCACAGGGTCCCATATTCAGCCTGAAGACAGGGAAGGCCTGTTCCGGGAAGGATTTCGAGCTGGAAATATTGGAAAAGAACAGGGGACCGGTCACGGCCTTTTTTTTATCAGGGAAATCGTTGAACTGCACGGGGGAGTGGTGGGATATGAACCTACTCCTTTGGGCAATAATTTTTACTTTGTCCTGCCCCTGACTGGTCAGGCCTGATGATTAAGAAGCCTGGATCTGGAATTGAACTGTTCAGCTGCACTCCCCCGAGCAATTTGCATGATATTGAGCAATCCTGATCCCGACTGGTTCGGATGTTGGTTCCGATGAAAATCAAGCAAAAAATGTTTCTGCCCCTTCTGGCTCTGATTCTGATCCTGGCGGTCCTTGGGCTGTTCATGGCAGACAGACAGGCCAGCAGACTTAAAGAATCCTTTATTACCAAGCTTGGCTGGGAAAAGCAGCAAAAGGTGTATCAGTTCATGGACACTGTAGCCATGAAAAACATGGAACAGGCTGCTGTCTTTGCCATGCTTCCCCAGGTTATGACCGCCTATGAAAAGGCACTGTCCGGTAATATTGACGATCCCTTAGATCCCATGGTCCAGGAGGCCAGAGAGGATATAAGGGCGGCCCTGGGCGGACATCTTCTGGGCCAGTCCCTGGTTCATGGTTCCGGGGAGGTGCTGAGACTGCATTTTCACCTTCCCAATGGATACAGCTTTGTCAGAATGTGGCGGGAAAAAAATGTTTTTCAGGATGGATCCTACCTGGATATGTCCGAAGATCTCAGACAGTTTCGGGATACCATAAACTGGGTCATGGATAAAAGGGAGCCGATCTACGGTTTTGAAGCTGGAAGAGGAGGTCCTGCCCTTCGAGGTGTCCTGCCCATCCATTCGCCGGCAGGAAAGTATCTGGGCTCGGTGGAAGTTCTCTCTGATTTCAATTCTCTCTGGGAATTACTCGATCTCAAGGAGGGACACCGGCTTCATCTATTTATGGGCCGGGACCTGGCAGGTGTAATTCAGGAGTGGAATGACGGACAGACAGGGATTGATTGGGAGCAGGACTATGTCCTGGTGGCCGGACAGGATCACAGGTGGGCAGCATCCATCACTGGTCAGGATCTGGATAGGGGCATCCAGGATTTATATGTTCGGATTCAGGGGAGAGAGGCTCTTGCGGCTTTCCCGCTGCCCGATTTCAGTGGGCAGGATATGGGCGTGGTGGTCCTAATGATGGACATTACTCAGGAACAGGCTGTGCTGAATACCCAGCGTGTCGTTCTCTGGGCGTTTCTGGCTTCCGTTATGGTGATGTTCTTTTTTTTCAGCAGACATTTTCTGCAACGAAGCGTTCTTGATCCCATCAGCCGGATGAGGACCCAGATGCGGGCCATTCAGGCTGGAAGCAATGATCCCGGAGCAAGGCTCAAGGAATCGGGAAGTGACGAGATTGCTGATCTGGCCAGAGACTTTAATGGGCTTATTGACAGCTTCTACCAGGTTATGAACATGAACAGGATAGTTCTTAACGCCATTCCTGATCCGGTCTTTGTGGTTGGGCCTGACTTCAAGTTCATCCAGGGAAACCATGCAACCAAGAATCTGGCCGGGATCAGGGAAACCAGGGACCTTCAGAAACTGACCTGCAGCGAAGTGTTCAAGGCCGACTGTTGTGACAGCGATTTATGCCCGGTGGAAATCCTGAAAAGAGGCCAGAGGGTTGATCCAGACAAGATCATCCGCTGGGAGCGTGAGGACGGCCAAGCAATCTATATAAGGCCAGTGGCCAGAAAGCTGAAGGATCGCAGTGGTAATGTGGTGGGTTACCTGGAGCTGGCTCAGGACGTCACCAGGCATGTGCTCAGGGAGAAGGACCTGGAGCAGAAAAATCGTCTCCTGGAAGAGCTTAATGAGCGCCTTGAAGATACTATGCGCAAGTACATGGTTGCGGCAGCCGCATCTGAAATCGCCAACAGGACCAAGAGTGAATTTCTGGCCAATATGAGCCATGAAATCAGAACTCCCATGAACGGGATAATGGGCATGACTGAGCTGGCCCTGAACACTGAACTCACCCCGGAGCAGCGTGAATACCTGTCCATAACCAAGACCTCGGCGGAATCTCTGCTCAGCCTGATTGATGATATTCTTGACTTTTCAAAAATTGAGGCCGGCAGGCTGGATATTGACCACGTCAGTTTCAAGCTCAGGGATACTGTTGATGACTCCATCAGGACCCTGGCTGTTCAAGCCCATGCCAAGGGACTGGATCTGAATGTGAGGATTCAGCCATCCTTGGAAGACATGTACCTTGGAGATCCGGACAGATTGAGACAGATCCTGATCAATCTGGTGTCCAATGCCATAAAATTCACTCAAAAAGGTGAAGTAGAGATTAAAGTTCAGGAAGCCCGGGAAAGAAAGGGCCAGATGGATCTGCCTCAAGGCCATGGGCCAGCAAAGCTGATCCATTTCACGGTTTCTGATTCTGGAATGGGCATTGCTCATGAAGATCAAAAAAGGATATTTGAAACCTTTGTGCAGCTGGATGGGAGTTCCACCCGCAAGCAGGGCGGGACAGGACTCGGACTGGCAATCTGCAAAAATCTGATTTCCTTGATGAATGGAACGATCTGGGTTGAAAGTGAGCCTGACAGTGGAAGCAGTTTTCATTTTGTCCTTCCCCTTGAGCCGGCCAAGGATCTTCCCTTAAGCAATATATTTGGAGACATTTCCCAGCTAAAGGGAGTCAGGGTTCTGGTTGTAGATGATAATGCCACCAACAGGAAGATACTAGAGGAAATCCTGAGCTACTGGGGAATGGATCCTGTATCAGCTGAAAACGGGGCGCAGGCTCTGGATACCCTTGAAAGGGAAGAAAAGGAAAACAGTGGGCCGGGATTCGGCCTGATGATTCTGGATATTCATATGCCGGGCATGGATGGCTTTGAAGTCCTGGAAAGAATGACCAGGGCAGGCCTGGCCAGGGAAACCCAGGTGATTGTTCTGACATCTGGAGCAGGGAAAAGGGATACTGCCAGACTAAAGGGTGTTGATGTCTTCAGCTTCATGATGAAACCCGTGAAACAGTCGGAACTTTTGTCGACCATTATCAATGCCTTGAACATAAACACTCAACAGGATCATGACCTGAATCTGGAGCAGGAGGATATGCTCCTGCCAGTACCTTCAGAGTTGAATATCCTTCTGGCCGAGGACAATGAAATCAATCAGAAGCTGGCTGTTCACCTTCTGAAAAGGCGCGGACACAATGTTGTGGCGGTGTCCAACGGCAGGGATGTCTTGCAGGTGCTTGATGAGAAAAGTTTTGACCTGATCCTTATGGATGTACAGATGCCGGAAATGGACGGCCTGGAAGCAGCCAGAAGAATACGCAAAACCGAGAACAGGACCGGCAGACGGATTCCCATAATTGCAGTTACTGCTCATGCCTTGAAAGGGGATCGGGACCGCTGCCTTGAGGCTGGTATGGACAGTTATGTTCAGAAGCCCATGCGTGAGGAAGAGTTGTTCAGGGAAATAGCCAGAGTGCTCAATGAAATGGCCAGGGTTTCTCCAGCCCGGTCTGAAAAAGAGGACCTGACTGGCCCGGTTAATTTAGAAGCTGCTTTGGCCAGGATCGGAAATGATGTTCAGCTGATGGCCGAACTAGGAAGGAATTTTCTGCAAACCTGCCCAGGCTATGTTCAGGAATTGGAGAAGGCTTTTGAGAACGCAGACCATGAAAAACTTGCTTTGAACGCCCATACCCTCAAAGGAATGCTGGGGGTTTTTGCTGCTGAAACAGCTTTAGGTACAGCCAGGAAACTGGAATTAATGGGCAGGAACACAGACATGGACGGAGCGCAGGCTCTTCTGGTTAGGCTCAGAGAGGAGATCAAGGCTGTGGAAACCGTTATCAGGGATTTTATCAGAGATCCCCAGGGGTGACAGAGGAAAGGCAGTCCCGGTCAGAATGATCCAGACCAGGACTGCCCTGGAATCAGACTGTTTTTTTTACAAACTCGTCGATTTTCATGGCCGGGAGGCTCAAGAGCTGGACAGAACCCCTTGAACCCAGCTCCACGGACATTTTCAGGATGGTCTCGTTGTCCGGAGCTTGAACAATGTTTACAAAATCATATTGACCAAGTACGGCAAACTGCTCCAGGACCTTGACTCCCATCTGTTCAAGCTCCTTGTTCACCTCCATGATCCGGCCGGGATTTTTTTTCAGGGTCTTTCGGCCTTCATCCGTGAGTTTGCTGAGAATCACGTAATGTGCCATGGCTCCCTCCTAAAAGCTTAAGGGTTATCAGAAGTTACTGCTATGATAACCTGGCAGAAGGTTAATGGCAAGGAAAAAGGAAAATTCAGATGGTCTGCCGGGACTGTCTGATTAGGTCCATCAGCTGGCGGGCAGCCTTTTCAGGAGAAGGTGCGCTGCATACTGCAGATACCAGAGCTACTCCATCCACTCCTGTTGCCATAACTTCCTTAATATTTTCAGGCTTGATTCCGCCGATAGTGATAAGGGGTTTTGAGGTCATTTTTCTGGCCTTTTCAAGGCCTTTTAAACCAAAGGGTGCTGAAGTATCGGTTTTGGTCGGGGTTGGGAACACCGGACTCATGCTGAAATAATCCACAAGGTCACTGGACTGGCTAAGCTGGTCAAAGGAGTTGATGGAGATTCCCAGGATTTTGTCCGGTCCCATGATCTCCCTGACCCTTGGAAAGGGCATATCACTCTGGCCAACATGTACTCCGTCGGCATCAGCTGCAAGGGCCACGTCAACCCGATCATTTATGATCAGGGGGATATTTTTTGGGGCCAGGTTTTTTCTCATGGCCACGGCCAGTTCATAAAAAGCTTTGGCCGAGGTATTCTTTTCCCTGATCTGGACAATGGTCACCCCTCCTTGCACTGCCTCCAGGACCACATCCATAATTTTTCGCCCAAGGCAGAGGGCCTGGTCTGTGACCAAATATAATGAGTAATCAACTTGTCTGGTCATGATTTAAATATAGGGCATCAAGCCATACCAGGCAAGCATAAATAGCAGCGTAAGCTGGTTTTAGCCGACAGACTTAAAAAATGAACCAGTCAATCCTCTTCTGACCCTGACAGGCCCGGAAGCAATTCCATTTCACAGTCTGGTCAGACCATGAATGGCCAGAGGGGGCAAGTGCCGCCAGGGTACCTCTTCACATAAAAAGCGCACCCGGAAATCCGGGTGCGCCAAATCAGTTCCGGTCACTGACCAGGATCATAATTCCCGGGTTCTGGCTATTACGGTACGCATGAATGCAGGCAGGTCATCCGGAGTCCGGCTGGTGATTAGGTTGCCGTCAACCACAACCTCTTCATCCACCCATTGCGCTCCAGCGTGGATCAGGTCGTCTTTTATGGCAAAGAAGGAAGTCATTTTTTTGCCTTTTAATATTCCGGCTGAGGCAGGCAACCAGCCAGCATGGCAAATGGCTGCGATGATTTTGCCCTGCCCGTACATTTCACGGACCAGATCGACCATGGCCCTGTGTCTGCGCATGTGATCCGGTGCATAGCCGCCTGGAATGACCATGACCGAGAAAGCTTGGGGATCGGCCTGAGCAGCAGACAGGTTTGAGCTGGCTTGAGTTCCTTCTTTACCCGGGTATTTTTTATCGGCTTCAGGACCGACAACATAAGTTTCAGCTCCGGATTCCAATAGACGGTAGTATGGATAAATGAATTCATAATCGTTGTACATCTGCTCCACAAGGATCATGGCTTTTTTTCCTTTGAGTTCCATATGAACCTCCTTTTTAAAACAGATGGTATCAGCCCTTGGCTTTTTAAGCAAGGCACCCCCATTTTTGGAATAAAAAAAGGGACGGTGGAACCGTCCCTTGATAGATGCTTGAAAAACCTATGCCAGGATAATCACCAGATAACTAGAATGAACACCAGCACAGTAACCAGAATGGTCAGGAACATGGATGAAGACAGGGGCTGCCGGTCCAGATTTTCATCGTAATCCCTGGATGGATACTTGAAGGTCCTCAGGACCTGAACCGGATGTCTGGCCAGTCTTGATACGTTATGGGCAAGATCAAAGGCTTTGACTTCACAGACCTCGTATATTCTGTTGATACCGCCAACAAAAACCAGTCTGGCTCCCGGAGCAGCCTTGCGGTAGAACCAGTCCACGTCCAGGGAGATCTTGTTTTTGGGGGTCAGTTTGGCCCTGACCATCCAGAAGGCCAGGAAGGTCATGATTAGTATTTGTATTACCTCCACCAGGTGTGGAATGGTGAAGGGATTGTAATCCATAACATAGGGAAGTTCCACATACAAAGCCTTGGGAAATATCCCGTAGAATATGCACAAAAAGGAGGTGACGGCCATGGCCACCATCATGCCTTTGGGAACAGGCTTGACCGTATGTTCTTTTTTGGGAGTGTGGAACCAGGTATAGTAGGGAAGCTTGATGCCAACAGAAAGAAATGTACCCACAGAGGCCAGAATAAGAAGCATTTTGGCCAGATAAAGATGACTCTGACCAGCTGCTTCAACAATAATGGCCTTGCTGATGAAGCCGTTGAACAAAGGCGCTCCGGAAATTGACAGGGCGGCAACCATATAAAATATCAGGACCCATTTCATTCGGGAGGCTAGCGCACCTAATTCGTGAAGTTTGGTGGTGCCTACACTGTAAAGGACTGCTCCGGTGCCCATGAAAAGCAAAGCCTTGTAGAGAATATGGCTGAAGGCATGGGCTGTGGTCCCGTTTATGGCCAGTTCAGTACCTATGCCCACTCCAGCCACCATGTATCCCACCTGACTCATAATGTGGTAGGCCAGGATCTCACGAATGTCATTGGCCAGAAAAGCAAAAGTGACTCCGTAAAGGGTCATGGTCACCCCAAGGACAAGCAGAATGGGCCAGCCTGGAAAGAGTGAGGCCAGGACATACACCGCGGTTTTAGTGGTAAAGGCGCTTAAAAAGACCGATCCGGTGACAGTTGCTTTTGGGTAACTGTCAGGCAGCCAGGCATGCAGGGGAAACACGGCTGCATTAAGGCCAACACCAGCCAGAATGAACCAGGCGGCCATGGATTCACCTGGTGCAAAATCCGTCAGCAGGATAGAACCTGAAGAGTGGATTTGCATGATGATCCCGGCCAGAAGGAGACTGCCCCCAAAGAGATGCATGAGCAGATATCTCATTCCAGCCTTGTCTGAGGCAACAGTTCGTCTGGCCCAGATAAGATAGGTCGAGCCAATAGCCATGAGTTCCCAGAACACGAACAGGGTGAAAAAATCACCGCAAAAGGTCACGCCCAGGGCACCGCCGGCATATATCAGTGCAGCTGCCTGCTGACCGGTTTCCTTCATGTGCATGGAATAAATTCCGCCCAGAAATGCAATAAGGGCGAAAATGATCCCAAAGACACGGCTGAGCTGGGTTATCTTGAAAATGATAAACTCATACCCGAAAATATTCAGGGTTTTTTCCGTGCCCACTGGCGTGGTCAGGATGATGGCCAGGGCCAGGAAAGGAAAAAGGATGAACGCTTTGGGCCTAATATCCCTGGGAAGAAAGGGCAGAATTATCAGTCCAAGCCACATGACCAGGACAGGAGGCAGCTCAAACATCAGTCTCCTCCTTGTAGTAATCAGGTTTGTGGCTTACCATGACATGTCCCAGAAGCTTGGCAACAAACATCAAAAGCAGACATCCCACAAATCCGAAGATGGCAAAAAATCCCAGAATTCTTTCCCACCAGTAATATGGATCAGTCAGGATCTGGGCAACAAGGGTCATGACCAGAACAGCGATCAGGGTTATCCAGTGAATGGTCTTCATATGCCTCTACCGGTTAGTATCACTTGAGGATTAATATTCATAACACTTTGAGTTATTCCCTGGGCCAGGTCGAACATGTTGAAGAACAGGTTGGGATACAGACCAAGGGCCAGGGACAGGAAAGCAACTATGCAGATGGGGATGACCATCATCAGGGAAGCTTCACCGTGTTTTTCCAGGTCTTTTCCGCCCGGCCTGAAGAATGCCCGGTGGATAATGGGGAAAAAGTAGGCTGCGTTTAACAGTCCGCTGGTAATAAATATGAACAAAATGATTATCTTGTCCGCTTCCAGGGAGCCCATGCACAGGAACCACTTGCTGATAAAGCCGTTTATGGGAGGGACTCCTGCCAATCCCAGAGCTCCAATGGTAAAGGCACCCATGGTCCAGGGCATGACCTTGCCTATGCCGTCCAGCTGAGAAATTTCAGTCTTGTGCAGATTGACGTATATTGCCCCGGCACAGAAAAAGAGGGTGATCTTCATGGTGGCGTGGTTGGCCAGGTGCAATAGTCCGCCAGTAAAGGCTTCTGGTGATATTAAGGCCAGACCCAGGACAATATAGGACAGATGCCCCACTGTTGAATAGGCCAGCCGGGCTTTGAGGTTGTCCTGCTTCATGGCAATGATGGAGGCCAGAAGAATGGTTCCGCCGGCAAAGATGGCCAGAATTAGATCCAATCCGAAAATCTGCATATTTTCAGGTCCCATGGTGTAGCCGACCACTCTGACCACACCAAAAACACCTGACTTAACAACAGCTACAGCATGGAGCAGAGCACTGACAGGCGTAGGAGCGACCATGGCTGCAGGCAGCCAGCTGTGCAGAGGCATGATGCCCGCCTTGACCCCGACTCCGGCTATGAACAGAATAAATATGGTCTTGGCCACCCACGGGTCATTAATCAGCCCGTCCAAGAGGCCTCCAGGTTTGAAATCAAGGGTGCCGGCCAGCATATAGGTCCAGCCTATGGCGGCAATAAGCACCAGGCCGGCGGTCAGAGCGTAAGTCAGGTACTGCCGACCAGAGCGGATTGCCTCCTTGTTTTCCTTATGGATGACCAAAGGATAGGTGGCAATGGAGAGGATTTCGTAAAAAATCAAGAAAGTTAAAAGGTTGGCTGAGAAAGCTATGCCTATGGTGGCTGAAAGGCAGACAGCAAAGCTGGCAAAGTACCTTGTCTGCTTTTTTTCATTGCTGCCGCGGACATAACCTATGGAGTAGAAGCAGGTTAAGATCCAGAGGCCTGATGCAATGAGGGCGAAGAAAATGCCTACAGGATCAGCTTTGAGTTCCAGGGCTATGCCTGGTGAAATTTCAATGATGGTGAACTGGGCAACTTTGCCGGCAAAGGCGTCAGGCAAAAGGGAAAGAACCAGAGGAAATTTGATGAAGGCTGCAGCCAGGGTCCAGAATTCCCTAAGGTTGGGCTTTTTGGAAGACAACAGAATCAGGGGGACCGCTGCCAAAGATACGATTACCGCCAGAAACGGGATTGATGATGTATAAACTTCAGGGCTCATGGTTCCTGCTATAATCCTATGGGTATCATAAATTCAATGAAGTTGGACACGATCCAGACGTTAAATACTCCCAGCACAAGGAGGGAAACCGCCAGCAGCATAACAGGGCCGAGCATGGACCAGGGGGCCTCTTTGCGACCCCAGGTGGGGGACTCAGCCTGTTCCTGGGCCTTGATCATTTCCTCGCTCTGGGGCCTGATGTACATTTTCTCTATGATCCGGAAGAAATATACTGCATTCAGCAGACTGCTCACCAGGAGAACCACCAGGAAAATCCAGGCTCCCTGTTCTATGCTGCCCAAAGCCAGATACCACTTGCTGAAGAAACCGGCAGTGGGGGGCAGGCCGATCATGGAGATGGCTGCCACCACAAAGGCCACTGCTGTCCAGGGCATAGTGATGCGCAGGGAATCTTCAAACTTAGGAATCCAGGAATGGCCCAGACGAAAACGCAGACAGCCACTGATGAGAAACAGACAGGCCTTCATGCAGGCATGATTGAGGATGTGCAGGACCGCCCCGATAAAGCCAAGGGGAGAAGCCAGGCCGATCCCTATTCCAATGTAGCCCACCTGGGCAACCGAGCTGTAGGCCAGCATGGTTTTCAATTCCTTCTGGCAGATGGCCAGGATGGAACCCCAGATGACTCCGATGGCACCAAGGTAGCCGACAATCTGAGCCAGGGGAAGTTCACCGGCGGAATAACCTGGCTCAAACACATCGAACATGATGCGCAAAAGGACATAAGCTGAGACCTTGGTTCCAATGGGAGCGATCAGGGCAGTTGCTGCTGATGAGGCGTAGGAATACGCATCCGGCATCCAGGCATGCATGGGAAACAGAGCCATTTTCAAACCAGTTCCCAGGACAATCAGGCTTAAGCCGATCATGACCGGCACAGTGTGGTCTACTAGGTGAATGACCGAGGCTACGTCGGCCATATTCAGAGTGCCGGTACTGATGAAAATGAATGAAACACCCAGGAGGTAAAAAGCAGCACCGGCCGTACCCAGGGTCAGATATTTGAAGGCCGCCACCGGAGCCCTTTTGTCGCCGATGGCCACAAGGGCGTAACCAGCCAGGGCGCTGATCTCCAGGAAAACATAAAGGTTGAAGAAATCTCCGGTCATGACCATACCGGTCAGGCCCATCAGCAGGAGCATGGCCAGGGCGTAAAAAGGCATCTCCTTGTCCGGAGTTTCGAATTTTACGATTTTTCTTGAGAAGAATAAAACCACAGTGGTCACTGCTGTGATCACCAGGCAGATGAAAGCGGATAATGGATCAAGAACATACTCGATTCCAATGGGTGGAACCCAGCCCGAAAGGTGGTAGCTCACTGCTCCGTGTTCAATGGTGTGCATGAGGCCGGATGCAGAATACCAGGCAGCCAGCAGAGATGCCAGGAGAGCGGGATAAATGGAAAGAGACCGCTTCCAGAGGCCCACCATGGGGACCGCCAGGGCAGCAAACATGAAAACTGCCGGTATGAGGACAGGAATATTTGAAGTGTTCATTTCATCCGCTTCAGTATGGTTGGTTCGTCAAGGGATTTGAAGTTTCTGTAAATGGATACGACCAGGGCAAATGAGACTCCCAGGGTGACTACAGCCACAACAATGGCTGTAAGCATCAGGGTGTGGGGCAGCGGGTTTATGTACAGATCCGGGTTGTCCACCGGGATGGACTTGTCCATGATGGGAACTGTCCCGCCATGTTTATAGGCAGCTACAATCCAGACCATGATGGTTGCGCTCTGCACCATGGACATGCCCATGATCTTTTTCATGAAGTTTTTTTTCATCATCATGGCATAAAGTCCGATGACAAAGAGAAGCATCAAAAAGAAATAAGCGTAATGACCTTGAATTAATTCCAACATATTATCAGGACCCCAATAAGTCGTCATAGATTGATATCAGCGCAGTCATGACAGCCATGGTTACACCGACTTCAATAAAGAGGATGGCGTAGTAGCGCAGGTCTGCAGCCTCAAATCCCGGCACAGGAAGATAAGCGTAGTCCATGAAATTGCCGCCAAACATCAGAGCCACAAGTCCGGTGCCGGCAAAAATCAGGGCACCAATGGCGCACAGGAGGATGGTCTTTCTGGAGGGCAGCTGAAGCTGACTGTTATCAAATCCAATGGACATCCTGAGCAGAAGTACCCCTGCTGCCAGCAGCACTCCCCCCTGGAATCCACCACCAGGTCCATAGTGTCCATGGAAAAAAACATAGATCCCGATGAGTTGGATCACCGGAGCCAGTCCTCTGGCCGCAACTTCGATTATCGGGCTTTCAGTCTGGGATTTCATGGTCTTCTCCTTAAGACGAAAAAGCAGCCGATGGCTCCAGCAAAGACAACGATAACCTCACCCAGAGTATCAAAGGCCCGGTAGTCGGCCAGGACTACGGCCACGATGTTGGGTGTGTGGGTGTCCTTGTAGGCCTGTTCAATGTAATGAGCCCCAGCAACAGGAGTACCGGCCGGATTGATTTTCTGCTGGACCGGAGCCCCGATGTCTCCCCGGGGGGGCAGTTCAGCCACGGCCACGAACAGAAAACCTGCCATGACCAATAGTATGAGGTATTGTAACGGCTTCAATCGCAACTCTTCCTTGATGTTTTGAATATGGCTACAACGTTGAATATCCCTACCACTCCAGCTCCGACCACAGCTTCGGTAAAGCCCACGTCCAGGGCGCCCATGGAGATCATTATCAGGGCGGCCATGAAGCTGAAAATGGTCAGGGTGACCACTGCGGCCAGAAGGTTTCTGATGCCCAGGGCAACCAGAGCGGCAACAATCAGGATGATGAAAAGGAGAAATTCTATCTGCCACTGCATGATTATTCTCCTCCTTTTTCCCTAGTCCAGGGCTTGACTCCAAAGACCAGGGCCCGTCTGGCCAGAGCATGGGCTGCCACAGGGCTGGTCATGGCAACAAAAACAGCGATGAGCAGAAGCTTCAAGCTGATGAGGTTGAACCCTTCAAAAAACATCAGGCCCAGGATGAAGAGCATTATGCCCAGGGTATCGACTTTTCCAGAGGCATGAGCTCTGGTGTAGAAATCAGGGAACCTGTTTACACCAATGCTTCCCACCAGCATGAAAAACGCTCCGAGAAGAACAAAGACTATGGCAAAAAAGTTGGCTATTGTTTCCATGAATTAATGCCTTTTGGATGCCTTGAAATATTTGGCCATGGCAATGGCACCGACAAAGTTGAGGATTGCATAGCCTAGGGCTATGTCAACAAACATGTCCAGACGATCATAAACCAAGCCGAAAAGAAGAACCAGGGTTATGGTCTTGGCTCCAACTGCTGCGGCCCCGAGCAGCCGGTCAAAAACAGTGGGCCCTTTATATACTCGGTAGAACGGAATGAGTAGCACCAAGGCCAAAATAGCGGCTATGACAACAAAAAAATCATGCATGACTATTTGCGCTCTCTTATTTGAATTTGATCTTTAGCCTCGCGAAATGACTTGAGGATGGCAATATCGGTGCACATCTGCTCTGGGGTGCAGTGGTCCAGGTAAAGTCTTCCCACCCTGGCTTCCATGTCGCCGCTGACCAGTTCCTCTTCAGTGTCATCAATAAGGGCGTGAACTGTAAAAAAATCATCTCTGATGTCCACGGTCAGGGTACCGGGGGTCAGGGTAATTGAGTTACCCAGGATGACCTTGGCCAGGGGATTAGGCAGACTGCTTCTGAATCTGACAATCATGGGATTGATGGGCATTCTGGGATGCAGGGTCAGGTAGGCTACAAAGGTTCCAGACTTGACGATCTGAATGACCAGCCAGAAAAGGTAAAGAATCAGACGGTGAACAATTATACAGCTTCCAGAAAGACAGTCTCCGTTGCTCATGGGGATGTGCCTGACCCGGTAGTTAAGCCAGACAACAAGAGCTACAGAAAGGGCTCCGTATATGATATGCTCAAGGTCGAAATGCCCGCTCAGGATGAGCCATAAGGCCATGAGGAGGAAGGCCTGAAAGATAATGCCCCTGAATCGTTTGAAAAAGCCTGACTGTACCTGTTCCGCAGTTGTTGGTTGAGACATGTTTTCAATTCCGGAAGTTAGAATTAATGTACAAGGCAACGATAGTCTGAGGCTTTTAGTTTTATTTGCCTGAGCTGTCAAGAAAAAAACTTAAATATGTTTCATATCAGGCCGTTAGGCCGGCATTGACTGGTTCTGAATGAAACAGAATGGCACATTTCTGTCTGTTTGGTTTGCCTGATGATCTGGGTGAAGGATTATTGACGCTTAGTAATAAAAGGAATAATCTATGCAGATGCTTTTTGGATTGAGGCTGCTGGTCACTCAACCCTAACCACGCCCTGAGAGTTTTTTCATGATGGTTATTTTGGGCAGGAGTTTGTTTTTTCTTGCGTTTGGCATTGTGCTCTTTTCCTTCCCGGTCCAGGCAATGCAAAGCCCTCCCAGCTGGACTAAGGAAGAGACATGCCGTTCCATATCCGGCAGGCTGGCCAGTGTCGGATTAAGGGACTGCCTTGAAGGTGGCTTGATTAGTTCCGGGTGGCATTCGGTCAACAACGTCCCGATTCTTGTCAAGGAATATCCCCCTCTGGAAACCAGGCAGCCTCAGAGCCGCGTCCTGGTAGTAGGCGGCACTCACGGGGATGAGTACTCATCCATAAGTATAGTTTTTAAGTGGATGCAGATCCTGGATATCCACCATTCCGGTCTTTTTCACTGGATATTCATTCCTCTGCTCAATCCCGACGGCCTGTTTTCGGATGGCGCCACCCGGACCAATGCCTCAGGCGTTGACATAAACAGGAATTTCCCTGGTCCGCTTTGGCGTGAGGTTGGATATGACCGGTGGAAGACCTACACCAATGAAAACCCTAGGTACTATCCTGGGCCGTATCCCATGAGCGAGCCCGAGACTGGATTTTTGGTCCACCTGATTCGTGAATTCCGGCCTGACGCAATCATATCCGTCCATTCTCCCCTTGATCTGGTCGATTATGATGGACCAGGCAGGCCCCCTTCATCCATTGGCGGACTGGGTCTCCGGCGGCTGGGCAACTTTCCTGGAACCCTTGGTAATTTTGCCGGGATTCAGCTGGGTATTCCAGTAGTAACCCTTGAGCTGGCCTCGTCGGTGAGGATGCCCGGAGATGGTGAAATATCCTCCATGTGGAGGGATCTGGTCCGGTGGCTGATCAACAATACCCCGGTCCGCAAGGACCCCGGACAGCTCCAGGCTGTCGACGATCTTGAACTCCAAAAAGAATTTTTTGGAAAATAGTCTGATTTCCCTGCCCCGCATCCTTAAAGCCTAGTCTCCATGCTCAGCCCTGTTTTTTCAGGGTTGTCTTTGGACATCCTTGTGATTATGGATAGATCATAATGGATATTCCCCTGAAAATAAGTGGATAAATACAGCCTGTTCAGATATCTTCTAGATACCAGGTGGATTTTAAACCCCCTACCCTTAGGAGTTGGTCATGAATACCGATAATTTTAAAAAATGGGTATGTACGGCAATAGAGATGGAAGAAAAGGGCCGGAAGTTTTACGCAGAAGCAGCAAAACAGTGTGTTCCGGGGCTTGGAAAAGATATTTTTTCCATGCTCAGGGATGACGAAGTCAGGCATGTTCAGCGGATCAGGGAGATTGAAAAGGCCCTGAGCAGTGGAGATGATCCGGAAGAAGCCTGTGTCCTGCCGGACCAGCCCATGGATGCCGGAAAAGTTTTTAAAGAGATGGCAGCCAGGTCGGAAACTTCCAAAGCCTGTGCCGGGACTCTCAAAGCCTTGAATACAGGGATTGATTTTGAGCTGGCTCTGGTTAAGTTTTACGAAGATGCCCTTGAAAGGGCTCAGGGAGAAATTGAAAAAGAATTTTTGAAGAAGATGATCCAGGAGGAAAAGAGTCACTATATCCTTTTAACTGATCTGAACTACTATTATGAGGACCCTGAAGGCTGGTCCATGGGACAGGACAGGGCAGGGCTGGATGGTGCATAAGTCCGGAGGTGAGATGCGCAGAGAATTGAATATTCTGATAGGTGGAGAGGCAGGCCAGGGCCTGGTTACTGTTGGAGAGCTGCTGACCAAGGCCCTGATAAGGTCTGGATATAATGTTCATGTTTGTCAGGGATACATGTCCAGGATCAGAGGAGGACACAACACCTTTGCTGTCAGGGCTGGAGTGGAAAGGGTCCTGGGCCCTGTTTCCAAGATAGACATCCTTGTGGCTCTGAACCAGGAGACCATAACTCTCCATAAAGGACAGATGAGGGAAGACGGTCTGGTTTTAAAGGACAAGGAGATTGAAATGGAAGGGGACGGGCTGCTGGAGATTCCATTTAAGGAACTGGCCCCCAGCCCCCTTTTTGAAAACGTGGTGGGACTGGGTTTTTTAAGTGCTTTGCTGGGGTTGGACAAGGCTGTGCCTCAGGGATGCATCAAGGACATATTCGGCAAGAAAAAGCCCGAGGTGGTGGAAAAGAACCTGGACGTTCTGGAGGCAGCCTACTCCTTTGCCCGGAAACAGGGCATCCAGTCCCACAATCTTGCCCGGACCGACCAGAAACCCGGGCTTATGCTCACTGGCAATGACGGGGTCATCCTCGGGGCCATGGCTGCAGGAGTGAATTTCTGCTCATACTATCCTATGACTCCCTCCACCGGCATTCCCATGACCCTCAATGCCAAGGGCAAGTCTTTGGGAATCGTGGTGGAGCAGGCAGAAGACGAAATAGCAGCCATCAACATGGCCATTGGAGCGTCCTATGCCGGGGCCAGGTCCATGGTGGCCACCTCTGGCGGTGGATTTGCCCTGATGTGTGAAGGGGTCAGCCTGGCCGGGATGACCGAAACGCCCATAGTCATTGTTGTCGGACAGAGACCCGGTCCTGCAACAGGTCTGCCCACCAGGACTGAGCAGGGAGATCTGAACCTTGTCCTGTACTCAGGACACGGCGAGTTTCCAAGGGCCATCTTTGCTCCGGGCAACCCTGAGCAGGGCTTTGACCTGACTGTCAGGGCTTTTGACCTGGCTGAAAGATCCCAGGGTCCGGTTTTTGTGCTCACGGATCAGTATCTGGCTGATTCCTACCGAAACGTGCCCCCTTTTGACCTTTCAAGGGTGAAAGGACCAGCCAGTCCCGGGGATTCCTGGCCGGATCCCCAGACCTACCAGAGATACGCCCTGACTGATGACGGGGTTTCCCCACGGCTCGTTCCCACTCTGGGACCATACCTGGTGGTGGCGGACAGTGATGAGCATTATCCGGACGGGCATATCACCGAGGACCTGGAGGTCAGAACAGCGATGACCGAAAAAAGGTTGAGCAAGGAAAAGATTATCAAACAGGATGTGGTACCTCCTGACTATTACGGTCCCGACCAGGTGCAGACACTTCTGGTCTGCTGGGGATCTACCCTGGGACCGGCCCTGGAAGCACAGGGCAAGGCTGGGAAAAATAAAGTCGGAGTCCTGCATTTTACCCAGGTCTGGCCGCTTGACCAGGACCATTTCAGGGAGAGGATGGGTTCTGCCGGCAGGGTTGTCTTTGTGGAATCCAATGCCACGGCTCAGTTTGCCAGGCTGCTGGAGAGGGAGGTGGTGCCGGACTCAAAAAATTACATCCTCAGGTATGACGGCCTGCCCCTGGATGCCGAATACATTCTGGCCAGGCTGGACCTTTCTTGACCGGGGACCGGATCAAGACGACCATCATCTGGATGGTCACGGCCTTCTGGCTCAACAAAAAACAAGTTCCGGAGTAATTATATGGTTTCAGTTGATGATTATGGAGATTTTGAAACAGCCTGGTGTCCCGGGTGTGGAAATCATTCCATTCTAAAGGCAGTGAAAAAAGCCCTGGCCTCCATGGGGCTTGAACCCCATGAGTCGATCTTTGTTTCAGGTATTGGCCAGGCAGCCAAGTCTCCCCACTATCTCAAGGCCAACGTGTTCAACGGTCTTCATGGCCGGGCCCTGCCTGCTGCCACTGGCATCAAGCTGGCCAATCCCAGGGCCAATGTCATTGTTCAAAGCGGAGACGGGTGCAATTACGGAGAGGGAGGCAACCATTTTCTGGCTGCCATCCGCAGAAATATCGGCCTCACCCTGCTGGCCCATGACAACCAGATTTACGGACTGACCAAGGGCCAGGCCAGCCCTACCACCACCCAGGGACATGCCACCAAGGCTCAGCCCGGAGGTAACCCGTCAGCCCCTTTCAATCCAGTGGCCGTTGCTGTAACCATGCAGGCCAATTTTGTTGCCAGGGGTTTTTCTGGCATGATTGACCATCTGGCCGATCTTATAGTCCAGGCCATAAATCATCCCGGGTTCAGCCTGATTGATATAATGCAGCCCTGTGTCACCTTCAACAAGGTCAATACCTTTGCCTGGTACAAGGAGCGCTGTTACGAGCCTCAGGGGCATGACCCGGAAGACTGGGAACAGGCCATCAGGCTTGCAAACCAATGGGGTGACAGGATCCCGGTGGGAGTAATCTACAGGGGCACCAGGCCGGCCTTTGAACAGACCCTGCCTCATCCCACCAATGACCTGCTCTACAAGAACCGTCCTGCCAGGGATGTCCTGAAGGAGATCATGAATGTCTACTCTTAAGATGGGCAGGTCTGACCTGCCGAGCCTGAAAAGGGTACTGATATGCGTGCCGGTAATTTTGGCAGTATGCCTGCTGATCTGGAACAGACCGGGTTTTGCTGCAAATATTTTTCCGGACCTGGAACTTCCGGTTCCTGACAGTCCTGGCCAGGTCGAGTACCTGGGTTTTTCCGACAGGATGGAAAAGACATTCATCCTGAAGGATATCAATGCTCAGCTGGCCCTGGTCCAGATCTTCAGCATGTATTGTCCGGTCTGCCAGCGGGAAGCCGAGACTGTGAACAGGCTTTGTCATCTTATTGCTGAGCAGGGGCTGGAGGGACAGATCAAGGTCTTGGGGATAGCCCCGGGCAACTCGGAATTCGAGGTGAGTGTGTTTCAGGATAATTACCAGATTCCCTTTCCACTTTTTCCAGATCCGGATTTTGAGTGGCATAAGCTGATCGGGGAAGTGGGCACACCATACTTCTTGACTGTCAGGATTTCAGACGGACAGATACTCAAGACCCACAAAGGACCATTTGGCCCTCCCCAGGAATTTCTGGAGTTCCTGAAAAAATTACTGGATGGTGCTGACCCGGCTTAAACTTCAAGGAAGTGAGCATGAGAATTCTGATTTCAGCCAAAATACTGGTGTTGACTGTTGGACTGCTTTTTCCTTTAACTGCAGCGTCCTTTATTGATGGTGTATATCGGTCACCAGAGCAGAAACCTGTTGACAGTCAGCTCAAGGTGCAGGTAGGTGATGTGTCCCCGGATTTCACCCTGCCCTGTATTTGCGGGGAGGACATCACCCTGTCCCAATACCGGGGCCGGAAAAATGTGATGCTTTCCTTTGTGCCGGCTGCCTGGACTCCGGTCTGTTCTGACCAGTGGCCTGGATACAATATTGTTGAAGATTATTTTGCCAGGCATGATGCAATTATTCTGGGCATAAGCGTGGACAGCGTTCCCACCCTTTATTCGTGGATGCAGGCCATGGGCGGGCTCTGGTTTCCAGTGCTTTCCGATTTCTGGCCTCATGGAGAGGTTGCTGAAAAGTTCGGGGTCCTTAGAACCGACGGTACCGCTGAACGGGCTGTAGTCCTGATTGATAAACAAGGGGTCATCCGGTTCGTCCATGTTGAGGACATTAATGTCAGGCCCAGACTGGAACTTCTGATAAATGCCCTGGAAGATCTCCCAGGGTAACCTGTCAGACCAGTCATTTTTTTATTGCAGCTGCCTCATATATATTGATTCAGACGAGACAATTTTCTTGAATATACCTTTCAGATTCAGTCTGAAACGCTTTACCCGCTACTGGTACCTAAAGCTGTCCAGAATTCGCGAGAGTCCCCATTCCGTGGCCATGGGGCTGTCTGTAGGGGTATTTGTAGGCTGCCTGCCCATCATACCTTTTCAGACCGTGGTGGCCCTGGGCCTGGCTTTTGCTTTCAGATGCAATAAGATTGCCGCTGCCCTGGGCACCTGGGTTACCAATCCTCTGTATGCCCCTTTTGTATATTATGGTCTTTACCTGGTGGGCAAAATGATCATCCCTGTGGGGCGAAAGGAGTTTGATCCAGAAGATCTGACCCTGATGAACATAGTCGGAATAGGGTGGGATTTTTTCGGGTTGATGCTTTTCGGGGGGATTGTTGTGGGCTTGGTCCTTTCCATGTCCACCTACCTGGCTTCTGTCAGGATTATCCGTTCATACCATGACCGGCGGGCCCGGATAAGACGGGAAAAAAGGCTGAAAAGGATATGAGTTTTTTGCCGGCCAAGAGGAGCCTTGGTCAGAATTTCCTTGTTGACCCTAATATCTGCAGGAAGATAGTTGACGCTCTGGAAATTCTTCCGGGTCAGACGATTCTGGAAATCGGTCCAGGTCGAGGAGCCCTGACAGGGCTGCTGATTCAGACAGGTGGCCCGGTCTTTGCTCTGGAAAAGGACTGGGAACTCTGCTGTTCAGTCCGGGCCGGATTTCCCGGGACAGAGGTGGTTTGCGCTGACGCCCTGCACTTTGACTGGTCCAGGTTGAGCTTCAGACCGGGAATAAAGGTAGTGGGAAATCTTCCCTATAACATTGCATCAAGGATTTTGTGGGACTTGGCCCATCAGGTCCGGGGTCTTGAAAGGGCAGTCTTCATGGTTCAGAAGGAGGTCGGCCAGAGGATCGTTGCCAGCCCCGGAAACAGGACCTACGGTGCATTGTCGGTCTGGATAAGATCCTTTTTAAAGCCCCAGCTGCTTTTTAATGTTCCTCCGCAGGTTTTCAGGCCAAGGCCAAAGGTCGACTCTGCAGTTTTGAGTTTTTTTCCTTTGGAGGAGGCAAAAAAAAATTTTTCCAGCACCAGTCTTTCCAGGCTGATCAGAATCATGTTTCAGAGCAGGCGGAAGCAGGTGGGCAAGATACTTAAAACATACTGGAATGACAGAATAAATATCGTGTTTGACGAAATGGGTATCGACCTGAGAGCACGGCCTGAAGATCTCTCTCCAGAGGTTTTTCAGAGGCTTTCCAAGGTGATTTTCAGGTAAAAAAAATAAATTTTGGCTTGACTTGAGCCGGGAAATTTTGTTTGTCCTATTTAACTTGCTTGCAATAAGGCTTCGATCTTTGTATGAAATTTCCTAGTCCGACGGATGATTGGCCATCTCTTTTTCAGGTTTGGTTGCTCTTTAAAGTAGTTTTTGCTTAAGTTGAGTGAAATGGCATATTTGGTATTAAACTTTTGAAGGAGGAAGTTACGAATGACAAAAGCCGATTTGGTATCCAAGATTGCGGAAAAAGCGGGTCTGACCAAGGCCGATTCTGAGAAGGCATTGAATGCTTTTCTGGGGTCTGTACAGGACACTTTGGTTGGCGAAGGCAAGCTGACCCTGACCGGTTTCGGTACTTTTGCAGTGGAAGAAAGAAAGGCCCGCAACGGTCGAAATCCCCGCACCGGCGAGGAAATCAAGATACCAGCCTGCAAGGTAGTAAAGTTCAGGCCCGGTAAGATCCTCAAGGACGCCGTTAAGTAACTTTTGAGGCTGGAGGTCCCTAATGATTGACCTTAAATGGAAGACCATGATTCCCGGCGAAACCATCCAAAGTATGCTTCCTCAAGACATACCCTGGTGGATGGCCGACCATTTCGTCTTTTTCAGCGTATTGTATCTTGTCTTGCTGACCATCGGACTTGGAGTTGGAGTGGTGGTTGTGCAGTCCATAAGCGACACCCTGGCTGAAAAGAAAAAACTGGCCCAGTAGATCTGAGCGGTTTTAAGGAATTGAAAAGAGGGCTTAATCAAGCCCTCTTTTTTTTCTTGCATTATTTTTGTTTGAGAGATAGGTATACACTCTTGGCCTGAGGGATGCATGTTCAGATGCACCCGGGCCGCTGGAGCCCAGCAAGCAGGGCTTGGTAATGAAAAGTAAGGAGGTGAGTCTTAGTGCCGGGAGTTATTCTTGGAGAAAATGACAACTTTGACTATGCGTTGCGCAAGTTCAAAAAACAGGTTGAAAAGGCCGGTATCCTTTCTGAACTGAAGAAAAGGCAGCATTATGAAAAGCCCAGTATTCAGAAGAAGAAAAAAGAAGCCGCAGCCAGAAAAAGATTGATGAAAAAAATGCGCAAGATGCAGATGATGTAGTTATGCGGATAACTGATCAGATTGAAAAAGACTTTATCCTTGCTTACAAAAACAAAGAAAATGAAAAAGTGGCTGTCTTGCGCCTGATCAAGGCAGCCTTTAAAAATCGACAGGTTGAGCTAAAAAGGGAATTATCCGACGCCGAAGCTCTGGACGTTCTGATCAGAGAAGTCAAGCAGAGGCAGGAGTCGGTTCGCCAGTACAGCCAGGCCGGACGGGAAGATTTGAGCAGCAAGGAGTCGGCTGAAATCGAGATGATCAATGCTTATCTGCCGGCTAAACTCACCACCGAGGAAATGAAAGAAGTCGCCCTGGAAACGATAAACCGGCTTCAGGTCCGGGATCTCAAGGGGATGGGCCAGGTGATGAAGGTCATAGGCCAGAAATATCCGGGCCGAACCGATGGCCGGGAATTGAGTGTAATTGTCCGAGGGCTTCTTTCTCCCCAATAGGTATTTTTATTCAACCGGTTTCAAGTCCGGATGTCCCCATTCCTTTATTCCTTCTTGATTTCTTTTCTTGAAATCTTTGGCAGCAGATTAAAAAACAGTCCCTCAGGGGGCAAATCAACAGGATGCCATGGAATCTAGAACCATCAAGCTGTTAGAGTTTTCCAAAGTTCTTCAGTACCTGAGTCAGGAGGCTGTTTCTGATCCTGGAAGGCGTATTTGTCTCCAAACTGCGGTTTATCAGGATCCCCAGCAGCTGGATACCCAGATCCGTCTGCTGCAGGAAGCGGTTTCTTTTCACAGGGAGCATCGACCCTCGCTCAATTCTTTTCCAGATTTGGACCCGCTCATTGCTCGAGGGGCTCGGGCTGAACCAGATCTGACTATAGAAGATTTCTGGTCTTTTCTTTCTTTTCTCGGAGAGCTCAGCAGGTTTTTTGCAGTTATGGAAAAGATCGATCCCCAGAGATATCCTCTGTTGAAAGGGATGAGCCAGGATCTCATGATCCCGGATAAGTTTCTGGCTGCCCTGAAGAGATGTATCGGTCCTTCCGGTGAGATCCGGGATGAAAGTTCACCAGACCTGTATGCGGTTAGAAAGGAAATCAGGGGCATCCGGGAGATGTGTGCCAAAAAAGTCAATGAATCCCTTACCCACTCCAATATTTCCCACTATCTTCAGGATGAGTACCTGACCATATCTTCGGACCGGTATGTCCTGGCCCTCAAGGCCAATTTCAAAGGAAAGCTTGAAGGCATCATCCATGATTATTCCCAGACCGGAGAAACATGTTATTTTGAGCCTCTTTTCCTGATGGATCTTAATAACAGCCTGCAAAGACTAAGGCATAGAGAAAAGGATGAACTGCACAAGGTCCTGACATACCTGACTGGTCTGTGCAGGGAATCCCTTGATCTGATTCGAAATTCCTTTGAATGGCTGATTTCAATGGATTACATCCTGGCCAAGGCCAAGTTTGCCCAGAGGTTAAAAGCCGGCCCTTTGCATGTATCATCATCAGGCCGGCTGCATTTAAAAAATATCCGTCATCCTCTGCTGGCCCTGGGAGGATTTCAGGTTGTTCCCATGGATATCAAGCTGGAGCCAGGCCAGCATGTCCTGGTGGTGTCCGGCGGGAACGCCGGAGGCAAGACCGTGTGTCTTAAAACTCTCGGACTGGCCGCATTAATGGCCCTGTGCGCTTTGCCCGTGCCTGCGGATGAGGGCAGTTCGATTCCATTTTGGGACAAGATTTTTGTGTCCATGGTTTCCGAACAGAGTGTTGAGGAAAGCCTGAGTACTTTTACAGCCCAGCTGCACCATTTCACCCGGTTCTGGCAAAGCACCGATGAAAATACGCTGGTTATCCTGGACGAGTTTGGTGTGGGAACTGATCCCAGTCAGGGGGCCGCCCTGGCCCAGGCAGTGGTGGACGGTCTTATGCAGCGGGGGACATGGGTGGCTACAGCCACTCATTTTCCGGCCTTAAAGGCCTACTCACTGTCCAGACCCGAAGTCAGAGCAGCTTCAGTCCTCTTTGACGACCGGACCGGCAGGCCCATGTATCAGCTGGCCTATGATCAGGTGGGTTCCAGCCTGGCCTTGAGCGTGGCCAGGGAACAGGGTTTTCCAGCAGAGATTATTGCCGGAGCTGAGAAATATCTGCTGGTGGAAGGAAGGGATCAGGAGCAATTGTTTGAGAGGTTGAACCATCTGGCTGCGCAAAGGGAAAAGGAACTCAAACGGCTTGAAAAAAAAGAAGCCCTTTTGGATGAGAAGTATCAGAAAAGACAGATGGAACTGGTTAATGAGAAGAACAGGCTTTTTTCCGAGATCCGTAAGACCTCCCAGGAAATAGTCCGAAAATGGCAGGAGCAGAAAATAGGGCGGAAAAAGGCCTTGAAAGACCTGGCTCAGCTCAGAAAGCAGCTTGGATCCTCCCTGGAGGATGGCAGCAGATCAGTTGAAGCTAATGACGGGCTGACCTGGGAGGATATTTCTGCAGGCGCTCTTCTGGTCTATAAGCCATGGAACAGGAAGGGGCTTATCCTGGAAAAGGATGATAAAAAAAAGCAGATCAAGATTGATATGGGCGGTATTTCCATCTGGGTTGACCCCAAGACCCTTGAAGAGGCAGGGACCAGGAACAGCATATCCAGCTCTAAAACAAGCTTTGAAAGGTCCGGGCCGTCTGTATCCATGAAACTTGATCTGCGGGGAAATTTTGCAGACGAGGCCCTGGCCAGGCTGGAACAGTATATTGACCAGGCAGTGCTTGCCGGGCAAAAAAGACTGGAGATCGTGCATGGCAAAGGCACTGGAGCGCTGAGGGCGGCTGTGCACAAGTATCTTGAGTCAAATTCGGCTGTAGCCGGGTTCAGTTCAGCTTCTGAGGAGTCCGGGGGGTGGGGGATGACCGAGGTGGAGCTAAGGTAACTGGTCTGGCCGGTCTGGCTTGCAGATGCTAAACAGGAGATCAGATTTTCAGACGCGGACTGGACAAAACAAATCCTTGTCTTAATAGAACCATAGTGCTGTTCAGGGAGAGCATTTTCAGGTGGCTTGATGGGGACCATTGATTCCAGATGCATTGCTGAAATAAAGTCCAGACTGTCCCTGGTCGATATAGTGAACAGGTTTGTTGAACTAAGGCCTGTCGGAGACAGATGGACTGCGCCCTGTCCCTTTCACCAGGAAACAAAACCCTCTTTTTCGGTCAGCCCGGATAAGGGTTTTTATTACTGCTTTGGATGCCAGGCATCAGGTGACCTGATTGAGTTTTATAAAAATATAAATGGGCTGGACTTTGCCGAGGCAGTAAGACAGCTGGCTGATGAAGCTGGGGTGGTAATCAGCGTTGAGGACAGCCGGAAAAACAGAAAAGACCAAAGCGAAGTAACCACTGCCCAGGAAGTCAATTCCCTGGCAGGTAAGTTTTTTCTGGACCAGCTGTGGTCCTCTCAGGGTGATGAGGCCAGAAAATACCTTCATTCCAGAGGAATGACCAAGAAAATTGTCCAGGATTTTCGCCTGGGATGGAGTCCGGATGGCTGGCAGTCTCTGGGAGACTTTCTCAGAGAAAAAGGGCACTCAGCCGATGACGGGGTCCTGGCCGGGGTGCTCAGCCAAAACCAAAAGGGCAGGATATACGACCGGTTCAGGTCCAGGCTGATTTTTCCGATTATCAGCCTTTCAGGTATGGTGGTTGCCTTTGGCGGCCGGATCCTGGACCATGGTGAGCCCAAATACCTGAACAGCAGCGAAAGTCCGGTATATAAAAAGGGAGAGCATCTTTACGGCCTGTTTCAGGCCAGAAAGCACATTACTCAAACCAGGAAGGTCCTGCTGACCGAAGGCTACCTGGATGTGATGGCTCTGCACCAGCACGGATTTGCCAACAGCTGCGGAGTGCTGGGTACGGCCTTGACTCCGGCTCAGGTCAAGAGACTGGGGGGGCTGGCCAGAGAGGCGATCCTTCTTTTTGACGGAGATCAGGCTGGCCGGAATGCCGCCTTGAGAAGTGCTGAAATGTTTCTGGCTGCAGGCATGAACTGCCGGGTTGTTCTATTTCCTGAAGGAGAAGATGCCCACAGTCTGCTTTTTTCCCAAGGCGCAGAGGCCCTTGAAAGGCTTTTGTCTGGTGCTGATTCAGGGCTTAATTATTGCCTTAAGATGGTCAAAGATCAGAAATCACCCAGAGAGGTCATGGCCTGGGTGGTCAGCTTCCTGGGGAAGCTGGAGGATTTTTCCCTTAAGACCTACTATATTCCGAAGCTGGCCGGAAGTCTTGGATTGACCGAGGTTGAGCTGAGAAAAGGGCTCCAGGGCAAGGGTTCTATTGCCGGACCAGCTGCGGATTCAGGAGACAAGAAGAATCAGCCTGAACAGAGGGATAAAGAGATCCTGACCTTTGCAGTCTGCTGCCCGGAATTCAGAGAGAGTCTGGATCAGTTGAATCTTGACCCAGTTCTGAGATCTGACTGGGCCAGGACCTTTTGGAGCAAGATCAAGCATGGAAGCGGCCGGGATGAAGACCTGAAGCTTGATCACCATGAATCTGATTTTTACGTCAGGGCCAGGATGGAGCAGGATCAGATCCGGGAAAACAGACTTCAGATATTTAAAGAGCTTGAGGAATTCATCATTCAGAAGGCCGGACAAGTGACCAAGAAGAATCTGAAGCAGGCCCTGGTCAGGGCGCAGCAGAACCAGGATCATAACGAAGTCAAAAGAATTCTGAGTCTTATGCAGAACAGTCTATAACGGTTTATTTTAAGCTATTTCAGCCAGATATAACATTATCTCAGGGGGAGGGTAATGCGCAGCATCAAGGATGTTCAACAGATCAAGACACTCATTGCCGAAGGAAAGAAAAAGGGGTTTCTGACCTTTGAAGAAATAAACAAGGCCCTGCCTTCGGATGTGACCACGCCTGAGCAGATTGAAGAGATCATCTCCATATTTGATCAGCTGGACATAGCCATAGTGGACGGGAAGCTGGGCAAGCCCCTGACAGTGGTGCCCGAGGATTCAGATTCACTGGCCGAGACTCTGGCCATCAACCTGGAGAAGCTGGAAGATGTTTCTGATACTCTATCCAGAAGCAGCGATCCGGTCCGCATGTACCTGAGGGAGATGGGAGCAGTAGGTCTTTTGGACCGGGACGGGGAAGTGGTCATAGCCAAGAAGATCGAAGCCGGAGAAATGGAAGTCCTGTACTCCCTTGTTGAAGTGCCGGTGGCAGTGGAGGAGCTTATCTTTGTTGGGGAAGACCTGAAAAAGGAAAAAGTTAAACTCAAGGATGTAGTTAAGACCATTGAAGAGGATGATCCGTCTGAAGAAGAGATGAATCAGCGCGAAAGGGTGATTTCTCTGCTGGAAGAAATCAAGAATATCTATCGTAAACGGAAAGGCGTCTACGACAAAATGAATGATTGCGCCAGGACGGATCGGAGGGTCTACGGAATCCAGAAGAAGATCATGGAGTACAAGGAAGAGGTTGTGGAGTGTCTTCGCAACATCAAGCTTGAAAAGACCCTCATTGACAGAATTATTGAAACCGTTGGCGATTATGTCCGCCAGATGCATAACTGTCAGAGAGACCTGAGTGCCTACATCCTGTCCCTGGGACTTTCCAATGAGGAACTGTTCACCCTTCTGGAGAAGCTGGACAAGAGAGAGGTCAATCCAGTGGCAGCTGCTGACCAGCTGGACATGACCATTGAGGAACTTTTTTCCTTCAAGGAGATGATCTACGGTAAGACCGAAATCCTCCAGAGACTGGAGCAGAAATGCCAACACAATGTCCATGAGCTGGAAGAAATTCTGTGGAGGATAAGAAAAGGCAATGAGGATGCCCTCAAGGCCAAGCAGGAACTCATCCGGGCCAATCTCCGTCTGGTGGTCAGCATTGCCAAGAAATACACCAACCGGGGTCTGCAGTTTCTGGATCTGATCCAGGAAGGGAACATCGGCCTGATGAAGGCGGTGGATAAATTTGAATATCAGCGCGGCTATAAGTTTTCCACTTATGCCACCTGGTGGATCAGGCAGGCCATAACCCGGGCTATTGCAGATCAGGCCAGGACCATCCGCATTCCTGTGCATATGATTGAAACCATTAATAAGCTGGTTCGGACTTCCCGCTATTTGGTCCAGGAACTGGGCCGTGATCCTAGTCCTGAAGAGATTGCCGAACGTATGGATTATCCTCTGGAAAAGGTGAAAAAAGTCCTGAAAATAGCCAAAGAACCCATTTCCCTGGAAACACCCATTGGTGACGAAGAAGATTCCAGTCTTGGAGATTTCATTGAGGATAAGAAGGCCGTGGCTCCTGCAGAAGAAGTGGTTAATTCCAAGCTTTCAGAGCAGATCGCCAAGGTTCTGGCGGAACTCACACCCAGGGAGGAACAGGTCCTGCGCAAACGTTTCGGCATCGGGGAAAAGTCCGACCACACTCTGGAAGAGGTGGGCAAGCTGTTCAATGTGACCAGGGAAAGGATCAGGCAGATCGAGGCCAAGGCCCTGCGCAAACTCAGGCATCCTGTGCGCAGTTCCTGCCTTAAGACTTATTATGAGACATAGAGTTCCTGGGCTTTTCAGCTGACAGGGGGACCTGGGTGAGAATGGATCCATGCTGAGGATTTCCTGTCCTGATCTGAACAAGCCATAAAATCCCAACTTGCTGGCGGATAAAATGAAATTTGCAGCAAAACTGTTTATTGGCTCTTTATTCGTTTTTCTGCTGATGGGGACTGTTGATGCCGGCCAGGTCAGGGTGGCCTGGGTGCCGGACGGTGACACCCTGATTCTGGAAAACCGGGATGTGGTCAGGCTTAAAGGCATAGATGCTCCTGAGACAGGATACAATGGAGGACCTGCCCAGTATTTTGCCCTTGAAGCTGCCCAGAGACTGCAGGAGCTGGTCAGGGGCAATGTAATCACCCTTGAACCGGGAGAGCCTCCCCAGGACCGGTATGGACGGATCCTAGCCTATGCATATCTTCCGACAGGGGAGAACATTAATGTTCTTCTGGTCAGAGAAGGGTATGCCTTTTATTTCCCCCATCAGAACCAGAACCAGGAAATCTCAAGCCAAATCCTGGCTGCCCAGCAGAAGGCCATGGAAGAGGGAAGGGGATTCTGGCCCGGGGTTCTGGCTGTTGACAAGCCCGGAAAAGAGTATGTGGGCAACACCAGAAGCAAGCGTTTTCATGTGCTGGACTGCGGTTATGGTCAGAGGATATCCAGGGCCAACCAAAGATTTTTTTCTTCTCTTTACCAAGCCTTTTATGAAGGATTCGCACCCTGTCGAAGATGTACTCCCTGGCCGGATGAAAAGAGGTAGCCCTGGGGCTGTTATGGACTAGGCACCGGGCTTGCCTCAAGGACAAAGAGAGGATAAAGGGAGTCATCAGTTTTATTACACCAAGGAGAATCAATATGGACGACTGGGTAGTTGTGGCTGTTTTTGATGAAATGAACGATGCAGTGCAAAAAGAAAAGGCCAGAATAGAAGATATCGCCCTGGATGTGGGGCTTATGCCGGAAAAGGTGATCAGGGTGGAGGATAAAGGTAAAATCGAAATCCTAGTTCACCCAGAATTCTATACATACTACGAGGGATAGCCCGGCAATGATCCAGGAAGTTTTTCTGATTCAATTTTTGTCCGTGTTCAGTTTCAGTGATGTGGACTGGAGCTACTGGCCCTTTGGGGAGGGCATGACCGGAAGCTGGATACTGACCCTGACCAAATTCATTTTCATCGGGGTGATCCTGGCTGTGATCCTTGGTTTTTTAAGGGTGCTATTCGGTCCTAAAGGTTTTTTCCGTGACGAGGAAATGGACCGGGAGGCTGAAGAGGAACGGCAAAGGGTCAGGGAAGCGGTGGATGTGCTCCGGCAGCGCTTGGCCAACGGTGAGATAACCGAAGACGAGTTTCAGCGCAGGAAATGGCTGTTGGAGAAATGAGGGATTTTGCCTGGCATGAATCCCTGTTCTCTTCCTACTGTCAAAGTTTTTCTGGGCTGATTTCTGACAAAGATCCCAACCTCATCCTCAAAAAAAACCATTCCAGCAATGTTTCTTTGCAGGCCCGGCTTCTGGCTGAATATGAAGGCTTTGGAGACGGGCTTGTTTTTTTGACCCGCCTGTCCGGTCTGCTTCACGACATGGGACGGTTTGAACAGTATGCCAGGTACAGGACTTTCAAAGACACCGAATCAGTGGACCACGCTGGCCTGGGCTTCAGGATTCTGGGGCACCATCCTGTGCTGGCTCCTTTGTCCGGACAGGAGAAACGCTGCGTCCGGCTGGCGGTGCTGTTCCACAACAGGATGAAGCTGCCCAGGGGGCTGCCCCGGGATATCGAGATGGTGGCCAGGGCAGTGCGTGATGCGGACAAACTGGATATCTTTCCCATAATGCTCTCCCATCTCGAGCCGGGCTGCCCGGAAAACAGGGTGGTCACCCTGGGTCTGGATGATGAAGACTGCATAACTCCTGAAATATTCTGTCAGGTCCGGAAGGGCCATTTGGGTGAATATTCAAGGATGCGTTACCTCAATGATTTCAAGCTGCTTTTATGCTCCTGGGCCTATGATCTGAACTATGCCTACTCCAGCAGGATTGTCCTGGATAAGGGCTACATTGCCAGGCTGTTTAAAATGCTGCCGGAAAAACCTGAGCTGATAGAGCTGGAGGACCGGATCACCGGTTATCTGGAAGGCTTTTCCGCCAAAGTCAGGTAGACCAGCCGGTCCAGATCTCTGATCAGTCTGCCGTACCTTCCTCCATACCCGGGAAACGAGCCGAACAGGTCTGTTTTCTGTTTCTGGAGCAGTCCATCTGAACTGGCTTCCGGTGAAGACTGGCTCATGGTCAGGGCCAGCCTTTCATGGCCCAGGTATTCCTTAAGCTCTGCAACAAAACCGTTCATTTCCAGGTCAAATTGATCAGCTGCAGTTTCCCAGAATTCTGCTGCCTGGGGAGAGGGCAGCCTGGACATGGCCTGGCAGGACAGGGCGTACAAAAAATTTATGGGTGAGCCTGGAATGCCTCTTCTCCATCCCAGAAGCCATGAGTTTCTCCAGAACAGGAGAAACTGGCTTTTTCCCAGCTCTATGACCTG
The DNA here is from genome assembly GCF_000686525.1 of Desulfonatronovibrio hydrogenovorans DSM 9292. NCBI lineage: Bacteria > Pseudomonadati > Thermodesulfobacteriota > Desulfovibrionia > Desulfovibrionales > Desulfonatronovibrionaceae > Desulfonatronovibrio > Desulfonatronovibrio hydrogenovorans. The sequence goes on from NZ_JMKT01000008.1 coordinate 593,988, forward strand.
GTCCAAACCCTGTCTGGACCTGACCAGAACCGGATGGTTCCAGGCCGGCACGGTGTTTTTCAGATCCCAGGATAAAGGTCTGGAAGTTTTTCCCTTTAAGCTTCGGCCCAGCCACTGCTCAAGGATGTCTTGCAAAAGGGAGTTGGCAGGGCTTGAGCCGGGAGTTTCAAGGTGGGAGTAGCTTAGAATGTATTTGCCCTGACCATAGTCTCCCATGATAATGCATGGCTCTTGGGTGAGCAAGGCAGGATCCAGGTTTATCCCATATACAGACTCCCATTTTTTCAAATCAGCAGGGTCCACCAGAGACAGGTTCAGATCTGAGCTCCAAAAGTCCTGTCCGGGTCTCAGATAGCTGGCCAGGATTTTGACACTTTGGTCCTCAGGACAGGGCTCAAACTGGGAAGGCCACCATACCGGCAGGAAGAGTTCCTGTTTCTGGTCCAGGTTCAGTCCTGTCACCCTGCAAAGGACGTGACCGCTGAAATTGGGTAGACGTTCCTTAAAGGGCTTTCTCTGCCAGGAGCAAAGGTCTAGGCAGGAGGTTCTGGATGTTGATTTCAGTGCAAGCCCGGCTCCACCGCAGAAGCCCAGATACTTTCCTCCGGAGTCCACATAGTCTCTGATGTTCTGCAGGCCCGATTTCCCCAGACGTTCAGCCTTGAGCCTGGCCCATCCTCCGGGCACCAGCAGGCCGGCTGGAGGGGCATGGTCCAGAATTCCTGATCTGATTTCTGAAGCATCCACAATTTTGAGCGGTGTACCCATCTGTGCCAGGGCCTGCCAGAGCATGACACCCCAGAGATGAGATTCGTCCCATAAAAGATAGAAAAATCCTTGTGAATCAGACATGGTTTCTCTTAGCAGCAAGCCGGTGCCCGTTCAAGGGGAATCCGTTCCATCCGACAGGCAGAACAGAGCCAGGGAGCTCCTGAGATTTGGCAGCAGGGTAATGGGGCTGAACTGCTTTCGTGGTCCCTGACCGGCAAAATGCTTATGAGTGATGTCGGCCCTGATTTGTTTACACAGGGCAGTGAAGTCATCCACTGTGGCCAGCCTGATGTTGGGGGTTTCATGCCATTCATAGGGCAGGTCCCTGTTGACCGGCAATCTGCCCTTGAACAGGATCTGCATCCTGACTCGCCAGTGGGCAAAGTTGGGAAAAGTGACAGCCACCTTTCTGCCTATGCGCAGGCTGTGCCGCAAAAGCTGCAGTGGGCTGGCAACGCTCAGCAGGACCTGGTTCAGGATGACCAGATCGAAATGATTGTACCCGAAGTCAGCCACACTTTCTTCAAGATCCCCCTGGATCACCCGGAGTCCCCTGGACAGACAGTCAGCCACATATTCTGAATCCAGTTCAATCCCGAGTTCATTGATTTGTTTGTGTCGTTTAAGTTCAAGGAGGAGCTCTCCCCGCCCGCAGCCGAGGTCCAGGACCTGGTCCTGAGGTTTGGCCAGTTTCAGGATAAATGGGTCAAAATACCTGTCTCGGTCCAGGCTTTTTGACCAGTCAATGCTAAAGCCTTTGGTTGAACTTTTCATAAGTTGACCTCATTCTCCAGCCTGGTCAGAAAACCTGAAATCACCTCGCCCATGCGGTTTCCAGGAAGCAGAAAAGCATCGTGCCCCTGGTCACTGCCAATATTGCAGTAAGAGACGTTTTTTCCGGCGGTCCTGAGGGCCTTGACCAGTTCCTGGGAGCAGGAAGGAGGAAAGAGCCAGTCACTGGTAAAGGAAATAACCAGAAACGAGCACTGGCAATGGCTGAAAGCTTTTTCCAGGTTGCCATAATCGCTCGGCAGATCGAAATAATCCATGGCCCTGGTGATGTAGAGATAGGTATTGGCATCAAACCGGTTCACAAAGGTGCTGCCCTGGTGGTGCAGGTAGCTTTCCACCTGGAAGTCGGCTTCAAGCTTGTAGCCCCGCTGGCTGCCGTTAATGAATCGTCTGGAAAATTTTCTGAGCATGGCTTCTTGTGAAAGATAGGTAATATGACCGATCATCCTGGCCAGAGCCAGGCCTGAGGCTGGTTGATGCTCGGGCTGATAAAGTCCGAAATTCCACTGGGGATCGCTCATGATAGCCTGTCTGGCAACCTCGTTGAAGGCGATGGCCTGGGGGGACATGCGTGCGGTTGTGGCAATGGGCAGTGCTCCGACCACCATTTCCGGAAAGGTAATGGCCCACTGGAGGACCTGCATCCCGCCCAGAGATCCGCCGATGACTGCCAGAAGCCTTTTGACGCCAAGATGGTCCAAAAGCCATTTCTGGACCTTGACCATGTCTTTGACAGTGTAAAATGGGAAATGAAGCCCATATGGTTTTCCTGTGGCCGGATTGATTTCTGCCGGACCAGTGGTCCCCTTGCATCCTCCCAGGAAATTGCTGCAGATTACAAAGTAGCGCCGGGTGTCCAGGGGTTTGCCGGGACCAATAAGCATGTCCCACCAGCCGGGCTTTTCCTTGGGGTCATGGGTATGCCGGCCTGCGGCATGGGCGTCACCGGTCAGGGCGTGGCAGACCAGGACTGCATTGTCTCTGTCTCTGGACAGCTGGCCATAGGTTTCATAGGCTACGGTTACGGGTGAAAGAGTCTTTCCTGATTCTAGTTTTAATATGAAGTTGTCACCCTGAAAGGTGACCCTGTTGGTTTCCACCAGGCCTGCACTCTCCTGATAAGCAGGTTTGGAAGTGGATTCTGGTTTCATTGGTCACTCCTGAAGACATTTTGAATGAGAATCATGAACAAAGGGGCCGGGATCAAGGCAGTCGTCCAGGCAGGACAGATGATCCTGGTATATGCAGTAGATTCTTCTATGTGGTCTAATTTGAGTCAAACAAGCATGGACGGGGCGGCCTAGCCGCAAATTTTGAGTAAACTGATCTGAAGGCCGGACTGCGACCATCAGATCCCTGGCATGCAGCATAGGCATAAATCTCCCATCTGCATCAGCGACTGGCGGAGAAAAGAGTCGATATGATTCATGACTTTGGCTCAATCAAACAAGGCATGCATTTAAAAATCCCGAGCTTGACCGGCTCTGCAGGTGTCTCGGGGTCTGGGACTTTTCCATTGGAGCAGGGATGATTCCCTGAAGATCCTTTTCTTGTCAAGGGCCTTTCGGCCTGATAATTTCGGGGATCAATGGTTTAACCAAATAATTCTTGACCAGTCTGGGAAAACATAGCAACTAATTTATTAGTGACAGACAAAATAAGGAGGTATGATATGGATGTCAAGCAGAACGGATTCATGACCAAGGTCCTGCATGCCGGTCATCATCCTGACCAGGAAACCGGTTCAAGGGCTGTTCCTATATACCAGACCACCAGCTACATGTTCAGGGACAGCAATCACGCAGCCGACCTTTTTGCCTTGAAGGAGCCGGGATACATATACACAAGGATCATGAACCCCACCACCGAGGTCCTGGAAAAAAGACTTGCAGCCCTCCATAACGGATGCGGAAGTCTGGCCGTGGCATCGGGCATGGCTGCAATATTTTATGCAGTGACCAATATCGCCGGGGTTGGACAGAATATTGTTTCAGGCAGCAATCTTTATGGAGGGACCCATACCCTGTTCAGCCATACCCTGAAAAGATTCGGCATAGAAGTCAGATTTGTGGATTCGAGTGACCCTGGCAACTTTGCCCGGTCCACTGATCAGAACACCAGGCTTTTGTTCACCGAGTCTGTTGGCAATCCCAGATGCAACATTGACGATCTTGAAGCCATGGCCAGGGTGGCTCATGACCATGGCCTGCCTCTGGTTGTTGACAACACTTCCACGCCTCCTCCCCTGTTCAATCCATTTGACTGGGGAGCGGACATTCTGGTCTATTCTCTGACCAAGATGGTCGGAGGTCATGGGACCTGCATCGGAGGAGCCATAGTGGAAAAAGGCGGGTTTCCCTGGGAAAGTCATGGCAGGTATCCTGAAATGACCGGACCCGATTCTTCCTATCATGACCTGAATATGTGGGAAGCTATGGGGTGTGACAAGAAAGGGAAACAGGAGTGTCCGATTTTTACCCTTAAGGCCAGAACCGGCCTGCTTCGGGACACTGGTGCAGCCTTGTCCCCCATGAACAGCTTTCTGATCCTCCAGGGACTTGAAACTTTACCCCTTCGGGCTGCAGTTCATGCTGAAAATGCACTCAAGGTGGCTGAGCATCTGGAAAAGCATCCCCTGGTCAGCTGGGTTAATTATGCGGGTCTTCCTTCTCATCCTGATCATGAAAGGGCCCGGAGGATGTTTCCCCGGGGTTGCGGGGCTGTGTTCGGGTTCAGAATAAAAGGCGGCCTGGAAGCTGCAAGAAAATTTGTTGAATCAGTCCGGTTATGTTCTCATCTGGCCAATATCCTGGATGCCAGGACATTGGTGATCCACCCGGCCGGAACAACCCATCAGCAGCTTTCACCAGAGGAACAGGCTGCAGCCGGAGTCAGCCAGGACATGATCAGGATTTCAGTGGGGCTGGAAGACATTGAAGATATCCTGGCTGATCTGGACCAGGCTCTGGAAAAAACTCAATAGTTAAGATTCAGCCTGATCCAGGGTATAAGGACTGTTCACATTCAGAACCAAATGGGCTATCCATTCCAGGTTACTGAACAGCTCCGACCAGGGCCGGCCACGGCCTCTGATCCAAACCAGAAAAGGCAGCTCTTAGGCTGAATCGAGAATGACAAGGGTGAATCATGCCAACTATTGACTGTTCCACCATCCTGATGACCCCCGCCGGATCGAGTGTTCTGGAGGAAAAGGTTTTGGATGAACGCCCCTATACTGTTACCCTTAATGATGAAACCATAGGCTCGGCTATGGTTCTGGCCAGGGATCTGAAAGAGTTTGCAGCCGGCTATCTTTTTGGTCAGGGTCACCTGGAAAAAGATACCCGGATTTTTCAGATCGAGGTCTGCCCCGATGGAAGGGTGGATGTCTATGCAGATGTCCAGGTTCAAAAGGATCAGGACATGATCACCACGTCCGGGTGCGGAGGGTCGGGTAAAATCGCCCGGAAGCTGCTGGAAGGAAACTATCCGGAGCTGTCCCATTTTGTCATGAACTTCAGCCGGATCAGTGAGCTGGTCCGAAGGACGCTCTCCAATTCCAGCTTGCAGCAGGAAACCCATTGCGTCCATGGCTGCGGTTATTTGACTGAAAATGGTTTTGAAGCCTGTTTTGAGGATGTGGGACGGCACAATGCTGTAGATAAGGTCATGGGAGCCATTCTTCTGGGCAGGTTTCCCAGGGCAGGGGCAGTTTATACTACCGGGCGGCTGACTTCGGACATGGTTCTGAAATGTGCCAGGATGGGCATTCCCGTTGTCCTTTCCAGAACGGCCCCCTCATCTTTGGGTATTGAAATCGCCCGGCAGGCCGGGATTACTCTTGGGGCCTACGTCAGACCGGGCCGGGTCAATGTCTTTAATGCTCCGGAAAGGATCATCAACGACTGACAGGGCTCAGATCCGGCTGAAGATCTCTTTTCCAGCCATGAAATGGGCCATTACCCTGCCCTGGAGCATGTCTCCCTGACAGGGAGTGTTTTTGCCCTTGGAGAGCATGGTTTGAGCATTGACAGGCCATTGGTGTTCAGGATCCACCAGGATGAAATCAGCCGGGTCACCGGGCTGAAAGCTGTTGGCTGGAAGGCCGAATATCTTACCCGGGGAAGAGGCCATAAGTCTGGCCAGGTCTTTGAGTTCAAATACATTTTTCCGGACCAGTCCCAGGCAGAGGGACAGGGCCGTATCCAGGCCGGAGATACCGTTGGGAGCCTGGGCAAAAGGGACCTGTTTTTCAAAGTCGGCATGGGGGGCATGGTCAGTGGCTATGATGTCAATCACTCCCTGTCGCAGGGCATCCTGAAGGGCGGATGTATCCTGCCTGGTCCTGAGGGGAGGATTGACTTTGGCCATGGTGTTGTATCCCTGGACCTGTTCTTCGTCCCAGACCAGGTAATGAGGACAGGTTTCCGCAGTGACCGGTATGGACTTCTGTTTTGCCCAGGCGATCAGCTCCACTGATTTTCCAGAGCTGATATGGGCCAGATGCACAGGTGTGTCCAGCTGGGCGGCCAGCAGAATGTCCCTGGCGACCTGCAAAGTTTCAGCTGTGTCCGGAATTCCCTTCAGTCCCAGATAGCTTGAGATTTTTCCTTCATTCATTACCCCGTCTCCGGCCAGACAGGGATCTTCACAATGGTCAATAACCACCATTTCCAGGTCTGAGGCATATTCCAAAGCCCGGCGGAACAGCTCATTATCCCTGACTGGAAGGCCGTCATTGGAAAATGCACGGCATCCGGCCTCCTTGAGTTCAGCCAGAGGGGCAAGTTCTTTTCCTTCAAGGTTTCTGGTCAAAGCACCAACTGGATGCACAAAAGGGCCGTGAGGATGGTGCCAGCTGGCCTTTTCCAGCATCAGCCGGGTAACAGATGCATTGTCATTGACCGGATTTGTATTGGCCATGGCCAGGACCTGGCCAAACCCTCCTCCTGCTGCTGCTTTCAAGCCGGAATTAATGTCTTCCTTGTATTCAAAACCAGGTTCGCGCAAATGGACGTGTACGTCGATCAGGCTGGGCAGAAGGTGATATCCCCGGCCATCATATAATTTACAGGAAGAAGAGTCCCCGGGTTCTCCTTCCTGGAAGGCCATGATCCTGTCATCTTCCAGCAAAAGAAAGCCTTTCTTCTGGTTCAGGACCGTATTTCTGATGATCATGCGTGCCATTTAGCCCTCCGGAAGTTCCTGTTCAGTTTTGGAGCCGGCCAGATAAAGGTAAAGCAGGGCCATGCGAACGGCCACGCCCGACTCAACCTGGTCCAGGATGAGACTGTCCCGGGAGTCGGCCAGGTCAGATGCTATTTCAATACCCCGGTTCATTGGTCCGGGATGCATGATTTTAACCCCAGGTGCAGCCAGCTCAACATGCCTCCGGCTCAGGCAGAAGCGGGCAGCGTATTCACGGATGTCCGGCAGGAGCCCGGCTTTTTGACGCTCCAGCTGGAGTCTCAGGCTGATTATCGCATCCACCTCCCGGCAGGCCTGATTCAGATCATTGAAGACTTTTACAGGCCATGTTTCCGCCCTGGCAGGCAGAAGAGTTCTTGGAGCACAGATGCGGACCGTGCAGCCCAGCCTGGAAAAAAGTTTTATGTCTGATCTGGCCACCCGGCTGTGGGCAATATCGCCCAAAATGAGGATGGTCTTTCCGCTGAAATCCTCCCAGATCCGGTTCAGGGTAAAGCCATCCAGCAGGGCCTGAGTTGGATGGGCGTGCCATCCGTCACCGGCATTTATGACGCTGCACTGGAGATGTTCTGCAACAAAAGCAGCTGAACCGCTCAGACTGTGGCGGATGACTATGGCGTCGGGCTTCATGGCCTCCAGGGTCAGAACCGTGTCCTTAAGGCTTTCACCTTTTTTCAGGCTGCTTCCGCTGGTGGCCAGGGAGAAGCTGTCAGCTGACAGGCGTTTGGCAGCCATGTCAAAAGAGGTCTTGGTCCTGGTTGATGGCTCGGCAAAAAAAAGGACAACACTCTTGCCCTTGAGGATTGGAACTTTTTTTATACTGCGGGAGTTGATTTCGATAAATCTGGAAGAAGTGCTGAAAATATGCCTGATCTCATGGTCTGACAAGGATTCAATGTCCAGAAGGTCCTTGTGTTTCCAGTTCATGGTCCACCTTTTTGGGCTCTTGGGTTAATGAACAAGCGGCAGGGATATTTGCGACCGGGCACACGAATAAATTCTAATGCAATAAAATAAGATGCGCAAGGGCATAATTAAGAGCACAGCCCGGCGACCCCTGGCAGGGGAAAACTGGCCATCCGCCGTTTTGGTAATGAAAAAGCATGCTTTTTCATTACCATATCTACAGGCTGGTTGATTTCTGCCTGGTTTGGATCAGTACAGGACTGAACTCCGGATACCGGCCAGGCAAAATAGGCTCAGTGGCTACTTCACCTTGACCTCGGGCCGATAAAAAGTCAAAAAAAGGAGTTGCCACGGTTTTTTATAATCCGGATTTTGAAGACTTTTGCCTTGCAGGGTCCTGGGGCAGGCAGGGTAAAAAGGGGGGAAAGAGATGAAAAAGATATTGGCTGGACTTATTGTAGCGTTGCTTTGTTTTTCTGCTGGCCAGGCTTTTGCCGGGGAGTCCATCAGAATCGGAGCAGTCGTTTCCGTTACCGGAGCTGCGTCTTTTCTGGGTGAACCAGAGCGTAACACCCTGATCATGCTTGAGGATCAGATAAATGCTTCAGGAGGGATCCTGGGCAAGAAGCTGGAAATAATTATTTATGATGATGAAACCGAGGTGAACAAGGCTGTTCTGGCTGCTGACCGGCTCATCCGCAGGGATAGAGTTCAGGCCGGAATCGGGGGGACTACCTCTGGAAACACCCTGGCCATCATGAACAACTTTGCCCGGGCCGGAGTCCCGCTGGTGTCCATGGCAGCTGCCGAAAGGATAGTCAATCCCATCAATCCCTGGATATTCAAGACCCCCCAGTCGGACCGCCACGCAGTTACAAGGATCTTGAAACATGCTAGAGAGCAGGGGCATGAGCGTATCGCCATTATCACTGTGTCCGACGGTTTTGGTCAGGCCGGTCGGGAAGTGTTGAGGGAGCTGGTCCCGGAGATGGGCTTCACCCTGGTTGCTGATGAGATTTTTGGTCCCAGGGATACGGATATGACTTCCCAGCTGACCCGGATCAGAAATCAGAGTCCCGATGCTGTGATCTGCTGGGGAACCAATCCAGGGCCGGCGGTCATAGCCCGCAACAGGCAGCAGCTCAGGCTTGATGTCCCCCTGTACATGAGCCACGGAGTCGCTTCCAGAAGATTCATCGAGCTGGCCGGCAGTTCTGCCGAAGGTCTGCTTCTTCCATTGGGAAGGCTTTCAGTGGCTGAGCAGATTCCTGAAGATCATCCCCAAAAGGAACTTCTGACCAATTACATTAATGATTATGAATCCAGGTTCAATGCCCCGGTATCATCTTTTGGAGGATACGCCTGGGATGCCTTGATGCTCATTAAGGAGGCTATAGAAATGGGACAGTCAGCCGAACCCAGGGATATACGGGACAACCTGGAAAAAATTCAGGGATTTGTCGGAACCGGTGGGATATTCAACCTGTCTCCCCAGGATCATAATGGCCTTGATGAATCATCTTTTGTCATGGCCGAGATACGGGACCAGGACTGGATAATCGTATCAGAGTGATTTCCAGGGCAGTTCACCCCTGAATACTTTTTACCCAATAAAAAAACATGGATCTAGGCAGTATTCTTCAATATCTCATATCCGGCCTGACCGTTGGCAGTACTTATGGTCTGACTGCTCTGGGCTTCACCATTATTTTCAATGCCACCAGGGTCATAAATTTTGCCCAGGGCGAGTTCGTCATGATGGGCGGAATGCTTGCGGTTTTTTTCATGGCCTCTCTGGAAGTTGGCCTGTTCCCGGCCATTTTTCTGGCTGTGGCCTGCACCACCCTGACCGGAGTACTTATGGAGAGGCTGGCCATTCGGCCGGTCCAGGGAGCCAACGTCATCAATATCATCATCATCACCATCGGGGTATCCATCTTTATCCGGGGGGTGGTGATGATTTTTCTGGGCAAGGACACCTTTGTTCTGCCGCCGTTCTTTGGAACTGAGGCCATTGAGTTTCTGGGGGCAGCTGTAATTCCTCAGAGCATATGGATTCTGCTCATTACCATGTTCGTTCTGGCCGGGCTCAGGTTCTTTTTCAATAATACCATTTTCGGCAAAGCCATGCTTGCCTGTTCCTTTGAACAGAAGGCTGCCCATCTGGTGGGGATAAGCGTGGACAGGATGGTCATGATTTCATTTGCTATTTCCGCCCTGGTGGGCTCCATCGGAGGTGTGATTCTGACGCCCGTAACCCTTACTTCCTATGACGTTGGCATCCTGCTTGGACTTAAAGGTTTTGCCGCCTGCATTCTTGGAGGACTGGGCAACCCCTTTGGTGCTGCAGCCGGTGGATTGATCATCGGAGTACTGGAATCCTTTGGAGCCGGGTTTATCTCTTCGGCCTTCAAGGATGCCTTTGCCTTCATCATTTTGCTGGTCATTCTCTTTGTCAAACCCTCGGGCATTTTCGGCCGGGCCGAGATTGAGAGGGTCTAGCCATGGAAGGCAGGAAGAGTCTTATCTCCCTTGTTTTATTCATGGTCATCACCTATGGCTTTCCCTGGGTCCTGACCAATGACTATTACCTGAGCATTCTGATTCTGTCCGGAATTACGGCCATTGGAGTGGTGGGCCTGAACCTCCTGCTCGGTTTTGCCGGACAGATATCAATAGGCCATGCTGCATTTTTCGGAATATCAGCATATACTTCAGCAATCTTGACCACAAATTACGGATTTCCGGTTCTGGCCGGGGTTGTCTGCGGTGTTCTCCTGGCATCGACCATCGCCCTTATCATTGGTATCCCGGCGCTGAAGCTTAAAGCCCTGTCTCTGGCCATGGCCACCCTGGGCTTCGGGCTGATTGTGTATATTGTGCTGAACGAAACCATTACCCTGACCGGTGGCCCGTCCGGGTTCGTGGGCATCCCCAGGTTCAATGCCTTTGGATATGATTTTTACTCGGACCTGGCCTATTACTACCTGGTTGCAGGCGTTCTCACCATGGTCATCATTATTTCGCTGAACGTCATTAACTCCAGGGCCGGCCGGGCCCTCAAAGCCATTCACTCCAGTGAAAAGGCTGCTCAGGTCATGGGAGTCAATGTTCAGAGATACAAGTTGTTTGTATTTGTTCTGTCCGCAGTGTTCGCCGCTGTGGCCGGGGGGCTCTATGCCCATTATCTCAGTTTTGTCGCTCCTTCTTCCTTTGACTTTCACTTTTCCATCAAGATGATCGTCATGGCGGTGCTGGGGGGGATGTCCAGTGTCTGGGGCGGGGTGATCGGGGCTCTGTTTCTGACTTCCATGCCGGAGTTTCTGCGCATGTACGAGGAACTGGAAACCATTCTTTACGGCCTGATCCTGATTTTGTGCATGATGTTCATGCCCCATGGCCTGGTGGGCGGCATGAGCAGATTAGCGGGTTATATGTCTGGAAAACTGTTTCGAGGTGGGGTGAAAGATGAATAATGATTCCACCTTGCTTTGGTGCGAGGAAATATATGTCCGTTTCGGCGGGGTAATGGCCCTGGCCGGAGTCAATTTCCAGGCAGCCAGAGGAACTATTTCAGCCCTGATCGGCCCCAACGGTGCAGGCAAGACAACCCTGCTCAACGTGATCTCCGGAATGGTGGACCAGACCGAGGGGCGGATTTTTTTCGGGACCAGCGACTTATCAAGTGTCCCAGCCCATGCCAGGTCCATGGCCGGAATGGTCAGAACTTTCCAGAACCTGGAAATTTTTGCTCATATGACGGTTTTGGAAAACGTCATGACCGGGGCTCATAACCTCTACAGCTACTCCATGCTGGACGGCATATTCAAGACCCCAAAATATTTTGCCATGGAAAGGAAGTGCCGGGATGCAGCCATGGAAAAGCTCGAATTTGTCGGGCTGGAGAACGAAGCTGATCTGCCTGCCCAGGATCTGCCCTATGGCAAGCAGAGACTTCTTGAACTGGCCAGGGCCGTATGCGGTGAGCCGGAGCTTGTTCTGCTTGATGAACCGGCAGCAGGACTCAACCCCAAGGAAACCAGTGCGCTGGCTGAGATCATTGCTTCCATCAAGGAGAAGCTGGGCATCACCATAGTCCTGGTGGAGCATGATATGGATCTGGTCATGAGCATCAGCGACCAGATCACGGTCCTTAATTTCGGGCAGGTTATTGCAAAGGGGACTTCCAGGGACATTCAGAGTGATCCCGAAGTGATCAGGGCGTATCTGGGCAGCGAAGAATAAGGCCATTTCAGGGGATTAACCGTGGGAGCATGGGGTGTCCGGTGGTGACAGCGAGCTGTACTTTCACAAGAATTTGAGGTCCGGAAAGAAAAGTATGCTGGTTTTAAAGAATATAGATGTTTTTTACGGAAGCGTGCATGCAGTCAAGAAAGTTTCCATGCACGTTAACCAGGGGGAGATCGTGGCCCTGATCGGGGGTAACGGTGCTGGCAAGACTACTCTTCTGAGTACGATATCCGGACTGATCAGAGCCAGAAGCGGACAGATCATCTTCAATGGCCGGGAGATTAATAAGAGCAAGCCTGACAGGATCGTCAGGGCAGGTATTTCTCAGGTTCCTGAAAGAAGACTTGTCTTCAAACCCCTGTCAGTGGAGGACAATCTTGTCCTGGGTTCATATCACCGCTATCGCCCTGGCCGGGTCTCGACTATCATGCAGGAGGTGGAGGAGATTTATGCCATGTTTCCGGTACTGGGTGAGCGGCGCAGTCAAGCAGCCGGGACCCTGTCCGGAGGAGAACAGCAGATGCTGGCCATTGGCCGGGCCCTGATGGCCAAGCCGGAACTGCTCCTCCTGGATGAACCCGGCATGGGGCTTGCCCCGGCTGTATCCCAGATGATTTTCAGGCATGTTGCCAAGCTCAGGGACGAGTTGGGGGTCACTGTGCTTCTTGTGGAGCAGAATGCCAGGAGTGCCCTGAAGATCTCTGACAGGGGCTATGTCCTTGAAACCGGCCGGGTCATTGTTCAGGGAACTTCCAGAGAACTTGCCCAGAATAACGACGTTCAGAGGGCTTATCTGGGAAGAGAAGCCAAAGACCGGGACTAAAGAGACATTGAGAAGCTGTTTCAGAAATAAAAGCCAATTGTCTTTAAGGGGGATTTCCCATGTATTTTGATCCGAAGTATGAATGCATGAATCGCGAGGATCTCGACCAGCTCAAGCTGGAAAGACTCCAGGCAGCATTGACCAGGATATCCAAGAATGTGCCGTTCTATCGGAAAAAATTTGAAGAACTGGGCATTGACCCCTATGATTTTGACTCCCTCAACGATGTGTCCAGGCTTCCTCTGACCACCAAGTCTGATCTGGCAGGCCATGCCCCTTACGGACTTTTTGCTGTCCCCTTGAGGGAAGTGGTCAGGCTGCACGGTACCTACGGCCTGAAGGGAAAATCAGTTGTGGTTGGTTACACCATCAACGATATCCACCGCTGGTCCGGTCTGGCCGCCAGGGTACTCATGGCCGCTGGAGTAACCAAGGACGATGTGATCCAGGTGGCTTTCAACTATGGACTGTCCACCAGTGGATTCGGAATTCATTACGGAGCCGAGGAAATGGGAGCAGCAGTGGTCCCGGCTTCCAGTGGAAACGTGAACCGCCAGATCAGTATTATCCAGGATTATAACGTGACCACCCTGGTCTGCATTCCCAGCTATGCCCTTTATCTTGCGGATCGTCTTGAGGAACTGGGGATAAACATCAATGCCCTGGCCCTGCGGACCGGCCTCTTTGGAGAAGAGGCCTGGTCTGAAAAAACAAGAGCAGAAATTCAGGACAGACTGAAGATCACCGCAGTGGACAGCTATGGTCTGAGCGAGGTCATGGGGCCGGGTATTGCCGGAGAATGTCTGGAAAGAAACGGGATGCACATAAATGAGGACCATTTTCTGGCTGAAGTCATAGATCCCAGGACTCTGGAGCCGGTGCTTCCGGGACAGACCGGAGAGCTGGTCATTACCACCCTGACCAAGGAAGCCCTGCCCCTGGTCCGGTTCAGGACAGGGGACCTGACCAGGCTTATCCATGATCCCTGCCCGTGCGGAAGGACTTTTGTCCGGATGCAGCGTATCCAGGGGCGATGTGACGACATGCTTATCATCCAGGGAATCAATGTTTTTCCGGAACAGGTCAGCCTTATCCTGTCTGAAACAGGGGACAGGATTCCAAACTACCAGATAGTTCTTGAGCGGGAGGGCCGGCTGGACAAGGCCACTGTGCTGGTGGAGGCTGATGTTCTGGTGCCGGATAAAATCAAGGAACAGCAGAGGTTCATTGAAAGGGTCAAGCAGCGCCTGGCCATGGACCTGGGTGTATTTTTTGAGGTCAGGCTGGTGGAACTCAAGAGCATGCAGTTTGAAGACGACCGAATCGTTCCAGTGGTTGACAAGAGGAAGTTTTAAGCGGTTTGGTACAAAAAATCAGAGTCTTTACCAGAAGTCTGGGATGTCCCAAGAATCTGGTTGACACCGAGACCATCCTGGGCGGACTGGGGCAGGTTTATGAACCTGTGGAAGACATCTCCCGGTCTCAGGTGGTGCTCATCAATACCTGCGCATTCATCCGGCCTGCTGTGGAAGAGTCCCTGGACGTGATTTTTTCCACTCACCAGGAAATCAAAGAGTTGGAGAAGAGACCTCTTCTTGTGGTTACTGGCTGCCTGCCGGCCAGATACGGGCCGGGTCTTTCCCTGGAAATTCCTGAAGTGGATGTATTTACAGGAATAAAGGATCAGGCAGAGCTGCCCGGACTGATCTTAAAAAAGCTGGGACTTCCCAGTGAGGGTTCCCGGTCCTGGAGAAAGGTCAGCACGGCCCCAGGTTATGCTTACCTTAAAATCAGCGAAGGCTGTAATAACAGGTGCTCGTTTTGCACTATCCCGTCCATCCGGGGCAGGCATAAGTCCAGGCCCCTGGACGAGGTCATTGCTGAGGCCGGTCATCTCCTGGCCATGGGAGTCAGAGAGCTGATCGTGGTGGCCCAGGACAGTACAGCCTATGGCCGGGATCTGGGTTATAAACATGGCCTGGCTGAGCTGACAAAGGAGCTGTCAGGTCTGTCCGGACTTGACCGGCTGAGACTGATGTATCTCTACCCTTCCGGGCTCAGCCAGAAACTTCTGGAAAGCATGGCCCGGATCAGGGGACCCCTTGTTCCTTATTTTGACGTCCCCTTTCAGCATTCTCATCCGGATATTCTCAGAAAAATGGGCCGTCCGTTCAGGGAGGACCCTGAAATCATTATCCGGAGAATCCGCCAGATTTTTCCAGAGACAGCCATCAGGTCGACCCTGATCACCGGATACCCAGGTGAAAGCGAGGAACATTTTCAGCACCTGCTCTCTTTTGTCAAAAAAAACAGGCTGCAGCATCTGGGGGTCTTTCCCTATCACCCAGAGGAAGGGACCAGGGCGGCAGGATTTCCCGGTCAGATACCGGACCAGGTCAAGGCTAAAAGGGTGAAGAAGATCATGCTGACCCAGAAAAAAATCAGCAGGTCCCTGCTCAAGTCATTTGAGGGGCAGTATCTGGATGTCCTGGTGGATGAACCGCATGCTGAATGGCCGGGTCTTTACACCGGACGGACCTGGTTTCAGGCCCCGGAGGTGGATGGAATCACCTATGTCAGCGGAGACGATGTCCGTCCGGGCAATGTAATCCGGGCAAAAATTCAGGAAACCAGGGATTATGACCTGGTTGCCCTGCAGGATTGACCAGCACCAGGCCTGGAAAATCCAGGATTTTCCAGGCCATGCAGCGGCTGCGGACAAACCAGGGCCTGTTTTCAGCTCCGGTGTTTCTGTCCTCTAAAAAAGGTCCAGATTCTTTTTTCTGATGCAGGACAACAGCATTAAATTTTTGAAATAACCATTATTCTTGTTGTCAATATGCCCAGTATCTGATACTTGTGCTCAAATTTATTTGTGTGTTAGGGGGTTTTTATGCAAAACACAAACAACATGACCGATTCTCAAGAAAACTTGGACGCTGACCTGGATTTTGAATCCGCACTGGAAGATTATCTTAATGCGGATTTTGGAGAGGTGCAGGAAGGCGGCATAGTGACCGGGGAAGTGGTCAAGGTTGAAAAAGATTACATCCTGGTGGATGTATGTTTCAAGTCCGAAGGTCAGATTTCTGTTTCCGAGTTTACCGACAGCGAAGGCAACGTTACTGTCAAGGAAGGGGACAAGATTGATGTCTTCGTGACTCATAAAGATGAAAAGGAAGGGGTGATCACCCTTTCCAGGGAAAAGGCCAAAAGGGTCAAGCTCCTGGATGATCTGGAAGAAATCCTGGAAAACGAATCCACCATCAAAGGCCGGATCGTCAAGAGGATCAAGGGCGGCTACAATGTTGATCTGGACGGTCTGGAAGCCTTTCTGCCCGGATCTCATGTAGATCTTCGTCCGGTTCCGGACATGGATGCCCTGGTGGGTCAGGAGTTCGACTTCAGGATCCTGAAAATCAACCGCAGACGCAGCAATGTTATTATTTCCCGCCGGGTCCTTCTGGAAGAAGAAAGGGAATCCATGCGCGAGGAGCTGCTCAATTCCATAGAAGAAGGCCAGACTGTCACCGGCAGGGTCAAGAATGTCACTGAATATGGTGTATTTGTTGATCTGGGCGGACTTGACGGTCTTTTGCATATTACGGACATGTCCTGGAAGAGGATCAGGCATCCCAAAGAGATGGTTCAGATCGGAGACGAGCTGGAACTCAAGGTCCTGGGTTTTGATCCTGAGGAGAAAAAGGTCTCTCTGGGTCTGAAGCAGCTTGTGGCCGATCCCTGGGAAGATATCCATACCAAATACCCAGAAGGTGAAAAAATCACCGGTAAAGTCACCAACCTGGCAGACTACGGCGCTTTTGTAGAGCTGGGAGACGGGGTCGAGGGACTTGTGCATATCTCTGAAATGTCCTGGACCAGGAAACTCAGGCATCCATCCCAGATGGTCAAACCCGGCGACGAGGTTGATGTGGTCATCCTGGGCATTGATTCCGAACGCAAGCGCATCTCCCTGGGCATGAAGCAGGTCAATCCCAATCCTTGGGATGTGGTGGCAGAAAAATATCCTGAAGGAACCATTCTAGAAGCCCCCATCAAGAATATCACTGAATTCGGTCTGTTCATCGGCATTGAGGACGGTATTGACGGCCTGATTCATGTTTCGGACATGTCCTGGACCAAAAAAGTCCGCCATCCTTCTGAAATGTTCAAAAACGGAGAACTGGTCCGGGCTAAGGTCCTGGTGGTGGACAAGGAAAACGAGAAATTCACCCTGGGTATCAAACAGCTTACTGACGATCCCTGGCTGGATGTTCCCAATCACTATCCAGTGGGTACCAATGTAACCGGGAAGATCACCAACATCACTGATTTCGGCTTGTTTGTTGAGGTGGAAGAGGGGATTGAGGGTCTTGTTCATGTGTCTGAAATGAGCCGCAAGAAGATCAAGAGCCCCAAGGAGTCCTTTGAAGAAGGCCAGGAGATTCAGGCCAAGGTCATCCATGTCAGTGCTGATGAAAGGCGTCTTGGTCTTTCCATCAAGCAGCAGCAGGAAGAAGAGGACAGAAAGAGGGGTGGTGAACAGCGGGCTAAAGCTGGTCCGGCTAGTGCCGGGAGCAATCTTGGCGATTTGATCAGGCAAAAGCTGGAAGCTGAGGATGGAGAAAACCAGTCAGAATAAGTTCAGCCAGAGACATCCCCTGATCTTTGGTTTCATGTTGATAATAGCGGCTGTAGTCATCTTTATGATGGCTATGGCCGTTTTTAATTTTCTGTTCCTGGAAGACAGATCCCGGTTCAGAACTGGAGAAAAGATCGGAGTGGTCAATATCAGCGGACTGATCACCGACTCCAGGGAGATCGTGGACTGGATCAATGAGCTGAAAAGAAATGAATCGGTCAAAGGGGTTGTCCTGCGGATCAATTCCCCAGGCGGTGTGGTGGGTCCTTCCCAGGAAGTCTATGCAGCCGTGCAGGACCTGGCCCGGACCAGGACTGTAGTTGCCTCCATGGGAGCCATGGCTGCGTCGGGAGGGTATTATGTGGCCAGCCCGGCCCACCAGATTGTGGCCAACCCAGGGACCCTGACCGCCAGCATCGGGGTCAAGGCGACCCTGACCAATATGCAGGAACTGATGCGCAAGATCGGAATCCAGGATCAGGCCATTTACAGCGGTGAATTCAAAGATGCCGGTACAGTCATGCGGCCCATGACCGACAGGGAAAAAGAATACTTCCAGGCTCTTATTGATGACATGCATGATCAGTTCGTTCAGGATGTGGCCCAGGGCCGGAACATGGCTCTGGAAGAAGTCATTGCCCTGGCTGATGGGCGGGCCATGACCGGAAGGCAGGCTTACCAGACCGGCTTAGTGGATGTCCTGGGCGGAATGAACGAGGCTTTGGAGCTGCTTCGGGAATTGACCGGGATAAAAGAGAGTGCCGGGCTGCTGGAGGGTCCTGTTCAAAAAGTTTCCCTTGTAAGAAGGATTCTGGGCGAGTTTTCCCTGACCCCTGACTTTGCCGGTCCCAGATGGATTTTTACTTATGAATAGTTCTTATCCAGTCATAAAAAAAGTTCTGGACAGCAAAAGAATCAACCGGGAGGAGGCCCTTGAACTGGCCTTCAGTGCTTCCATCCATGACCTGGGGCAGGCTGCCCATGATGTCCGGACCCGTTTGTACGGGGATAAGGCCTTTTTCGTCTACAATCAGCATCTGAATTTCACCAATATCTGCGCCAATGCCTGCCGTTTCTGTGCTTTCAGCAAAAAAAACGGGCAAGAAGGAGCCTTCACCATGAGCATCGCCCAGGTGGAGGACGCTGTCCGGTCCAGGATAACCGAGCCCATAGACGAGATCCATGTTGTGGGCGGGCTGAATCCTGAGCTGGAATATGGCTATTACCTGGACATGTTGAAGGCTGTGCGCAGACTGAGACCTGATGCCGGGATCAAGGCCTTTACAGCTGTGGAGATTGCATTTCTGGCTGACAAGTACGGGTATTCTGTTGAAAAGATCCTGGCTGATTTTGCCGGAGCAGGTCTGGACGCCCTTCCCGGGGGGGGAGCTGAGGTCTTTTCCCCGGAACTCAGGCAAAAGCTTTGTCCGGAAAAAGTTTCTGCCCAGAGGTGGCTGGATATCCACGAAACTGCTCATAAAATGTCCATACCCACCAATTGTACCCTGCTTTTTGGCCATGTGGAGACCTGGGAGGACCGGATAGATCATCTTCTGGCCTTAAGGGAACTGCAGGACAGGACAGGCGGGTTTTTATGCTTTATTCCCCTTGCTTATCAGCCAGGGCACAATGATTTAAAGGCCACTGGTCCGGATGGAATTGATTTCTTCAAGATGACTGCTGTTTCCAGGATAGTCCTGGACAATATCCCTCATATCAAGGCCTACTGGGCTTTTTCCGGAATCAAGGCGGCCCAGCTTGGGCTGTGGTTCGGGGCTGATGATTTTGACGGGACCATTGTTGAAGAAAAAATCGGTCATGCAGCCGGGGCAGACACCCCCAAGGGATTAACCATTGAACGGCTCAAGGCCTGTATCAAGGCGGCCGGGTTTGATCCGGGACAAAGGGATTCTTTTTTTCAAAGGCCCTTGCGGCTGAGAATATCCTGAGATCAGAGCAGGTAACGGCTGTGAATGTAACAGGATTTACCTGCCGGAGTTTTTTCTGAAACGCATCCAGGTCTTGACAAGATATGATTTTTTGGTTTTTAATTAGTGAAATATTTAACAACACATCTTTCAGGAGGCCGGTATGCTTGTGGAGCTTTTAAGGGATATGTTCAGCAGCACCACCCAGGGGTATTTCGGAGTTACAGGAATTTATGTCTATTTCGTAGCCATAGTGGCTGCGGCTATTTATCGGATCAAGGAAGGCATGAAAGAGGGGCATCATTAATTTCCCAACCCCGTTCATCCGGACCTGAAATGCTGTCAGACTAAGCCGCACTTCCTGGTTCCAGATGCGCCTCCTTTTTATTGTTTAAAAGCCTGATCACCGGCCAGGGCCGGTGATCAGGCTTTTTTTGGTTTTTTTTAACGGTCCTGATCAGGGGGAGGAGCAGACTTATTTCTGTTTAGCAGAGTATCTGTCTGGTTCATGGAAAAAGGTAATGTCTGCATAACCGGCATGAATCTTTCCGGAATGGAGCACTCCAGCCGGAATATGGTATATATCGCCGGTGGTGAAGGTCTTTTTTTGCCCGGCTATGGTCATATCGATACGTCCCTTGAGGACGAATCCGACCTGGGCTGCGTGACAGTGCTCAGGCAGGTCAGTATCCTCAGTAAATTCCATGAAAAGTATCTGGTGCTCTTTAGACTGGGACAGGTAGGCTTTGAGCCCGTTAATGGGTATGTCAGCCTGGGGAAGGTCTTTGATGGGATCTGGGAAAAATTTGCTCATATGGTCCTCCAAATATCCGGGCCTGACATGGATGCAGGGACCGGGCCAAGGGGATTAATTGTCTGGCAGAAAAATTTCCCCCCGAAGATACAGGGCGGCCCGGCCTGATATCAGCACCCTTTGCCCTTTGTGTTGACAGAAAAGTTCGCCCCTGCGGTTTGAGATCTGCAAGGCGTGCAAAGAGGTTTTATTAAGTTTTTCAGCCCAGTACGGAACAAGTACACAATGGGCTGATCCGGTCACCGGGTCCTCGTTGATACCCACCCTGGGTCCGAAGAACCTGGAGACAAAGTCGCACTTTTCACCCTGAGCCGTAATGATCACTCCCCGGCAATCAACCTGGCCCAGCAGTGCAAAGTCCGGACTGACCCGGCTCACGGTCTGTTCGCTGTCCAAAACCACCAGCATATCCTCATCTGAACCGTATATTTCCAGGGGTTCAACCTCCAGGGCCTGGATCAGCCCTTTAGGCGGGGACTGGCTGAAAATCGGAATAGCTGGAAAATCCATTTTCAGCAGATCTCCCTGCCTGGAAACGGACAGCAGGCCCCTGTGCCTGGTCTGAAAATGAACAGTATCATCCGGATGATGATAAAAATTGAACAGAACAAAGGCGGTGGCCAGGGTGGCATGTCCGCACAGGGTCACTTCAATGGTCGGAGTGAACCACCTGAGCTCGAATATGTCCTCATTTTTTACGATAAAGGCGGTTTCAGACAGGTTGTTTTCCGCGGCAATATTCTGGAGGAGGTGATCATCAAGCCACTTGTCCAGGATGCAGACGGCTGCCGGATTGCCTGCAAAGACCCTGGAAGTAAAGGCATCAACCTGAAAAATGGGGATATTCATAAGGCAGCTCCTTTGGATGCTGAGGTGATAAAATAGTGCCAGGCAATAATCAGGGTTAATGGATTTCAGTCAGCTTTTGTCCGGGACTGGTTGCAGTCTGAGGAGCTAAAAATTTGTTTTAATCTCAGAGCAGCAGGTAAAAATAAATAATATCAGCCTGTTTTGGTCTCTGAAAATTCCTTAAGATCAGAATTAAGAATATATTCCAGCTCGTGGAAGTTTTCTTCTCTGGTCTCGGCAAACAGAAATCCGAATACCGGGTAGCAGCGATAATCGATTTTTCTGAGTTCCAATGGTTTTTCAAAGCCAGCCAGGACCTGGTCGTAGTTGAAGCTGGTGATGTTTTTTCCATCTATTCCGGTGGAGTTGTCCAGAACAATTATGCTGAACAGTTTGCCGTCCTTGTCCTGCAAGGCACTATCCCAGTCCGGCCTTTTCTGTTCATAATAGTAGAGATAAGGGTTAAACCCCCAGGCCTTGCAGGTCATGTCTGGTGTTGTGCACCAGCCTCCAAAGCGCAGGGGATTGATTTCTATGGGCAGTATCTGGCCGTCCTGCTGCCGTCTGAGTTCCATATGGACCGGAAAGTTCTTTACCCCGGCAGCCTTGCCGATTTTTGAGGCGAATTCAGTGAATTCCCTGAGGTTGTTCTGTATAATATCCTTGGAGGTGGTGTAGACCCGGTCGCTGACATCAGCGTCCGAGGAAAAGATGTGCTTGAAGATTGACAAGATAACAGGCTCGCCAGAAAAATCGTAATAGGCGTCAACAGCGAACTCCTCCCCCAAGATGCACTGCTCGATTACGAACCGGTCAGCATCCATGACCTCCCGGGGATAGATGCCCTGCACCATTTTCATCTCAGCCTGAATCGCTGCAAGGGTTTCCTGCCATTGCTGCCGGTCATCGACCCTGTGTACTCCCATGCTGAAAAATCCCAGGGCAGGCTTTATGATGCAAGGCACACAAAGTTCTTCTGTCTTGAAGTCTTTCAGGTCCTCAGCTGTAACTCCCTGAAAGTAAAAATCCGGGAATAAATGCCTGGTCAGCTCCCTGAACCCGAGCTTGTCCTTGAACTGGCTGATTTGCCGGGGCAGGGAGGTCTCATGAAGATACTTTGAGATCCAGCCCAGGGAATTTTCCGATGATGAGTAAACTGGCAGGCCGTTTGATTTTCTGGCCATTTCAACAGCTTCTTTTTCATCCACGATATTTGTTCCTGGCAAAAGGTCGAGTTCTTTTGCCGCTTTTGTGCCCACCACCGGAATCTGATGGTCTTTTAAAGTCTCTTTAAAGAAATCTGAAATATATGGTTTGTCTACGAAAAACATGAACAGCAATCCTTTTTACTTTTGTGTTTAGCAGGTATTATATTTATTGAATATTAATATTAAGATCAAGGTGATAAGGGTCGTTTTTTCCATTTGCCTGGCGCTGGGTTTTGTAGATCATTGATCCAGGCATAGATGATGATCTAGAAGCAGAGTCGTAGCGGAAGAAGAAGTGTGCTTTCATAAATATTCTGACAAGTTTACCAGGGGGGTATTGGCAAGTTATGTTGTGGAGAGCAGTCAGGGGATACTTTCCTCAGCAAAGAACCTGCTTAATGGAACTATCCTGTATGTGATTTTAGTCATGAGTAGAGTCAGAAACAGTCTAAAATATTTTGGGACATTTTCTGCCCTGAATCAAGGAGTTGATCCGGACCGACCCGGAAAACCCTTGTACCCGGCAGGGGTAGCCAGCATCCTTCTGTAGTCCGGCCATCCAGGCAAAAACTTATCCATCAGAGCCTTGAACCGGCCATTATGACTCGGCTCCAGCAGGTGGGCCAGTTCATGGACAACAACGTATTCCAGACATTCCAGGGGTTGTTCGGCCAGGTTGGTGTTCAGCCTGATGGTCCTTTTACGGGTGTTGCAGCTTCCCCACCTGGTCTTCATGCGCCTGATAAATAGTTTTTCCACTTCAACGCCCATGACTTTTTCCCATTTTCTGATCAAGCCAGGGGCTGCCTGTCTGATTTGATCCCTGTACCACTTTTCCACCACTGCCCGTCTTTTGTCCCGATCAGCTCCTGAGCGTATTTTCAGCACCATCCGGTCATGCTCAAGCATGACCCCTGAAGCTTTCTCACTGCTTTGCAGGGTCAGGAGATAGGGTTTCCCCCAGACATAATGAATTTCCCCTGCCAGATATTCACAGCAAGCTGAATTGTTCCGGGCCTGGATCATGCCTGTCTGTTTTCTGATCCAGCCCAGCCTGGCCTGGATAAAGTCTCTGACTTCAGTTGTCTTCAGATGCTTTGGTGCGGAGACCTGGACTCTGCCGTCCGGAGATTTCACCCTCAGATAGACGTGTTTGATTTTCTTAAACCTTACGTCCACCTTTATATCATCAACGCCTATCAGCACTCCCGGCATGAGAAGTTATTTCCTGTCCCAGGCGGATTTGGCATGGTTTTCAAGTAGTCTTCCTCGTTTCTGTTCACCACATTTCTCTACTTTCAGATAAAGCCTGCATCCTGATTTGTTTTCGCCATTGCTGCTTGTTTGACCAGCCATGAGCCCGTTAGTCAAAATCATGGACAAGAAAAACCTCAGGGCTACTTGAATAAATTAATGGTTTTGACTTACGGGCTCATGCTGGGAGTTTGCAGCAACTGAAAACAAATCAGGATGCAGGCTTACATCGCAGCATGGTGAATAGTTACCCTTCCTCTTCAAAAAGCTTGCCTGTGTAAAGTGTCATCGCCCGCGAAAAAGGGCTGCTACTGGTATCAGACGGACATCTTCCACGGTTTGGTATTCTTCTCCAAGATAGAACAGAAACCGTTTTACCTTCAGATTTTTTTTCGGTTTAAAGTTCATCAGGCTGGTAATGTCGCTTCTTCCTGGATGCCTGGTGGATTTGACCTCAATTGCGTACAAACAGTCCCTGGTTTCAAAGATCAGGTCGATTTCGTGCCCTGAAGCGCTTTTGTAGTAGCAGAATTCGTCAGTGGAAATAAATCCCAGCTTGCGACGCTTTTCCAGTTCGGAAATGACGAAGTTTTCCAGAAGGGCGCCCGGCCCGGCCTGCGTCCTGAGACTGAAGATGATGCCGTTATCTGCAAAATATGTTTTGGTTGCTTTAATATAACGCTTTGCAGGCCCGAAATTGTATCCCCTCAATTGAAAGGTCAGCTGGGCCTGGTTCAGGGAGTTCAGATATTTTTTCGCGGTTGGATGGCTGACTCCGGATTCCCTGGCAAAATTGGACACTTCAAGGTGGGATCCAAGGCAGTGGACCAGGTTGTGCAGAATCCCCAGCAGACCCTCAAGGTTTTCAATGTTGGACAGCTGCATGAGATCCCTGGTGAAGTAAGTATTCTTGTAGCGGATCAGTATCTTTGCCTTCCCATCTTCATTCTTCTGTTCAGCCACTTCCGGAAATCCGCCGAAGGTTACGGCCTGATCCAGCATTCTTGCCCCCTGCCTGAGCTGAACATGGTTTGCTTCTTCAATGAAAACATTATGGGTTGGGCGACCCAGTTCCTCCCCCCAGCAAAGTGCAGGCAAAGACAGAATTTCAATCCTTCCGGCCATGGTGTCTGCTGCAGCATCCAGCAGCCCGATTGAACTGGAGC
This sequence comes from Desulfonatronovibrio hydrogenovorans DSM 9292, assembly GCF_000686525.1. Lineage (NCBI taxonomy): Bacteria > Pseudomonadati > Thermodesulfobacteriota > Desulfovibrionia > Desulfovibrionales > Desulfonatronovibrionaceae > Desulfonatronovibrio > Desulfonatronovibrio hydrogenovorans. The sequence goes on from NZ_JMKT01000008.1 coordinate 618,600, forward strand.
TGGTCATAAAAACTTTTGCATCCCTCTGATCAATGGCATGCTTGACCGCAATGGTCAGCCTGGGGGCGCGCTGAATTTCATCTATTATGCAGGAATTACCCAGGTCCTGGACAAAACCTTTTGGATCGCGTTCAGCCCAGTCCAGATAATCCAGGTCATCCAGGGTGGTGTAGTTGAAATCAGGGAACAATCCCCTGAGAAGGGTTGTCTTGCCAGACCGGCGGGGGCCGATGAGCAGACAGCTTTTGTCTGAAGGAATGGTCATCCATCTTGAAAACATAGATTTAAGATAGCCTGGATATTTTAAAAGTCAAGTTTAAAAATATCCAGGCTGAATTGAAACTTAAGCTGATAATCCAGAATGCCTCTATCCATTAGTCACATAATGTCCGATTATTTCTCATCTTTGCTCAGCCTTGCCTGGGTCCGACCTAATAAAGAAACTCAAAAACCTGCAGAAGCTTTCTTAAATATTCCGGCAAGCTTGTTTACTATGGCTATTGGCAAGTTATGTTGTAAGAACCAGTCAGGGAACACTTTCTTCCGCAAAGAACCTGCTTAATGGAACTGTCCTGAATTTGATTTTAATCATGAGTAAAGCCAGAAACAGTCCAAAATACTCATGCAAGCTTTTGCTGATAAGCTCAACAGGAGTCTGTCCCATATTTCTTATTGGACAGCATCTGTACTAAAAAATGAAGCCTCTGACCGGAAAAACTGATTTTTCCGCTTGAAACAGTTGATTTTATTGAGTCAGTACGTCAATTTTTAAATTGTTTTGGACAGCAGTGACATGACCTCAAGAAACACAACGGCGGGCATTCAGCAGCCGCGGCTGTTTGCGGTCTGCTGAATGCCCTTGTTCGCCGATTTGATTTTATTGATGTGATGACATGTATTCAGTAACGGCTTGACTCAAAAGCCCTGAACGTGTTTCTCCATGCTTTTTGGCAAAAGAATCTACAGAATTCAATAACCTTTCCGGCATGGTGATATTGATTCTTTTTGATTTAAGGGACAATTTACTTAGATCGACGTCAACGATTGCCCAGATACCGTTTTGAAATTCTTTTTTGTTTTTATGCTTTTCAATGATGGTGGCAACTGGGATAGGCTCAGAATCAAGTAGAATACCCTCGATATGGCATTCTGCCGCTTCTTGGGCATTTGCTAAAGCCTCTTCAATTGTGTCACCTGCAGAAAAACAGCCCGGTAAGTCAGGAAAAGTAACACCATAATCTGAATTTTTGTCTTTATGGATTACAACTGGGAATTTCATAGTTTTACCTCCATTGCCAACCAGCCTGTCGGTAAATATTTCGAAGGGTCCCAACAGGAAGGTCTTTCCTGGGGTGGGGAACAGTGACCTTACCCGGCCTTTCCGGATGTTTAAACTGATGATGGTCTCCCTTTGTATGATGGAGAACCCAGCCGTCACTTTTGAGCCTTTGTATTACCTCCCCACTTTTCATGATGTGTATTATACACACCAAATTGGCTGCTTGTCAATAATTTAATAGGACATATCGTATTATGGCGAACGTAAAAATCACCGGTTTATCCGGTATATTTTCTGGTTAGAATTAAGTATCATGACCCCGGAATTCAATCTGTTTCCTTGTCTTTGCCTTCAAACTCCAATTGCTTTATCACCCGGTCGAAGTCACTCTCAAATAGGCGGTCCTGAACGATGCGGTATTTTTCGAATTCACTCTCGGCATGCGCCCTGGCCAGCTTGGCTGTTGCGTTACCGGAATCCTGCAGAATCTCACGGTCGTCGAATTCCAGAAACATATCCAGCCGCTTGGCCCAATCTTCCATGGTCATCGGGATTTTCCGTTTGGCTCGTTCTTCTGCCAAATCCAGATAGGCGTTGACAATTCGTCCCAGCGATTCCAACTCATCCCTGGCCAGATAGTTTTTAGCCACCGACACATCGGATTTCACAATCTTACCCTGCGGAGCCTTTTCCCATGTAGTCAGCCCCATATTGGTTTTAGTGCTATCGGCTCGCTGCATAATCAGCTCGGCGGCGGTGTTGCCGTGGACAGCAAAATGCAGTTTGTTCTGTACCTTGGCAAAGAACGCTTTGGTTGTCGGAGCGTCCTTGTTGTAGTCGAGGCTGGTGGCATAAATGTCGGTGATTTTCTGGTAAAAGCGGCGCTCACTGAGCCGTATTTCCCGAATCTCTTCAAGCAGGTGCTCAAAATAGTCCTCACCCAGAAAGGACCCGTTTTCCATGCGCTTTTTGTCCAGCACATAACCCTTTATGGCAAATTCACGCAGAACCTGGGTGGCCCACTGGCGGAACTGCGTCGCCCGAACGGAGTTTACCCGGTAACCGACTGAAATAATGGCGTCGAGATTATAATGCTTTGTAGTGTAGGATTTGCTGTCTGCCGCAGTTATTCGGAATTTCCTAATAACTGAATCCGGGTCAAGTTCACCTGAATCAAAGATATTTTTTAAATGTTCGTTTATTGTTGGAATGGATACACTGAACAGTTCTGCGATGAGTTTCTGGGTCAGCCAAATCGTTTCGTCCTCATACCGGGCCTCAATGCTCTGTTCACCCGCTTGCCCGGTAAAGATCAGGAACTCGGCCGTACTATTGCGTATCAGCTGTTTTCCTTTGTCTTTATCCTGTTTCATGATGAATCCTCAGATATCAAATTCCGTGCGGGACATGCTCTCACTGCCCGGATTCGGGACACCTTGCTTACTATCCTCTGCCCCAACAATCCGAATGCGAAGCCACCGTTCGTCGCTAACGTTGCCATAAGCCGCGCGAGGTACGAGCGTCGAATTTGATGGCTTTGTTATACCTTTTCTTGGTAATCGTCATCTATTTCTTTTGCTATCTGTTCAAAATGATTATGCTGTTCACGAACATAAAAGTGATAAATCCTAGCGTCAGCATCAGACATACTTGAATCATCGCCTTTTAAATAGCTTTCTAATTTGTTCAATGCATGATTGTATTCATCAAGGTCATACTTGATGTACTCATTGAGATCTCCTCTTTCTGATAAGGAAGATTCAAATCTCTGATATGTTTCCTGAATAGAATTTAGCATTGATAAAGCAAAGACAGCATTGCTGCCGTGAAGTGAATGAATTCCCTCTGCCACTTTGCTGATGGTATAACTTATTGATGAGTGAAATATGTCTACCAGCAAATTGTCTTTGTATTTTTCTCTATGCACACGATCGGCCTCTTTTAGCTTTTCATCCAATAGCTTGTAGCTTGCTTCAATGTCTTTGAGTTGATCATGAATTAGTGAGTAAAGATCAACATCAACAAACTCATTGCTTCCCTGATCGTAGCTTCGCATTAATGTAAAGCCTGCCTTGGATAGCGTGATCCTTGAAATGTAGTTGTAGTACGTTGAACCTTTGGTTTTGTTTTTTGTTGGATGGCCAATTGAAGCATTTCGTAAAGATCGAATTTCCTTCAGGCGATCAGTTAATTCAAACTTTATTCCAAATGCCTCAGACAAGTGATTCATTGCGTCTTGTTGAATAAAGAGCGATTGCAAAAGACCATAAGTAAAAATGTATTTCAGGCCAACGCTGGCGGGGTATTCTTCATCTAAATAATCCTGCTGTGAATACAGTGTATCCCCTATGGTATCTAACGAGCTACATATTTGATTCCAATTATCCGAGTCACTTAGGAGGTCATTCTGATAGCGCGTGGTATTAATATATTTCCGGACAGATTCCTCAAGATCACCTATCCGTTTCATCATTTCATTAATGCTATCAGTCCTTCCATTGCTTTCTGGCAACTCTCTTCACTCCTTAGCGGTATAACGTATTTCTCACTTGCAGGTGTGGAGCGGCAGCGGACTACCTGTCAAGTGCAGAAAATGGTTATGCAAAAGAATGTTGATCTCTAGAAATTGGTTTCAGCCGATTGATCTGATTTGCTTCAGGACTGTTCATCGCATGCCAAAGATCCCAGTCCTGTTGCAAGCCCAGCCAGAAATCCGCGGACATACCCAAAACACGGGAAAGCCGCAAGGCCGTATTCGGAGTGACCGAACGCCTGCCTTTAACAATTTCGTTCAGACGAGGGTAAGAAACACCCAGGCAACGAGCGAGTTCTGCTTGTGTAAGGTCAAGCGGCTTGACGAATTCCTCGAAAAGCATCTCCCCAGGATGCGTCGGGGGGCGATTTCGAGGCAGTCGCCTCCCAACATCAGTGGTAATCTGTGATTTCGATCTCGTAGGCATGGCCTTCCTCCCATGTAAAACAAATTCTATATTGTTGATTAATGCGGATACTGTATTGATTCTCCCGGTCGCCTTTCAAGCGTTCCAATCGATTTCCAGGAGGCACTTTAAGTTCATTGATCTCCCGAACTCTGTTGATTTGATCCAATTTCCGCCTAGCAGCCGGCCAAATAGATTGAGGGCAGCATCTTCGAGCTGCTTGTGATGCCACACCATCAAAAATATCCTCTGTGCCAGCAGATTTAAAGGTTCTTATCATGGGTCATGTTATAATGGGGTCCATTGTAGGTGTCAACCAATTTTAAAAGTGTGCATAACGGCGGCCGCCAATGAGAGCTAGTGCTTCCAAAGACTTGCCTTAAAGGTGGTTTTTGTTCGTTTTCTACCGACAGTTCAAAACCCGGGTGCCCTGACCCCATGTGTCAGGATAGATGTCGTCTTGGATGAAATTTGAGGGAGGGCCAAGAGGAGCCCCTCAAATTGCTTTTTGTTGATGGCACCAAATACCGTTCCCTCTGCCTCGAAGCGGGCAAATCTATTGCTCAAAGTATGCATTGCATAGTAGGTGTAAGAACGGCTACCTGACTTGTGGCGAACTGCGGCAACGTCTCTGCCGACGCAGCATCGTTCGATAGCCATGTTGATATCCCCGACTGGTGCACGGATACTGACCAAAGTGTCGCCATGATCAGCGAGTCGCTGTGGCGCCGTTATTATTATTTACTGCCATTTATGCCTTCTTTTGTGGGTAATAGTGAATCTTGCTGAGGATGCTCGTTAACCTGACACAACCTCTCCAGAGCCGGGGTGATGTACCTGGTAGAGATGTCACGTTCGGAAAGGGATTGTTTGCTCATGATGAATTGTTCAAGCTGTTGGGATTTCCGGCCAGGTCCTTTTATATCCAACCAATGGGGATGTAAGCATTTATCAGTGTGGATGACAAGGAAAAACAGCCTGAAGAACCGGCGGGGTAAGATGATTTAATTATCATATATTGACTCAGGTCAAGGCATGACTGGCCGACCATGGGTACACCCTGAAAAAAACAATGGAGGTAGATCATGGTCAGAAGAAAAATTATCCATATTGACGAGGACCTGTGTAACGGCTGCGGGGAGTGCATTGTCAACTGCGCTGAAGCAGCCCTGGAGATCATCAACGGCAAGGCTAAGGTGGTGGCGGACAAGTTCTGCGACGGCCTGGGCGCATGCATGGGCCACTGCCCAACTGGAGCCTTGAGCATGATCGAGCGCGAAGCTGATCCCTTTGATGAAGATGCTGTGCATGAGCGGGTCAAGATGCTGGAAAAACAGGAGGCAGCTCTTCAAACTCCTGTGTCAGCAGCAGGTTGTCCCTCTGCTGGACCCATGAGTTTTGGAGGATGCCCGGGCAAGCAGGCCATGGTCCAGAACGAAGCAGGGGCAGTGTTGCCCAACTGGCCGGTCAAACTGAGGCTGATCCCGGAGAACGCAGATTTTTTAAAAGACTCCCATCTCCTGCTGGGAGCGGACTGCGTACCTGCAGCCATAAGCGGTCTGGCCCCGCATCTGAAAACCAAGCCCAGCGTGGCCCTGGCCTGCCCCAAGTTTGAGGATTATTTTCAGCTGACTGCCAAACTTTCCAGGATGATAGGCAGCAATAACATAAAAGAGATCAGTGTTATGGAAATGGAAGTACCGTGCTGCTCGCCCCTGCACCAGATGGCTCTGCAGGCTGTGGAAATGTCCGGCCAAGACCTTGCGGTGAACAGGGTGGTGGTCAGCCGCCAGGGCAGGATTATCAGCAGGGAGACCTTTACAGGAGCCCGGGCAGAAAAGGCTGTCCAACCAGCTTAAGAAGCAGCATCAGGGTAATCAGGGCATAGATTCCGGCCAAAAGGTCGTCCAGCATGACTGAATAGCCGTCCGGCAGCCAGGTTTCTGAGTGCCTGATGGGAAATGGCTTGAGGATGTCAAAGATCCGGAACAGGATAAACCCCAGGGCCAGGGTAAAGACTGAGGCTGAAGTTATGAACAGAAACACGGTCCACTGGCCCAGGACTTCGTCGATGACGGCCTGGGACGGGTCTTTGCGCTGAAAGGTCTGTTCCGCAGCCTTGCAGGCCCAGGCTCCGGCAAAAAACAGCAGGGCCAGTATGACCAGCTTGATCCCCAGGGAAAAGGGGATAAATACAAAGGGGGCCAGTCCGGCAGCCACCAGGGACCCCCAGGTCCCGGGCATCTTTGGTAAATGGCCAACAGGGCCCAGGGTGGCCAGGCTGGTCATGAGAGAGTCAAAAGAGTTATTCTGGTTCATCACTGATGATCTCCTGGCAGCTTGATGCCCCCTAATCGGAAAAGGGCAGTCCAGACTTCAGCCAGGGGCAGGCCCACCACATTTGTATATGATCCTGAAATTGATTTGACCAGAAATCCACCCACACCCTGGATGGCATAGGCACCAGCCTTGTCTTCTGGTTCACCGGTCCTGATATATTCCATGAGCAGGTCATCTGGTGCCGGGACCATCTCCACCAGGGTCTTGACTGCAAAGGACTCATTGATTTTCCGGTCCAGGCTGATCATGCTGACTGCGGTGATGACCTGGTGAGTGTTTCCCTGGAGTTGCCTGAGCATTTCCAGGGCATGGTCCTGGTTCCCAGGCTTGCCCATGATGTTGTCCTCCATGACAACTATGGTGTCGGCCCCCAGAACCAGGCTGGATGGAAATCCTTTGGCCACTTCGCCAGCCTTTTTCCTGGCCAGGAAAAGGGCGTAGTCTGCAGGCAGCTGGCCTGTTTCAGGCAGAGGTTCCTTGAACCGGGCAGGCAGCACATCGAAAAAAAGGCCCAGGGAGGCCAGCAGGGCCTGGCGCCTGGGCGAGGCAGAGGCCAGGACGATGTTTGAATTTGGTCTGAAGGGTCCCTGGACCTCAGGCAACTGGGGCCAGTTAAGATAAAAGCTGTGATCCATGACTCAGTTGATTCTCCTTAATAGCCTTTTGGGCTGGGTGTTGTCTTGATCCTGGCCAGGCAGAGCCACAGGCCTCCAAAAAAGTATTTTTGTTCCCTGATCATGTCCAGTTCCATCCTGGAAGAGACAAGCCCCTGCAGTCCTCCGTTGTTCATGAAGGAAAGGTAGTTTCTGAAGTGGCGTCTCCCGGCCAGGCGTTCAGGTATGCAGGACAGGTAATGGGCTATCCTGGTGGAAAGCCCTTCAATCCGTCCGTGATCAAGCAGAGCTATAACACCGGCAGGCTTGATAATGCGAAGGGCCTCGTCCAGGATTTTCTCCTGGAGTGCTGTCTGGTGTTCATGCAGGGCAAGACTGATAAGGGCGCAGTCAAAAACATGGTCAGCAAAGCCGGTATTGGTGATGTCTTTCAGGTGGTACTCAATATCTTCAGGGGTCTGCTTTCCGGCTATCTGGAGCATGGATGGGGATCTGTCCACTCCATGCGCCTTGATTCCATATTTATGCAAAAAAGCGCACTGGCGGCCGGTTCCACAGCCCAGGTCCACGACATTGCGGATGCCGCTGGAAAAAAGCAGCCTGCAGATGTCCCTGCGAACAGAATCCAGCAGGGGGTTCAGGACCAGGTCATAGACCCGGGATATGGTCTGATAGTCATCAGCAGGGTTCATGGATGGTCCTGGTAAAAGCTGGAGAATTCCTGAAAAAAAGATTCTTTGTCAGTGTAATGGATGGCGTGGATTCCCCTGGACCTGGCCCGGAGCACGTGGGGGAGGTGGTCGTCAATAAAGACGATATCCTCTGGCCGGGCCTTGATCCATTTGGTCAGCTTTTCAAAGATTACCGGATCATTTTTGCTGAGGCCAAGATGAAAGCTGTTAAAGACATGGTCGAAGTGTCCGAAAAAATTATCCCGCTCATTCAGTTCATCCAGCCAGTTGACCTGATCGCTCAAGATGGCGGTTTTGACTTTCTGGTTCCGGAGTCTGACAACAAGCTCCAGCATCCAGGGCCGGAGGACAAAACCTGACAGAATCATGTTTTTCAGCTGAATATTGTTACCCTTGATTCTGGTCTGCCATTTGAATTCCTTCCAGAAATCATCTTCTGATGCCTTGCCTACAAGATAGCCGGAGGAAAGGATGATTTCCCTGGCAGTTTCAAACACTTGATCCCGGCTAAGGGAGGCTTGCTCAGCCATGGCGTGGAGACCGGCCACAAAGCCCTCTTCAGCCAGAACTCCGCCATAATCAAATACAGCCCATTTTATTATCCAGTGGTTCATTTTGACCTTCCCTGAAAATCTTTTTTTTAGCTAAGGGTTGCGTGGGAAAACTGAGCTTTCAGCACCGGGTTAGCCGACTGCTGAAGATCTGTCAGCTGGCTGCCTTGGGGCCAAGTGTTCCAGCCTGCACCTGCTCACAGCCCGCGCTCCTGAACTGCTCATTCCTCTGTACAACAGCCATAACAATGGCCAGTAGTTTGCCTGGCTGATGATTTCTATGGGTCAGAAAGTGGATTCTGGGCCAGAGAAGCAAAAGCCTGCCTGGTCAGATTAAGATCCTGGTCACTCATGTCCGCCCTTAAGGACAACCTGAGCCTGGCCGATCCGGCAGGAACCGTAGGGGGTCTGACCGCACCTGCAAATAAACCCATGGTAACCAGCTTTTGCTGCGCTTTGATGACAATGGGGCTGTCTTTTAAAATTACCGGAATGATCTGAGTGGAGCTCTGGCCGGTGTCAAAGCCTGCTTCATCCAGAAAGCCTTTCATATTCCCGGCCATATTGATGAGGCTGTTTCCTGGTGGCCGGCTGATTATTTCATCCAGAGCAGCCAGGCTGGCTCCGACAGCGGCCGGGGGAAGGGCAGTGGAATAGATGAAGGCCCGTCCTCTGTTGATTATCAGGTCAATAATTGTCCGGCTGGAAGCAATGTATCCGCCGTATGAGCCAAGGGCCTTGCTAAAGGTCCCCATGTGCACATCTATTTCCTTTTCCAGGCCCAGCTCATGGGCCAGCCCCCGGCCCTGTCCGAGAATTCCTGTGGCATGAGACTCGTCCACAACCACCAATACTTTGTTCTTCTTGCATAATCCGACTATTTCCTCTAAAGGAGCCCTATCTCCGTCCATGCTGAAAACCGAGTCTGTGACCAGGATTTTGGCTGGATGCTCCCTGTGTTTTGTCAGCAGGTAGCCAAGGTGATCCATATCAGTGTGGCGATAGCGGACCTGCCTGGACCTGGACAGCACTGTGGCGTCAATAATGGAAGCATGATTAAGGCGATCAGAAAAGACCAGGGTGTCCCGACCGGCCAGAGCACCAAGAATGCACAGGTTGGCTGCATAGCCTGAGCCCGCCACCAGGGCCTTTTCCTGTTTTTTGAACCGGGCCAGAGTGGTTTCCAGTTCATTGTATATATGGTAGTTTCCGGTTATCAGCCTGGAGGCAGAACCGGACGTGCCATATTTTTCAACGGCCCTGATGGAAGCCTGCTTCAATGTTTCTGTGCCAGAGAGTCCCAGGTAATTGTTGGAGGCCAGGTTGAGCAGTTTTTGACCGTTTAGCTCAAGGTAAAGGTCTGCACCGTAGTCTATGCCGGGTATGGCCCTCAGGTCCTGTCCGGCAGCCAGCCTGTTCAGGTCCCGGGAGAATCTGTCGGTTTTCTGCATCAGGCTGATCTCTGTTGAATAATGTTTTGCCAGGGGTGAATTTTCATGAAGTTGAGTCCCACATCCTTTCCCGGTCTTTTTGTTGTTTTGCCCAAAGTGTTCCAGGACCACCGGGGTTTTTTCATGGAGTTCTACAGTAAAAAAACTTATGCGGACCAGGGCCTTGACCTGGATTTTGTTCAGGACAATCATGCCCTGTCAAGTTCCAAAGGAGTCCTGAGAGGGCTTCACTTCCAGGTCCCTCCCATGGATCAGGCCAAACTGGTCCGGGTAACCAGGGGGGCGGTCCAGGATGTGGTGGTTGATCTGAGGTCTGATTCTCCCACCTATGGCAAATGGTTTTCCATAGAGCTTTCAGCCTCAAATTTCAAGCAGCTTCTCATCCCCAGGGGGTTTGCGCATGGATATCTGACCCTGGAGGAAAATACTGAGTTCCAGTACAAGGTTGATGCCTTTTATGATCCGGAGTGCGAAAGAGGGATTCGCTATGACGATCCCGGCCTGAAAATAAACTGGCTTGAGAAAACACCGATTTTGTCGGACAAGGACAGGAATCTGCCCGGCTTAAATGAGTTTGAAAGTCCGTTCAGACTTTAGGGTCAAAGACAATGCAGAGAAACCAGTCAAAAATCCTACGGTTTTTTGGGAAACTGGTTCTGTTTTTTTGCTCCCAGGGTCCTGGAACAGCCAGAATTGTTTTGTGAATTTTTTCTTTTGCTCTTGACACCCAAGGCCTGTCTTGCATAGTGTGGCTGAAATATTTCGTCGAAAAAATGGCTCAATATCTGCGCAGAGTCCTTGAGATTGTTTCAAAGGGCTTTAATGATATTTTGATATAAATTTCTAATACAGGGACGGAATGGAGGAAAAAGTGGCGGAAAAAAAGAAAAGCTATTTGTTGCTCCCCTTTGTAGTGGGCTTTATCGGCGCGCTCGTAATTGGATGGGGCATTTTTCCCAAGCTGCTGTTCAGTGAAAAACAGCAGCCTTTCTGGTTCAGTCACGTCTCTCATGTAGAAGTGGTGGGCATGGACTGTTATGACTGTCACTACTACTATGAAGACGGTTCATTTTCCGGAATCCCGACTACTGAAGAGTGTTCAGTCTGTCACATGGACGTGATGTTCGACGATCCTGATGAGATTGTATTTGTGGAAGAGTACGTCTGGGAGGAGAAAGAGGTCCCCTGGCTGATTTATCAGAAGCAGCCGGACAATGTTTATTTTTCTCATATTGCCCATGAAATGTACGACTGCACAACTTGTCATCCTGATGTGGCGACCGCTGAAAGCTGGCCCAAGTACTATGAGAACAGGCTGACCAAGTACAGCAGAGACACCATGAAGATGTGGGAGTGTGAGCGCTGCCATGCTGAAACGGGTACCAGCAACGCTTGCTATGTATGTCACAAATAAAAAGGGGTAAAAGATGGCACTTGATAGAAGAAGTTTTATTACCTTTGTAGTCGGCGGAGCTGCCGGGACACTATTTACCCCGGTGCCCTGGAAACTGACGGATGATGTATCCATTTGGACCCAGAACTGGCCCTGGATTCCCCAGCTGGAGTATGGTGAACTCTACACCCTGAAGTCCACCTGTAAACTTTGTCCGGCCGGATGCGGACTGGATATCCAGACCGTGGCCGGAAGACCGGTTACAGCCAAGGGCGATCCTGAGCATCCGTTAAGCCAGGGCGGTGTCTGTCCTTTGGGCGGGTGTTCAGTACAACTCCTTTACAGTCCTGCCAGGGTCAAAGGACCCATGAAAAAGACCGGTCCGGGAAGGTTTGAGTCCATAAGCTGGGAAGAAGCCAGGCAGATGGTGGTTGAAAAACTTTCCAACATTAAAGGGACCAATGGTCTGGCATTGATCAGCGGGGATGAAAACGGCACGATCAACCAAGTCCTGTCCGGGTTTGTCGCTTCCATGGGCGGCACCGGGTTTTATCAGATGCCCGGAGATGCTGCAGATGCAGACAGGGCCTGGAAGCTGATGAACGGTCAGGGTCGGATCGGCTATGACCTGGAAAACTCCGATTACGTCCTGATGCTGGGAGCAGATGTTCTGTCCAGCTGGGGAACTGTTGTCCGCAATCAAAAGGCCTTTGGTGCAAAAACAGGCAAATATGTTTATGCTGGTCCCATCCAGACTGGATCGGCAGCGGTTTCGGACCAATGGGTCCCGGTCAGACCCGGTCAGGAACAGTCCCTTGCCCTGGGCATCTGCTATCATCTCCTTGCCGAAGGAAGAGGGCTTGAAGCTTATCCTGGTTTTGGCGCAGTCCGCAGAAACATTATGGCCAATTATGATCCGGCCAAGGTCAGTGCGGCCACTGGTCTGCCTGCAGAAGAGATCAGGAATATCGCCATGGAACTGCTGAGGGCGAACAAACCTTTGGTAATATCCGGTTCGGATTTTGGTCAGGGATCAGGAGCCATGGGTGTAGCTTCAGGCGTCCTGGTGAACATGCTTCTGGGCAATTTCAACCAGGAAGGCGGTCTGGTCGCTCTTCCTGAATCCCCCAAGGTCATTGAGTCAGCCCTTGCCCCGGAGCAGGTGGCGGCCAACAGCCTGGTCAAGCTGATGAGCGATATCAATGCCGGACAAAACGTTCCAGAAGCTGTCCTGGTTTACGAGGCCAACCCTGTTTACGCACTGCCTCAGGCTGAACAGGCTGCCAAGGCCTATGAGGCGATTCCCTTCAAGGTCAGCTTCAGTACCTTTATGGATGAAACTGCCAAGCTGTCTGATCTGGTGCTTCCCAATTCTCATTACCTGGAAAGGCTGGACGATGCATATACTCCTTATGGATCAGGCCGGATGGTTTACAGTGCTGCCAGACCGGTCATTGACCCCATATTCGACACCAAGGAGACAGCTGAGTTCATCTTTGAGCTGGCCTCTCAGCTGGATATCAGCCTGGGCTTCAATTCCCTGGAAAGAGTGATGCAGGCCAAGGCTTCAGCCCTTGGCGGCAACTGGAGAAACATATCCAGAGGCGAAGTCCTTTCCCAGCCAGCCAGGGTGGACCAGGACCAGCTTTCTCTGCCTCAGACCCTGGGAGCAGCAGCTGAAAACGGAAACGGGGAGTATCCTCTTTATCTGGCTCCCCAGGCCAAGATGCGGATTGGAAACGAAAGAATAGCCATTCCTCCCTTTGCAACAGTCACCATTAAGGAAAGTGAGCTTTCTGCCAAGGGATTTTATGTCCAGATGAACAGTGCCACTGCCTTTAAACACAACCTCAGGCAGGGGCAGGCCGTAACTCTGGCCTCGGAAGCTGGAACCTGCAGGGCCCTGGTCAATATTACGGAAGCTGTCATGGATGACGTTGTAGCGGTGCTTATGGGCTTTGGCCACACGGCCTGGGACGAGTTCAGCCAGGGTAAGGGCGACAATGTCTTTAAGCTGCTGACCGTAACTTCCGAGCGTGGCACAGATATACCGGTCTGGAACAGAACCAGAGTAAGGATCGCTTAAATTCGTCTCTAAAGATACAAGAGGTAAAAAATGGCAATATATAAGTTGAAAGAGTTTAAAATCAAATGGGGGATGGTCATTGATCTGGACAAGTGCACCGGATGCGGGGCATGCATGATCTCCTGCCAGGCCGAAAACAATATGGCCCCCATGCCTGATGCCACGGACAAGATGTATTCTCTGACCTGGATGCTGGTGTACAGGCTGACCAATGGCAAGTCCTTCCCGGACCATGACGTGGCCTATCTTCCTAGGCCCTGTGTCCAGTGCGGCAATCCCAATTGTGTCCCGGTCTGTCCGGTCATTGCCACCACCAAGGATGAAGAGGGCGGGATTGTAAGCCAGATTTCTCCCCGGTGTATCGGCTGCAGATACTGCATGGCTGCCTGTCCTTACCATTCAAGGTATTTCAACTGGCATGATCCGGTCTGGCCCCAAGGCATGGAAAAGACCCTGACTCCTTTTACTTCAACCAGGCCCAGAGGTGTGGTGGAAAAATGTCATTACTGCCATCACCGGTTCAAGGCTGCCAAGGAAAAAGCCAGATACGACGGTCGCGACCCCATGAAACTTGGTGAGGACGACTACATTCCAGCCTGCGCTGAGAATTGTCCGACAGGCGCGATAACCTTCGGCGATCTGAAAAATCCTGAACACAAAGTTGCCCAGCTGGCCAAAAGCCCTTACGCCTTCAGGCTTCTGGAAAGGCTTGGAACCGATCCCCAGCTTTATTACATGAGCAAGCGGGAATGGGTGCGCAGGCAGGGCGATAACTACCTTGAACATGAACCGACCAAAGGAGTGTAAGCAATGTTTGATAAAGAATGGCTTCCCGAAGGCGTCGAAAGATGCTCTTTTGGCAAATTTGTGGTCTGGATCGGCTTCCTGGTTGTATTCGTGCTTATGGGTGTATACGCTTCCTACGTAGTCTGGAGCCAGGGCCTGATTACAACCGGTCTGAATAATTATTTCGCCTTTGGCCTGTGGATCGTCTTTGACCTGGCAGTAATCGCCCTGGGAGCCGGAGCCTTTTTCTCAGGCTTTTTGACCTACATCCTGAGGATAGATCAGCTCAAGAACATCATCAACCTGGCTGTGATAGTGGGGTTTGTGTGTTATTCAGGAGCCATGATCATCCTGACTCTGGAAGTTGGTCAGCCCCTGAGGGCCTGGTTCGGCTACTGGCACCCCAACGTCCACTCCATGCTGACCGAAGTAATATTCTGCATCACCTGTTACCTGATTGTTCTGATTATTGAATTCATTCCATTAATCCTGGAGAACAGAAAATTGAACAAGGTCAGATTCCTGCACCATCTGGCCCATAATTTCCATGTATACATGCCTTTATTTGCAGGCATCGGAACCTTTCTTTCCTTTTTCCATCAGGGTTCCCTGGGCGGCATGTACGGTGTCCTGTTCAGCCAGCCTTTTGCCTATCGAGAAGGCTTCTTCATCTGGCCCTGGACATTTTTCCTGTTTGTTGCCTCAGCCATAGCATCAGGCCCGGCATTCACCATGCTGGTGGCTACTTCCATGGAAAAGATCACCGGCCGCAAGCTGGTGGACTTTAAGACCAAGGCCCTCCTTGGAAAAATTGCCGGATCCCTTCTGGTTTTCTATCTGTTCTTCAAGATTCTGGATACCTGGCACTGGGCCATGCAGACCCTGCCCAGAATGGGGCTGACCTTCAGTCAGGTATACAATGAAGTTTACGGAACATGGCTCCTTTGGCTTGAGCTGGGCATCTGCGGCGTCATTCCAGCTGTTCTGCTGGTGGTGCCCAAGTTTCGCAACCAGCCTGGGCTCCTTTACCTGGGAGCCATCCTGGCCTGCATCGGCGTAGTGGTCAACAGATTCGTATTCACGGTTCAGACCCTGGCCCATCCGGTCATGCCCTTTGATACCTGGCAGGTTTATGTGCCTGCCTGGACCGAATGGATGACCTGCATAGAGGTTACAGCCTATTGCATCCTGATTATCAGCCTGTCTTACCGGTATCTGCCGGTCTTTCCCCAGGAAAGAAGGCTTAATGGCTGATAGTTTCTGAAATACATACTCCAAAACTGGGGCATCCTTTAGGGTGCCCCTTTTTTTTGGCCCAGGCTCATGGAGTGGTTTGGAAAAAAGCTTGTTGAAAGTATTGGTAAAATAAAATATATATTATGAATATTTTAAAAAATATACTTTGCCCGGAATAAAGCGAGGAAGATTGATGGACGTGTGCATAGTTGGGACAGGATATGTCGGCCTTGTTTCGGCTGCCTGTTTTGCTGAAATGGGAAACAGGGTCTTTTGCGTGGATGTCAACCCCAAGGTGGTTGAAAGCCTGAACAGCGGCAAAATCCATATTTTTGAACCAGGACTTGAAGAGCTGGTCCAGCGTAATCACAAGCAGGGCAGGCTTTTTTTTACCACAGACTTGAAGGAAGGCCTCTCAGGAAGCCTCTTTGTGTTCATTTGCGTAGGCACACCTCCGGGTGATGGCGGGCGGGCTGATATGTCCTATGTTTATCAGGTGGCCAGGGAGGTGGGCAAAACCATGGAAGATTACAAAATCATTGTGGACAAATCCACGGTTCCTGTTGGTACTGCAGACAGGGTCAGGTCGCTGGTTCAGGAGGAACTGGACCGAAGAGGAGAGAATTTTGAATTCGACGTGGTGTCCAATCCGGAGTTTCTCAAGGAAGGTGACGCTGTTTCTGATTTTATGAAGCCGGACAGAGTCATTGTAGGAACGGATAACATCCGGACCGCAGAACTGCTCAAGGCTCTATACTCTCCCTTTGCCAGGAGCAGGGATAAACTCATTGTAATGTCTGTCCGCAGTGCAGAGATGACCAAATACGCTGCCAACTGCATGCTGGCCACTAAAATCTCTTTTATTAATGAAATGGCCAACATCTGTGAAAAGGTTGGCGCAGATATCGGCGACGTCCGGGCAGGCATCGGATCTGACCACCGCATTGGCTACCATTTTATCTATCCTGGAGTTGGATACGGGGGCTCGTGCTTTCCCAAGGATGTCAAGGCACTCATTGGTACGGCCCATGACTATGGCTATAAACCCAGGGTGCTGGAAGCGGTGGACAGTCTGAACCAGGACCAGAAGAGGCTCCTGGCTGAAAAGATCATTGACTACTTCGAGTCCCAGGGAGGAGTGTCTGGCAGGCGTCTGGCTCTTTGGGGGCTTGCATTCAAGGCCAACACCGATGACATCAGAGAAGCTCCGTCCATGGAACTGATCCGGGAGCTGACCGGAAAAGGGATGAAAATCAGAGCCTACGACCCGGAGGCAGGTCAAAAGGCCGCTGAAGAACTGGCCGGCAATAATCTGGTTGAGATATGTAATGATCAGTACGAGGCTCTGGCAGGGGCTCATGCCTTGGCTGTGGCTACTGAATGGAATCAGTTCAGAAATCCTGATTTCGCCAGAATCAGAGGTGACCTTGTCCAGCCAGTGATTTTTGATGGCCGAAATCTTTATTCCCCCAGGCTGGTCAGTGACCTGGGTTTTGCCTATTTTTGCGTAGGCAGATGCCCGGTATTACCGGGGCAGGAAATGGATGCAGGTGAAAAGCTGGCAGTGGGAAGCGGGAGAAGTTGAATGGTCGGGATGCGGGGATTCGAACCCCGGGCCTCAGCGTCCCGAACGCTGCGCTCTACCAAGCTGAGCCACATCCCGACAAGATTTTTGACCTTTAGTCCAGAGCGGCCCAAAAATCAATATAAAAAGAACTGGATCATGTTGACCGATTTCAGTTTTACTGGATCCGGTGATGGGCGGCTACTGGAGATCCTTGCAGAAATTTTGGCACTCAGTTCTGCCTGGATTGCCAGAGGTACAGCCCTGCTGTATGGCGTCGAGGCCTGAGGATGGCCCATGAAGCAGACTCATTTTGATTATATTTTGTCCCACAAGGAACTGTGCTGATGGAAGTTAAGAATGACGCGGTGAAAATTCTGGTTGTTGATGACGAAGAAAGTCTCAGGGAGATCTGCAAGGACGCCCTTGTAGATGAGGGCTATCAGGTCCTCCAGGCTGAAGATGGTCGAGAGGCGTTGAGTATTCTGGCCGCCAATGATGACATCGACCTGATAGTCTCGGATCTGAGAATGCCGGTTATGAACGGGCTGGAGCTGCTGGAAAAGATCAAGGAAGTGAACCTGGATATAGATTTCCTGGTCATGACCGGTTTCGCCACCATTGAAACTGCGGTGGAATGCATGAAAATGGGGGCTGCTGACTATCTTCCCAAGCCTTTTAACATTAATCACCTGCTGGTCAAAGTCAGCAAGGTGGTCAAGGCCAGGAGGGCGAAGCAGGAACGGAAAAGGCTGAGCAATATTGTCCGCATGCTCAACTTAAGCAACGCCCTCAATGCCCAGCTGGACCTGAAGTCCATATGTTATGAGTTTGTGCTCCAGGTTCAGAGAAATTTTTCACCAGAAAGTGCGGTTTTGTTTATCCAGAAAGATCAGGGAAACAGCCTGGGCAAGGCCGTTGTCCGGGGAAGGCTTTTCAGAGAAGACCCTGACTTTTTTGCCAGGGTTCAAAAGCTGGCCCAGGACTCATTGGAGAATGGATCGTCCTATCTGCTGGACAAGACCAGGGCTCAGGAACTGGCTATGTTTTCCGGACAGGAGTTCCCCTATTCAATGCTTGTGGTCCCTCTTTTTTCCAGGATGAAAAAAGTCGGGGTGATAGTCCTGATTCGCAGAGACACTCAGCTGTTCACCAATGACGACCTCCAGCTTTTGAGTGTTTTTGCCGCTCATGTGGCCACAGCCATTCAGAACGCCAAAATGTACACCCGAATGCGGGATCAGAATATTGACATCATCAGATCCTACGCCAAAGCGGTTGAAGCCAAGGATTACTATACCAAGGGACATTCAGAGAGGGTCGCAGTCTACGCCATCAAACTGGGGAGTTATTTAAAGCTCGATACCAAGGAACTGGAAGCCCTTTATACCTCAGGTGTGCTTCACGACATCGGAAAGATAGGTATCCCGGATCATATTTTAAACAAGCCGTCCAGACTGGACGAGGAAGAATTCGAAGTCATGAAGTCCCACCCCAGCATTGCAAGGGACATTCTTTCACAGGTATGGTCCTTGAAGCATACCCTGCCGGTAGTTTATCACCACCATGAAAGGATCGACGGCAAGGGGTATCCGGATGGGATAATGAATGGCCAGATACCTTTCCTGGCCAAGGTGATCAGCGTGGTGGACGCATTTGAGGCCATGACCTCTGACCGGGCTTACCGCAGGGCTCTGGACTGGGAAAAGGCCCGGGATATTCTGCTCCAGGGCAGCGGGACCCAGTGGGAAAGCGATTTGGTGGACAGGTGGGTCAAACTGGTTTCTGAAATCGGATTTGACAATATTCAGAACGATACCCAGGACAATACCCTGCATTTTCACAGGAGTCATTAGCAGGATTTTTGGGGGCGGTCTTTTGATCGAGGTATGTTTTAATGGATACAGGCAACTAATTTTGGAAAAATTATGAATATTATCAAGGTGGTTGTGGTTGATGATTCGGCCTTTATGCGCAAGGCCATAAGCACCATGCTCAAAAAAGATCCGGGCATCGAAGTGGTGGGAATAGCCAGGAACGGCCAGGAAGGCCTGGACATGGTTCGAAAGCTGGATCCGGATGTGGTGACTATGGACATTGAGATGCCGGTTATGGACGGACTGACTGCTCTCCGGCATATCATGATGGAAATGCCCAGGCCAGTGATCATGGTCAGCTCCCTGACTACTGAAGGGGCTGAGGCAACTCTTAAGGCCATGGATTACGGGGCAGTGGATTTTATCTCCAAGCAGCTTTCCAAGGTCAGCCTGGATATCGTTAAAATTGAAAAGGATTTACAGTCCAAAGTCAGGGCGGTGGCCAGGAAGCGGACCCAGATGACCCGTCTGGCTGCACTGCAGCGCCCCAGAAAGTTCAAAAAGCCGGTCAAGGAGATCACGCCAGCATCTGGAAGACTGATCCGGGATATTGTCGCCATAGGGGTGTCCACAGGCGGTCCTCCTGCCGTGCAAAAGGTATTGTCTGACCTGCCCGAGAACTTTCCAGGTTCAATACTTGTTGCCCAGCATATGCCAGGGGCGTTTACTGGACCCTTTGCCAAGCGCCTCAACGACTCCACAGGGCTAAATGTCAAGGAAGCTGAAAACGGGGATCAGATTAGACCTGGCTGGGTTTACATCGCTCCTGGAGGAAGCCATCTGAAGATAAATCAGAAGGTCTCCAGGATTGATGTTTTGGTTTCATCCGAGCCGGCCGATGCTCTGTACAAGCCTTCGGTCAATGTCTTGTTCTCATCCGTGGCTGATGGAGTGGGTAAACGTGCCCTTGGAGTAGTGCTCACCGGCATGGGAAGCGACGGTCTCCTGGGAGCCAGGGACTTGAAGGCCAGGGGCGGTTTGCTTTTGGCTCAGAGCGAGGATTCCTGTGTTGTATATGGAATGCCCAAGGCTGTTGTTGAGGACGGGCTGGTGGACCAGGTGGTGGACCTGGAGGATATGTCCGTAATGATCAATGCCTGCTTGTATGAAAGCAATATTCAGCAGGCCGGGTAAGGGTGCCTGAAACCAGGTAAACAAGGCGGTTGCTTATGTATGAAATGACCTCGACTCAGGTACTTGCGGCTTTGGAGAGCAGTGATCCTGAAAAACAAAGGGAGGGCGCCTTTGCAGCCAGGGATCTTAATCTGGTGGAGGCGGTTCCCCTTCTGGTCGGTCTTCTGGAAAGCACGAGCCTGGGAGCCCAGGAAGCAGCTGACATGGCTCTGAGGAAGATCGGGGGCCAGGAGAGCGTTCAGGCCCTGATACCCCTTTTGCGAAGCGATTCGGCCCAGATCCGGAACCTGGCCATGGACATCCTCAGACATGTTGGCAGTCAGGACATTGATTCCCTGATTGAGCTTTTGAACGATGATGATCCGGACATGCGGATCTTTGCATCTGATATCCTGGGCGCAACAAAGTCATATCTTGGAGTAAACCCCCTCTGCCAAGTCCTGCTCCATGACCCGGAGGTCAATGTCCGGTATCAGGCTGCAGTCAGTCTTGGTGAGCTGGGCCGGCCTGAGGCATCCCAATGCCTGAACAGGGCTTTTCAGGATGAGGAATGGGTCCAGTATTCAGTAGTGGAAGCCCTTTCCAAGTTGAGGGACGAGTCCTCCACTAATGCTTTGATTAAAGCCTTGAAGGATTGTTCAGAGCTGGTCTGCTCCATGATTGTGGACGCCCTTGGAGAAATGGGCAATGTCAAAGCTGTGCCCATGCTCCTGAAGAGGATGGAGTCTTCACCAACAGCCCTGACAAACAAGATCGCCAAGGCTGTGATCAAGATCCTGGGGGCCAAAGTTGCAGTATTTATGAGTGATGCGGAAAAGGATAGATTAAAGGACTATCTGTTGGCTGCTCTGGAAGACGATGATGTGGATACCCAGGATGTGGCTGTTGTGGGGCTGGGCTATGTGGGGAATGAAAAGGCTTCGGCCAGGATTCTGAAGTTAGCTTCCAGCTTTGATCCAGATATGGATACAGATCGGCTGAACAGGGCTGAGGCAGCTCTGGTGTCCATCGGCTATACCGATTCTCTGGCTCTGGGGCTCATGTCGGATAATGAAGCCAAGGCCATGGTGGCTGTCAGGGCCCTTGGGAAGATCAGCAGTCCTCAGGCAGTTGAACGCCTGATGGAAGCCTTTGACAAGAAAAACCGGGATGTGCAGCGGGAAATCACCCGGGAGCTGTACAGATCAGCCGGATCTGAAGCAGCTGATTTTTTTGCCCGGATCCTCAGGACCCATGATGACGGGGATGTCCTGAAAAACAGTTTAAGGTTCATAGGCAACAAGCTCAGGGATGAAAACCGGGTTCAGGATATTATGAATTTTCTGGAGCACCCCTGGGATGATGTTAAAGAGGTGGCCCTTGATTCGGTACTGACTATTGGCGGAGAAAAAGTACTGCAGGAATTTTTACCCATGTTCGAAAGCAGGGACCCTTTGAAAAGGCTTATGGCGGTGTACGCCTTTGGACGACTTGGAGCGACGGAGAATATAGCTTTGCTCAAGAAGGCTCTGGGTGATGAGCACCCTGATGTCAGGAAGATGGCCATTGAATCCATGACCAATGTCTGCCCCGAAGACCGGGAGGTTATTTCCCTGGTCCAAAGACTCCTTCAGGACCAGAACAGGGAAGTCCGCCTTGCACTGGTGGAGTTTTTCAGCAAGTGCCCCCATCCGGAAACCACTGATCACCTTATCCAAATCCTTGACGACCCTGATGAGTGGGTCAGGATAAGAGCCATTGAGGCCCTGGGTGAAAGAAAGGCCTCCCAAGTGGTACCCAGGATCATATCCCTTTGGGACGAGAGTTCCAAGCTGCAAAAAATCAAGATTGTCGAATCACTGGGCGGGATCGGAGGAGCCAGCTCATTCAGGGCACTGCTGGACATCCTTGATGATCCGGATCCGGAGATCCAGGATGCAGCTGAAAGGACCCTGGACAGGCTGCAGGAACAGGATATGGAGTAACCCTTGATGAACTTGTTTTCTAAGAGCATAACCCTTCGAAAAGACTTGAAGATCGGGGATGAAGAGTTTGTCCAGTTGCGGGATTTCATCTACGGGCAAAGCGGAATATTCATTGGCGACAACCGCAAGTACCTGTTGGAAAACCGTCTGGCCAACAGGCTCAAGGAAAATAACCTTAAAAGCTTTGGCGAGTATTATTATTTTCTGCGTTATGATCCCGGCCGTAAAGCTGAGTTGAACAAGCTGTTTGAAGTCATAACCACCAATGAAACCAGTTTTTTCCGTAATCCGCCTCAGATCAAGGTATTTCAGGATGTGGTACTGAAAAAGATCCTGCAGGAAAAAAGGACAAAATCACAGAGAAATCTGCATATCTGGTCAGCAGGATGCTCAACCGGGGAAGAGCCTTATACCCTGTCCATAGTCCTGCACGAAGTGCTCAAGAATGAACTGGAACAGTGGAGGATCAGGATAACGGCCAACGACCTGTCTGCTGGGGTGCTGGCTGCGGCAAAAAGGGCTGTATATTCCCAGTACAGCCTCAGGACCACTCCGCCGGAGATCACCAAAAGATACTTTGCTGAAGAAAGTCCGGGCAGATTCATACTGCAGGACCGGGTCAAGAGACTTGTGGAGTTCGGACAGATAAATCTGAGTGACCGGTTTCAGCTGAAAAGGGTACCCAGATCCGACGTAGTTTTTTGTCGAAATGTGATCATCTATTTTGATGATGAAATGAAGAAAAACGTGATCAGTTCATTTTACGACAACCTCTTGCCAGGGGGTTACCTTTTAATCGGTCATTCCGAATCTCTGCATAATATTTCCAGGGCGTTTCGGCCGATTCACCATCCGGGAGCCATTGTGTATCTAAAGGAGGGATAGGCTTATCAAAGAGGATCAAGACAGACGGGAATATACCAGGATCCCCAAGAAGTTCAGGGTGGAAATCCAGGAACTGCTTTTTCCCTTAAGCAGTCAAAAAAAGACCCGGGTTGAATCGGCTGACATAAGCGAAGGCGGGCTCAGGGTCAGTTGTAACAGACGATTCAGCAACAACCAGAAGGTTCAGGTCAAGGTTTTCATTCCAAGTCTGAACAAATACCATCCCGGCTTTTTCAAGGTTTTTGAAAGTGATACTGGACAGTTTCTCCAGGCTGTGGCTGAAGTGGCCTGGGCCAGGGAAGTGGTTCCTCTGGTCAAATATGAACTGGGGCTGAGGTTTGTCGATGTATATGAAGACGACTGGCAGGCGTTGCGAAAACTTATTCTGAAGTTCAAGCCGTAAGTCATACAAAGGGGTTTGGTTTGCCGGGTTACACAATCGCAGTGGCCAATCAAAAAGGTGGAGTTGGAAAGACCACCACCGCCCTGAGTCTTGGATCGTCTTTTGCCCTGATGGGGAAAAAGACCCTGGTCCTGGATCTTGACCCCCATGCCTGTGCTTCCATTCATCTTGCCTTTTTCCCGGAAAAGACCCAGCGTACGGCCCTGGATATATTCAAAGCCCATTCTGATATTTCTGCAGTGGGCAAGGGCCCGGTTTATCAGGACCGCACAAGATCCAGCTTTGACTTTGTGCCCAGCAGCATCCACCTGGCCGAACTGGACGCGGATCTCAAGGATGTGCCCGGCAAGGGGCTTATTTTAAAAAAATGGCTGGGCCAGGTAAAAAAAGACTATGATGTTGTTATTATCGACTGTCCTCCCCAGATGGGAGTTATCCTGGTCAATGCCCTGGTGGCCTCGGATCTGGTGATTATTCCTACTCAGACCGATTTTCTGGCCCTGCACGGATTCAAATTGATTTTCGATACCATGCGTCTGCTAAACAAAGCTCTGGAAAAACCGATAAAATATAAAGTGCTGGCCACCATGTATGATCGACGGGCAGGGGCCTGCAGGCGAATATTGAATATTCTCAGAAAAAAGATGGGTCCGAGGTTTTTTGAAACGGTCATCAATACTGATACCAAGTTCAGGGAGTCCAGCGCCAAGGGAAAGGTAATCCATGAATATGCTCCCAAATCCAGGGGTGCTCTGGAATACCTGCTGCTGGCCAAGGAAATAGCAAAAGGCTTGTAAGAATGAAGACACCGGAACAGTACTTTGAAGAACAGGAATTTGACCTGGAAGCTTCCCCAGTTGAAAGTGAGCCATCCCCCAAAGAGAAGTTATTCATTCAGAAATACCTTGGGGGAGAGTCTGAGCAGACTAGGGCATCGCTGGCCCAAGCCGACGATTCCGAGTCATTGCAGGTTCCACAGGCCCCGGTTTTATCCCGGGAATCCGGCTTCAAAGAAAGACAGGCTGTCCCTAAGGCAAAGACCGGTACTGACAGGAGCGATCTGGCCAGACTCAGGGGGCTGGACGAAGTTCAGCTGGTCAGTTTTTTCCTGGATGAACAGGAATACGCATTGCCCATCGAAACGGTAAAGGAAGTCATCAAGTTTATCCAGCCCACCAGGCTGCCTGCCGCGCCCAGTTATCTTGAAGGTGTTGTCAATCTTCGGCAGAAGGTGACGCCCATAGTCAGGCTGGCTTATCTTCTCAATCCGAGCAGGGAGCATCATCCTCAAAGCAAATTTATTGTGGTCTGCCATCAGGAAGGCTTCCAGGTCGGCCTTTTGGTTGAGAGCATCGCCACCATGTACAGGATGCCGGGTAAGGATATTGAATGGAATGTCGAGTCAGTCCTTGGGATGAGCTCCAGCTACGTATCAGCATTGATTAAAAACCGGGAAAAGATTATTTCAATTCTGTCCATTGACAGGATCGTTGATCATCTCCTGTCAGAGTAGTTTTGAACAGCAAAAGACGGCTGCCGATTTAAGACATTTAGTTGGGAGGAGCTATGCCCAAGCATATAATGGTCGTGGATGATTCCAAGACAGTGGTCAATCTGATCGCCTTCATTGTTAAAAAAGAAGGGTTCCAGGTAACCACGGCCGAGGACGGCCTGGACGCCCTGGAAAAACTTTATTCCACGCCTGGAATTGATCTGATTATTTCTGATGTTAACATGCCAAGGATGGATGGGTTTACTTTTGTCAAGAATCTCAGAGAACAGGAAGCCTTCAGAGATACACCAATAATCATTCTTTCCACTGAAGGACAGGAAAAAGATATTCAGCAAGGCCTGGGATTGGGTGCCAATCTTTACATGGTCAAACCGGCCCAGCCCGACATGCTGGTTAAAAATGTTAAAATGCTTTTGGGATGATCATCAGATTTCCTCCAAATAACTTTCAATTATCAGGACTAACATGAGTCAAGATTTTTTCGACCCTGAAGTATACTCAGATTTTGTCATAGAAGCCAGGGAGCATCTTGAAACCATTGAGCCCAAGCTTCTGGAACTGGAAAAGAATCCTGATAACCTGTCTCTGCTTGACGATATTTTTAGGCCCATGCACTCTTTGAAGGGGGCCTCTGGTTTCCTGGGTCTCCTGGAAATGAATTCCCTGGCCCATAAGGGTGAGAATATCCTGGACGAGCTTCGCAAGGGAAGGATCAAGGTCACCGCAGGGATTATGGACCTGATCCTTGAGGCTACTGACGCCCTCAGGGAGATGGTGGAGAATCTGGAGGCCCTGGGAAATGAAGGGAACGTTGATACTCAGCATATCATAAAGCATATTGATGATTTTCTGGAAAAAGGCGAGGAGGCAACATCTCCATCCAAGACCGGGAGCGGTCAGTCAGGCAAGCCTTCTTCAGTCCCTCCGGGTGGAGTTTATGCCCTGACCATGGTCAGTCAGGACCATTTGAGTGATTTTCTGGAAGAAGTCAGGGAGATTCTGGCTGAAGTCGGCTCCATTCTGCTTTCCCTGGAAAAAGACCCCAAGGGCAGTCAGGAATCAATAAATGATCTGTTCAGGCATTTCCATAACATCAAAGGCAACAGTGCCATAATCGGTTTTAAGGAGATCAACGAACTGACCCATGAAGTTGAAACTCTGCTCAACAGAGTCAGAAACGGGGAGGTGGAGATCCACAACCAACTCGTGGACATGCTCCTGGCTGTAACAGATACTGTTGAATCAGCCCTGAATAATGTGGACAGGGAAAAGGCCGAGGTCAGATCCATTGATATTTCTGAAATTCTCAGTCAGGTCCGCAGCGTTCTGGATTCCGGCGGCGGGTCAGGAGGCGAGGCTCAGGATTCATCGGCTCAGCCCGTGGTCCTGAATGATCCGGAAACAGGCCAAAAGGATGCTCCTGTTCTGAGTGGTGAACAGGAACTGGATATTGATCCCGAAGATCTGCAGATCTTTGAGCAGGCAGTGGCCCAGCAATTCGAGAATATCAAATATGCCCTGGAAAAAATAACTGCTGGAGATTTTGACAAAGAACTTGTGGACGGATTGTACAGATCCCTGGTTACAGTCCAGAACTCCACAGGGTATATGGGCTTTGATGAGTTGAAAACCTATGCCCAGCGTACAGCCGATCTGGTGGATCAGGGTCGGAAATCCGACCTGGACTTTGCTCTCATGGCTGACATCCTGAAGCAGGAAGTCGGGATACTGGAATCCATGGTCAAGTCCAAGCTCCAAAGTATCTATCATCCACAGGAAAAATCCGTGGATGCCCAGGTCCAGGAGGCCGGGCCCCAGGCCCAGGAGCAGGGAACAGAAGATTGCGATCCACCAAGAGATGAGCCTGCCCTGGACGGCTCCCAAGATGCTCAGACAGGCCAGGACCAAGAATCTCAGATGATCATGGATCAGTCCGATGCCAAGGACAAGTCAAAGCCTGCGATCGCCTCAACAATCAGAGTGGATCACTCCAAACTTGATGATCTTATGAATCTTATTGGTGAGCTGATCATCAACCGCAACAGGTTTGCCATGCTTTCCAAGTCCCTGGAAGAAGGCCATGATGTTGTTGAGATAGCACAACAGCTGACTGAGACCACTAATTCCATGGCCCGAATTTCCGACGACCTGCAGGTCACCATCATGAATGTGCGCATGGTACCTGTTAAGTCTGTTTTTACCAAGTTTCCCAGGCTGGTCCGGGATTTGAGCAGAAAGAGCAATAAAAAGGTTCAGTTGATTACCGAGGGTGAGGAGACTGAACTGGATAAAAGTGTTGTTGAACTCATTGGAGATCCTCTGGTCCATTTGATCAGGAATTCCGTAGATCACGGTCTGGAGCCAGAAAAAGAACGCATGGACGCAGGCAAAGAACCTACAGGTACAGTCTGGCTCAGGGCAGCCCATAGAGGGAATTCCGTGGTTATCGAGGTGGAAGACGACGGCCGGGGAATCAACCCGGAAAAAATGAAGAATAAAGCCGTAGAAAAGGGGATCATCACCCAGGAAGAGGCCCAGAACATGGAGGATCAGGAAGCTATTGACCTGATCTTTGCCCCTGGCTTTTCCACGGCAGAAAAAGTCACAGACATTTCCGGCCGCGGGGTGGGCATGGATGTTGTCAAGAACAATATCAAGAATCTCAAGGGAAATGTCGTGGTCAATTCAAACCTTGGCAAGGGCACAAGGTTCTTCATTACCCTGCCCTTGACCCTGGCCATTATTGACGCCCTTATGGTCCGGTCCGGCGGGCAGACTTATGCCATTCCCCTGGATGCTGTTTCTGAAACAACCAAGATCGAAGCGGCCAGGTTAAGCGAAATCAACAACCGCAAGGCAGTGACTTTGCGGGGAGAAGTACTGGGACTGGCTGATCTTGATGCTTTGCTGGACTTACCTTCAACCGGTGCAGGCCGGGAAGTCCTTCCTGTTGTCATAATCACTGTGGGAGACCGAAGGCTTGGACTGGTGGTGGATACCTTGCTGGAAAGACAGGAAGTGGTTATCAAATCCCTTGGCGAATATATGGGTGACCAGCCGGGCATTTCCGGAGCCACCATCATGGGAGACGGCAGCGTGGTCCTCATCCTGGACCCCCATGAGGTTTACAAAATGGCTACCAGCAAGATATAGCAGGTCTACGGATATTGGATGTCCGGTTTGGCAGGGTGCTGAGACCACAATTTTTTTGCTGGTGCAGACAAGTTTTTAATGGAACAAAGAAGATCAAAAATAATTTCCCGCCGGGACCTGTTTATGGGGTTTATGAGCCGGGTCCGGGGGCAGGCAATGGAAGATCAGGCTTCTGGAATTGATCCGGAGGTGTTTGAGGCGGACAGGCTTTTACGGGAAAAAAGATATGCAGAAGCAGCAGAGAGCTTCGCAGCCTGCCTGAAAAAAGAACCAGCCCATGAAGAGGCCCTGCGTAAGCTGGGCTACTGCAAATTAAAGCTTAAAGAGACCCGGGAGGCCAGAGAAGTCTGGGAAAGACTGATGCAGTTGAGGCCTAGGGATCACTTTGCAGTTCTCTATACCGGACTGAGCCATGCCATGGACAGGGATGTCCACCAGGCAGTGCAGATCTGGAAATCCTATTTTAATATCAAACAGCCGCACATTCAGAGGGAGATCAACCTGATTCTTGCTCTGCACGAGAAGGGGGATGAGCTGGACCCGGTCGAACTGGTCGATTCAGTGGAACAGGCCATAGCCAGACAGAAGCAGGGCTAATGGGGACTGGCCTGGAGTTGGTCAGCTTCAGGATGTCCTCCCGGTCTAATTGGTCTTGTCAGATCCTGGCTGCTGCATCTCGCTGGTGCTGAAAGACAAAGCTATTTTCTGGGCGTTTTCCGTTTTTTTCCATTCGTCATAGAGTTCCTTCCACTTTTCAAAGTCCAGAACATTTTTTTCCAATTGATCCTCATGCAGATGAGCCCAGGTGTTGAATAGCTGGATTTCCGCCTTGAACACGGCCATGTCCAGAAGCTTGGGGATAAATCCGATTTCATATTTTTTTCCGTCAAACTCATCCAGAATGTGTTCGACGATGGCCTTTTGACAAGTCAGGGGGTTGAGTTCGGTTTTGTTTATCTCTGCAGCCAGCCTGGACAGGTGGCCATATTCCTGCTCAAACTTGCTGATCACCTGATCATCAAGATTGATCTGTAGCTTGTCGTCCTTTTCTTCAACAAAATAGAACCTGAGCCAAAGATCAAACTTGAAAACTTCAGCAATGTCCTTCAGGGCCTCAAGAGTCTTTTCCTGCATCTTTCACTCCAGATTTGGATTTAATATAAAGGTTTATTTCATAGGTTGATTCGGTTAGGATTGCAACCTCAAATCTTTTCAGCTGGAATTGACATTCATGGTTGTTTTGCTTAACTATAAATTATAATTTGAATATGCAGGATTGAATTGATTACATTCATGATTTCGCGTAATGCAAAATGAATTGAATTGAAAACTGTTGTTAAGCAGTTAGAAAGGTTGTTTTTAGATCAGGCCTCTGCGTTTCTTGGTTTAATTTATATTTTAAATGGTCTTTTATGATTCGCAGGCTGATGAAATTGTATTGAGTGATTGCAGGTACTTTGTCACTGCTGACACTTAAGAACTGCAATCGCCAAATTGTCAACTGGAGGAAAGTATGGACGATTACTTGAAGCAGGCTTTGGAGATAGTTAAGGCTCAGGCTAGTGTTCGCAATATGACAGAGGAAGAGATCAATTCCATGATCATGACCCTGAGCCAGGGGATCAAATCGGCCATGGAAGGAACTGCTCCTGGTCAGGATCAGGATGTCCCTGCAGTGGATCCCAGGAAATCCATCCGGGAAAAAACAGTGGTATGTCTTGAATGCAGTAAGTCATTCAAGGTGTTGACCAAAAGACATCTGGCCTCCCATGGACTCACTCCTGAGGAATACAAGGAAAAATGGGGTTTTAAAAAGAACACTTCTCTGGTGGCTAAAGGTCTGGCCAGGGAAAGGCGTAAAAAAATGCAGGACATGCGCCTGTGGGAAAAGAGATCGCCCAAAAAATAGCACAAAAATCAGGCCCGGACCTGTTGCTGAGGCCGGGCCTTGATTTATTTTTTAGCTTTTAGACTACCTTGAATCCTTCCTTTTCAACGGCCTTTTTCACCTTTTCCATATCAAAACCCTGAGGGGCCTCAAATGAGGCTTGTTTTTCTTCCAGGCTCACCTGTACGTTGGAAACCCCATCCAGTCGGGACAGGGCCTCTGTTACGGCCCGGACACAATGCTGGCAGGACATGCCGTGGATATTAACCTTGATCATTCTACCTCCTCATCTTTATCTGGTTTCTGGCTTAGGCACTTCTGAATCAGCTGATCCAGTTCCTCGATCCGGTAAGGTTTGACTATCCCTGCTGAAAAACCATGTGCCTTATAATCTGACATGACCGGATCATTGGCATAGCCACTGGAGACAATAGCTCTGAGCCTGGGATCGATCTGTTTCAGTTTTTGCACGGTCTGTTTGCCGCCCATGCCTCCGGGTATGGTCAGGTCGGCCACTATAACGTCAAAGGGATGATTTTTTTTCACTGATTCGAGGTGGGCATCAATGGCTTCCTGGCCGTTCTGCACACTGGTCACGGAGTATCCCATGCTGGCCAGGTATTCAGAGGTTACTTCCAGGATGTCAGTCTCGTCATCCATGAGCAGGACCCGGGCTCCTGCCCTGGCCTGACCGAGTTCCACCTTGTTTGTGCAAGGCTTTTCAGTTGAAGCCTGGAGGATGATGGTGAATTCGGAACCTTCTCCTATGGCTGAGTCAACCTGAATATAGCCGCCATGTTTTTTGATGATGGAATAAACAACAGCCAGTCCCAGGCCGTGTCCTTTTTGTTTAGTGGTAAAATAAGGATCAAATATTTTGGTCAGGTCCTGTTTTCTGATGCCTATGCCATTGTCCTTGAACCTCAGTCGGACGTAGTTCCCCGGGGGCAGGGAAAAGGGGTTGCCCGGTCCGAGATGGATGTTTTTTGCATCAACCTTGAATACTCCTCCATCAGGCATGGCCTGGTCTGCGTTCATGGCCAGGTTCTGGATGACTTGGGATATCTGTCCCTGGTCCGCAAAAATCGGGTTCAGGCCAGGGGCAATGGAGAATGACACCTTGGAGGCTGATCCGCTCAGGGCGAAATTAACTGTTTCCTTGAGCAGCTGACCAAGATTCAGGGTTTTTTTGATGGGTTCGCCACCCTTGGCAAAGGTCAGAAGCTGCTGAGTTAGGTCTTTGGCCCTGATGGAGGCATTTTCAATGCGTTGCAGGCTTTCCTGGACGGAGTCATTCTTGGCGATCTGGATTCTGCTCAAGGAGATATTGCCTAGAATTGCCGAGAGGATGTTGTTGAAGTCATGGGCTATCCCCCCGGCTAAAAGAGATATGGACTCCAGTTTTTGCTGCCTTGCCATGTCCTGCTCTGCCCTGATTTTTTCGGTCTGATCCGAAAAAGTGGTGAAAAGTCCCTGGAACTGTCCTCCAAAAGAAACCGGAAAGCAGATTATCTCAACGTCTAGAATTTGGCCCGTACTGGTATGTCTTCTGGTCTCAAGACTGATGGTTTCTCCCCTTGAAACAGAATCGCTGATTAACTGTTTTTCATAGTTGAGATCAGGAGGTAAAATAAAGTCATCAAGGTCCTGTCCAGCCAGATCACTGATGGTGTAACCGAAAAGATGGGTGAAACTTTTGTTGATGTCCACAGCAGAGAAATGTTCATCGCAAAGAGCTATGGCTTTAGGGGAGTTGTCAAAAAGCTGCCTGAAAAGGGTTCGCTGCAACTCGATTTCTTGCCTGGCCTTTTCCTGATCGGTTATGTTTCTGGCGATCAAGACTCCATATCCATTGGGCTTGATCCGGACGATCTTGCAATTGATCTCCACAGGAATGGTTTTATGCTTTCTGGTGATGAGGTGGGTACGGATCAGTTGGGAACAGATCTTTTTCTGTTTGAAAAAGTTGGATATTTTTTCGGCTTCATGGTGATCCATGAATCTGGACAGGGGTTCTCCCAATATTTGTGCTGACTCAAAGTCAAGCAGAGATGCAGTGGCCTTGTTGACATCGATGATCAGGCCGGTGGGCACGTCAATAAGAATTATCAGGTCGTTGATGTTGTCCAGGAGGGTTCTGAACCTGGTCAGTTCGTCCAGCTTTGCTTTCAGTTCAGGATAGTAGCTTTTCTGCATGGACTTGGGACCAAGCCCGATAAGCTTTTCCAAGGGGCTGCCATGTCTTTCAGGATCAGATGGAGCTGAGGAGGATTTTCTGGACATCTGACTCGCTCATGGTTTTGGGATTTGTCAGCATGCAGGGGTCATTCAGCGCATTTCTGGCCAGTTCTGGAATGAATTCTTTTTTCAGTCCCATCTCACCAAGGGGTCTGGTCAGCCCGGCCTGGAAGTGGAGATCCACGATCTCATCACAAAGGCTGTCCCGGATGTGCTCCTTTTTCAGGCCAGAGGTTTGAATGCCCATGGCCCTGGCGATGTCAACGTACCGGTCAGCCGAGCTGTCAAAATTGAACCTGACCACATGTGATAATAATAAAGCATTGCACATTCCATGGGGAAAGTCCATAAGCCCGCCCAAGCTGTGAGCCAGGGCATGGACAGCTCCAAGAATGGCATTGGAAAAAGCCAGTCCGGCATGCAGGCTTCCCAGCATGAGTTTGTCCCTGTATTCAGGATTTCCAGGGGCTTTGACCGATTTCAGGATATTCTTCCTGACCAGGCTGATGGCCTGCAGGGCATGGGTGTCGGTAATGGAAAAGGCGGCCCTGGAGACATAGGCCTCGACAGCATGCGTCAGGGCGTCCATGGCAGTGGCTGCAGTCAGCTCAGGGTCCATACTTAAGGTTGTCTCCGGATCGATGAGGGCCATATCAGGAACAACAGCCTTGCTGACAATGGCTATCTTGATCTTTCTTTTGGAGTCATTGATGATGGCGAATTGCGATACATCAGCAGAGCTGCCTGCAGTGGTGGGAATACAGACCAGAGGAGGAGAAGGGATTTCCACCTGATCGATGCCCTCAAAGTCCAGGACATGCCGGTTGTTGGAAACAACAATGCCTACGCCCTTGGCCAGATCCATGGGGCTTCCTCCGCCCACGGCAACTATGGCCTCACAGTGTTCCCGGCGGTAAATTTCAGCTCCAAGCATGACCTGGTAATCTCTGGGATTGGGAGATACTTCATCAAAATAGATGTAGCTTACCTGCGCTTTACTTAGACTGGCCAGGATGCCATCCACCCATCCTGCTTTCTGCACTCCCGGGTCAGATACCACCATGACTTTGTTCACGCCCAGCCTGGCAATGAAGTTTCCGGCCAATGACCTGGCCCCGGGACCGTAGATGAATTCAGGAGCAACAAACTTTCGCAGGTTCATCAAGTCCTCAGCCATGGTCCCTCCCTGGTTGATAAGCATAGGCCGGTTTTGGATTATTGGTTTTAGAAAACCATAATTTAAAGGGCATATCAAGGGGAAAAACTGTTTAGACAGGCTGATATGACTACCTGGGAAATTCCACAACGTCTTCCAAATCAGAAATGGGGCATGGTTAGCCCAGGCTGCAGCCCGGGCTGGGCAAGCGGATCAAAAAGGCCGAGAAAACCTGATAAAATGGAAACTAGTTTTCCTGCATGTGCCACGAACTGCGACCACTTCGAATGTTTTTAATGGGCAGTTCGGGCTGGTCGATTTCAATTATTTCTCCGGTGCTGGTCTGAACAAACACCTTAGCTCCTTCTTGTTTGCCTAGATGCAGGCTCGGGGTGATAGTCATTCCTGGACCCAATGATCTTGTGAATACAACATATCCATCGGGGTTTTGCTGGCCAAATACGTTTCTGATCCAAGAGGTTCCTGTAAGATAGTAGAGGCTATAAAGCATGCTTTCTCCTTCACTGTCGCAAACATCATCAACTCCACCCGGACTGTATGTGGTAAAGTTAAGCAGTCCGCCCAGAAGAGTAGGCTGTCCAAGCACCCTTTCACCTGGAGAGAGATCTCTGTACCAACCATCCTTGTATTGGGTGATATGCCGTCTTAGGTCGAAAAAGTTATTGACTTCAAAGTGCGGGTTATTCGGTATGCATCCGGTTCCACCGCCAGCACAAAGAAGGGCGTAGCTGGACTCATCAATGAGGATGTCAGTAACGTCCACTAAGCCGGACTTTGCTACCTGACTGAAATTGTAGGCATTGGAATTTGTCTGTTTGGGTTCGTTAAGTCCGTAGATTGTTTGAACATCATCATTTAGTTTGTCACTAACTGTCCAGAATTTTCCAGATCCGAAATAAACCCACACGTCATTTCCGTGCCAGCCAATATTGGGGGCACCACTGACCGGTTCTCTGGCATCAAACATGGATTTGAATTCCCAGTTTTTTGGGTCCACATCATTTTCAACCTTCAGCCTCTGCATGCCTCCACCCAGCCGGTTTCCCTGTCTTTCTGTGGTGCCAAAGTAGAGAATGTCTGAGAAAAAATCAAAGTCATAGTCAACGCTTACGAATCCTGAAGAGATAAATGACTGGTTGCTGGGAAGCTCTTTTACGCCGGCCTGGTCAGCTGAAGGGGCCTTATTGGGGATGCGCAAAGCCTTTCTGGGAGAGGTTGTCAGATAATTTTTTGCGGGTATGACCACAACCTTACCTTTTTGAGAGCTCTGGATGATGATTTCATCACTGTCCGGGCCAGTCCCGACTACCAGATACCAGGCCACCTCCATAGTGTTATTGTCCCGAATAGGAACAAGGGTTGGAGTGGAGACAGTGTAGCCGAAATTAACGCAACTGCTGTTTCCTGCGCAGGCATGGTGACCAGTGTCAATGGTTGTTTCGCCTAAAAGTGTAGGTGGCTGTTCCGGGTCAGTGATATCCAGGATGAAATATGATGAACTGAATTCACGGCCAGTGCCTGAATCCTGCATATAACCTCCGCCCAGGCGCATTCCACCGACAAGAATGGTTCCCCATCCTCCTGGATGGGTGCTTGAAGGCTCAAAGATCTTAGCGTCAAATATTCTTGGCTGAAGATCAACATAGTACTGGTGGGCATAATTGGGACTGGTCAAACATTCCAGATGGGGGAGGATGTTATATGGAACATATGCCCACATTTCAGCCCCGAGTTTGGGGCCGGATTCCACGCAAGATGGAGTTCTGCAGAACGACTTGTTCAGGTGGTTGTAAAATCCTGCATTGACAGCATGGAGCATGCCGTCATTGGCCCCGAAATAGACCATGAGTCTGCGGTTTCTGTATTGTTTGTAAAATTGACTGTAAGTTATGTCACCCCAGAAAAGATCATAGTTTTCAGATGGTGGACCTACCACCATGGGTGATGAATGGACCACGTCCCCCAAGCGCCAAGTCACAGTAGTGTCCAGGTTTCCGTCTTTACTGGTGTCCACCCGTATTTGTCTGCTGCGCATTCCTTCTTGATCCAGCCCCCTGATCCAGTCAATGATCTCTGCATCAACAAAAGGGATATCCGGGGCATTGCCTGTAATGAAAGGCACAACTTCATCATCATGAACAGCCCCGTCACCTGCCTTGTCATTCCAGGTGAAGATATATCTGAAATCAGAGTCTGAATTATAAAATGAGCGGTTGGTGGGAATAAAGGAGTCAGAAATATTATTCAACCATTCCGCAGCTGACCAGAGATACTTTATTTCATCAAGCTCTCTCAATTGTCCGGTACAATGGCCGTTGACAATCTCTCCATCTACACAAGCACGGGTTTTCTTCTCGGACTGATCAAAGAAGTAGATGAGTCTTTTATCAAAAATATCCAGCTTATTGTTGGAGTTGGTGTCTTCATAGAGCCTCCCATAATCATCAACCAGGATGGCATGGACATCCCCGGTCCAGGTGACATGGTTGTTCTGATCATCCACCCGGTCAGGCCAGAACACTGCCTGGTAAAGAGCTCCAGCACCGCTTCTGGAAGTGGAAATCACTGAAGCCGCAGAACCGGAAGCCTGCCGGGTGAGCATCAGCCTGAAGGCCCGGTTGAGCTGCTGTTCAAGACGTAACGGGTTGGCAACGTAAAAATAGTGATCAGGGACACCGTCACCGGATTGATCCCAATCCCGTCCATGTTCGTAGCCACCCCACTTGGCTGCGTACCAGAGGGGATCCTTGAGCAAAGTTGCGGCAGGTGTGGTGCTGGGAGTGAATGTCCTTGTGGCTGACAAGGGCAATCTTGTACCGCCTGGATCTTCCCATCTCCGGTTGCTGGTAACATCTCCATAAAAAAAACTATCCGGTGGATTTTCCGGATCCAGAAAATATATTACATCTGTTTGAGCAGTATTATGAGGATTGTTGTAGATATTTGATACATCCAGATAGGTTCCATCAGTAGTTGTTCCTGATATTATGTACCCTAAATGCTGAACAATGCTGCCTGCAGCATATTCTGAAGTCAGGGTTATGCTAACGGTATTGTCTGGGTTTACCTGATATTCATAAATCACTATGGCATCCATGTCGTGATCAGCAGCCTGCTCCACATCTTCAAAGTTGATCCTGAATCTGCCGGAAGTGGGAGTGATCTCCTCAACAAAAAAGTCCACTATGGCGTTGGTCGGCTGAAAGGCTCCATAGGAAGGGTCAATATTGGAGAGTTCATTGGACAGAGAAGCGTCTACGGATTTTCCAAATGGAACAATGGTCACAACCTGGTCCTGAACAGGTATTTCAATTCTTGGTAATGGAGACGACAGGGCAACCGTAAAAGTGGACACTTTTTGAGTATCAGGCAGGTCTGGCTGCAAATCAATATTTCGGCCATAGTGAGCAATTGCGCCTGCGTAATATCCTCCCTGCTTGGTTGGCTCATCCGGGCACAGTCCCCGGACCTTTCCCAACCCTTGAATTTCCTTAGGCGTACAGGAACTGTCGAAGTCTCCATTACTCTGGCCTATGAAATACTGTCCGGTAATACTGGATGAAAGGGAGGCAAGCCTGTTTTGAACATCGAGATTTCCGCCGCCAAGGGGCCTTCCTTCGGACCATCCTGATGCAGCAAAGGCGCTGCCAGGCAACTGATCGGAATCAAAGGAAGGGTGTATATCGCTGATGACCAGTATGATGGGTTTTGCACAATAAGGGTAATTTTCAAAAGGGTCCTCCCAGGCCGGGGCAGGTAAGCCCAGATCCGAATCCGGAGATGTCCCGCTGTAAACATATTCAGGAGTTGGCTCTTTGGCTCCGGAAAAATAGCGCAGTCCTTCATACATCATTTCTGCAACTGGATTGCCCCAGTCAGGAAACTCCCCCTCATTCATAGGGCGGTTGGTTACCCAGGAACCTGGCCAGCCTGGCTGATAACTGTGGTCGCTGTATCTGAATCCATAGATGCGGAGTTTGTTAATGGTCTGGATGATGCCCTTGACACTTGTGAACTGACCTGTGATGGGATTTATTTCATCAGTAATACTGGAGATGTTTTTTCTCAGCACTCCCCCGGACATGTTTTTGGCATACGATCCGGTAATCAATCCAAAGTACATGTCGTCGCCTTCACCGTATTTCTGAAGAAGCCCGGTGGGCTTGAACACTTCATCAGAACCATCCCCAACCTGACCCGGGTAAAGGCGGCAATTAGCCTCTGGCATATCGGGATGACAGACCTGGACTCGGACATGGTAATCTACATGAAGTAAATAGCCCTGATTGCCTGCTTCTTGTCTTAATTCTGCAATAGTTCGT
This sequence comes from Desulfonatronovibrio hydrogenovorans DSM 9292, assembly GCF_000686525.1. Taxonomy (NCBI): domain Bacteria; kingdom Pseudomonadati; phylum Thermodesulfobacteriota; class Desulfovibrionia; order Desulfovibrionales; family Desulfonatronovibrionaceae; genus Desulfonatronovibrio; species Desulfonatronovibrio hydrogenovorans. The sequence goes on from NZ_JMKT01000008.1 coordinate 656,085, forward strand.
CTCGTATCTCCAATGCCATCCTTTGTTCCAGACAGCTGATTTCCAGCCACAGGTCTTTCAATGGCCACCCAATTCCAGATTCGCATTTCATGGTCACCGCTCCATGGGCCGACATCTTCCAGTACCCTTAACAGTGGAGGATGGTTGACAGATCCTAGGGTTGTTGAAGCAAAAAGGTGACGCCTTCCGCTCATGGGCTGACTGAGCGGAGTGTAGTCGGTTATGTTGTAGTCATCGTCAGCTGAATATTCCTTGCCCCAGGAATGCGCGTCCTGAGGGATAAAAACTCTTTCCAGCACCGTATCACTAGCGGTATCAACTTTTCTGTAGCCTCCATAAAGTACCTTGCGAATGGTATCCATGCGGGACATGGTCAGGTAGTTGAGGAAGTCGCCGCTCCAGCCTCCGCTTACGCTGGAACATTTCTTGTTTTCAGTAACAGCCCGGGGCTCAAAACGATTGTTGACTGCACTGTAATCATAGCATTTGAAAGAATCAAAGTAACCGTAATAATCGATTTTGTTCGGTTGGTATCCGACATCGAGCTGGCCGTCGCCGTTAAGGTCGGAAGCATCGTTGTAGGCTTCATAATAAAGTTTGTGATCCCGTCCCATGACCAGCATGACCAGGGGAGGGACAGAGCCCTGAAGAAAGGGTGGATCCATGGCATACAGCCCGCAGACTCCTGCCCCGGATCTGGCTGGAAGCATGAACGAAGTCAAAAATAAGACCAGACAACAAGTCAGGGCAAAAATATATTGTTTTTTCATCAGTTTTACACCTCTAACTACCTGAGCACATGGCGGTACATGGTATTGATATCCTGGCGGCTGTTATGTCTCTCAAATCCCCTGCCTCCAAGCTGAAAATAGCTGTGCAGGCCGCCGGAGGAACCTGCTCCCTTGCCTATTCCTTCATAGCCGGCCGCAATAATGATTGATCCCCCTTCTCCAGGTCGAGATCCCATGTATTGGACATCCACCTCTGCAAGCAGGTCCTGTCCTGATGCTATTGTGATTTTAGCTTTATTGGTCAAAAAGAGAGGACCGTCAGTTACCTGGCCAAGATAGCTGTTGTGGATAAGGAAGTCTTGAGGCTCTTCTCCTCTGGTGTCCATGGAGTAGGCAACAAGTTCTTCAGAAACTTCAAGTCCGGTCTCGGCCCAATTAAAGGCCTGGTTTTTAAGCTGCAGGTTGCGGGAAATTTTGAGGTCCAGGTCAACGTCTGTGGAAAAGCCAATGATAATTATGCTTAAGACAAGCATGATCAGCAGTGCCATCACCAGAGCGGCACCGTGCTGTCCATCTCCCTGGATGGGTATGAAATCTGTCTTGTACATTTCTATTTCTCCAGTACAATCCTTTCTGCAAGGAGGCTTTTTGGTCCCTTGTAATCCCATTCTGCTGCGACTTGAATTTTCCAGAATGGTCTGCTGTCAGGAACTGGCTCATCGTTTTCGTCTTGAAGCGACTGTCTTAACAGATTCCATTCCAGGATATATTCAAAACCGCCAATGGAGTAAGCAGTTTGTCCTGAACAGGAATCATCAGGATCACAGACGTCATCTGTCTTTATGGACAGTTCTTCGATTTTACCCTGGGCAAGCTCAGTTGCTACGGTCATGCTTCTGCTTAGCCCCCGGTTAAGAACCGCAGATTGCTGTGTGCTGACCCAGGCCAGTATTCCTACTGCCAGGATGACTACAGCTATCAGCACCTCAACAAGGGTGAAGCCGGAATTACTTTGCCTACATTGCATTGCGCAGCACCACCTCTCCTCGGCTCAACATTCGCAAGTGCCCATCGTTAAAGGGACCGACTCTGTAGAAAATGCACTGCTCGCCCTCTTCCTTGGATACCAGCTCCACGCACTTTGAAGGATCACCCATGTTTTCTTTAAGATCTGCCAGTTCGTACTGCCGGGAGGAGGCGTCTCTGACTGGCTTTGAGCTTCTTCCCAAAAGCCAGAAGCGAATTTTCTGGATCTGATGCAGATTTGAGAGGTCAACCTGATCCCACCAGGTCTTGCCATCAAGTGAATATTGAAAATGCATGTCCTCGATGTTTTGGGCAATTTCCCAATGTAATGACGAAGTATAGGCATAATTCCTGAATCTGAGTTTGTATTCCACCAGCTGGATCTCAACCGGGACCACCAGAAAAACACTTGCTCCTTCAACAGTAATGCCTTCAACGTCAACATCAAGACCGACCTCACTGTTTCCATCGTAACCTTCAATGGTAAAAAAGGAATTTCCTTCAAAGTTTGGAAAGAAAGTCAGGTGATTTCTAAATGCTGCAGTGCCGATAGCAAGAGATGGTTTGTCTGACAGGCTGACAGTGCTTCCTGCAATGGATTCGATGGTGACCGGACCAGGTGGTGATTTTGAGTCTCTCAGGGGAAAGGCAGATATTATGATAACTGAATCGGGATTTGTGTCATCGGAAGCCGAGTTATTGTTTGCTATGTCGGATACCGGCCTGGAGAAACCTTCGAGATTTTTCCCCTGGAGAAAGGAGTCATTGCTGCCGAATCCGGCATGGCTGAGCAGAGTGGAAAGCCTATCTGTGGCCACCCTGAGGTTCATCTGGAGATCTACAAGCTCTTCTTCTGACACAGACATTCTGCTTTGAGACATGAATACCATGGTCAGTCCACCAATGATCACCACCATGCCAACCATGGTGATAAGCATTTCAACGAGGGTCAGGCCCATCTGAGCGGGCTTTAGTTTCTTTCCAGCCATATCCTGCCTACTGAATTCATTCTGATGCTGATTGTCTCTCCGGACTGGTTTGATAAATGGTAATGACTGTTCGGAGTAGTGCCTGATGGAGAAAACCTTAAAGTGTATCCTCCATCAGGCAGGCTTCCTCCACCGGAAAAGGCCAGTGTTAATCCCTGGGCTTGCAGATCCACTACTACTCCTGAGCTGTCTTCGTATTTTCCGGTCCAGATTTTGACTGTAGCAGATTGATTCGTTTTTACAGCCAGCATCCGGGCCTGAGAAAGTGCAGATCTTAAGTTCCTGGCTTCAGAGTTTAAACGGAAGCTGTCAGAATTGATATATACCAGGGCGATACCCGATAATATTGAAATAATGGCCAAGGTCAGCAGGGCTTCGATTATGGTCAGTCCATGGCAGGAAGCAGATTTTTTTTTGTTGAGCATAGCTTGTAGGGCCGGTTGTTTTATGAGGTTTAATAAATGATAAGCAAATTAAACGCCAAGGTTGATGAGAAATCATCTTGATTTCTAGTCAGGTTCCGGCTGAATCCATCTGGACACAGGTAGTTGTCTGTTCGTCTGGAGTAACCTGCTGCTGGTTCAGGTTAATCAGCCACTGTCTGTCCAGGATAAATTTCAATTTGGTAACCAATGTTACCATCTGGTTAGAAAGAGGGCAAGGAGATTGAGTTTTTTGTGCCGGCCTGATTTGACTGATAATCAAAGCCAGGCCGGATCTGCCAGAGGAGACAGCATCCCCGGCCCTTGACTTTTTATTTTCCATGAGAGAAAAGTTTTAAATTTATCACAAGTTGAGGAGAAGGCAATGCCGGTACTGGTTGTAAACGTCGATCATATAGCCACCATCAGACAGGCCAGAATGGGGGTCGAGCCGGATCCGGTTACAGGAGCCCATCTGGCAGAAATGGCCGGAGCCAGAGGAATAATTGTTCATTTGCGTGAGGACCGCAGGCACATCCAGGACAGGGATGTGCAACTGTTACGGGAAACTCTCAAGACCAACCTGCATTTCGAAATGGCTGCCACAGGAGAAATGCAGAGAATTGCTTTGAAGACCAAGCCTTATATGGTCTGCCTTGTCCCGGAGAAACGCGAAGAGTTGACCACAGAAGGCGGTCTGGACTGCGTGGGCAGGGAAAAAATACTGTCTGATTTTCTGACACCTTTCCATGAATCGGGGGTAAGGAGCAGTCTGTTCATTGATGCCGACCCCAGGCAAATAGATGCTGCGGCCAGGGCGGGTGCCGAGTATGTGGAGATCCATACCGGGCATTATGCTGATGCAGCCGGGCACAAAGAGAGGCAGCAGGAACTGGAAAAGATAGTCTCAGGAATCCGCCATGCCCAGGGGCTCGGTTTGAAGGTCAACCTTGGTCACGGTCTTAATTACCATAATATTTTCGGATTTTCCAAAGTCAGCGGTATCCATGAGTTTTCAATTGGCCACAGTATTATTTCCAGGGCCGTGTTTACCGGGATGGCCGAGGCAGTGAAGGCCATGTCTGACATTATTCAGAATTTTGTGGAGTAACAGAGTTATCAGATATCCTGTCCTGGACAGGATATCCACAGGTTGAAATGATAGTAGGATTAGGCCTGGATGTGGTGGAAATCAGCAGAGTGGATTCTGTGTTCAAGAAATTCAGAGGCCGTTTTGTTTCCAGGATCCTTACACCCAATGAGTCGGAAAAACTTCCTCCTGTTGACCCTGTTTTCTATCTCGCCTCAAGATTCGCTGCCAAAGAGGCCGGAGTAAAGGCTCTGGGCACCGGGTTTTCCAGAGGAATCACCCTGCAGCACCTGGAAATTTCGAACAACAGCTTGGGAGCACCAGAGCTTATGTTTGCCGGTCCCGCTCTTGAGCGGGCCAGAGAACTCGGGGCTGACAGGATTCACTTGTCCATGAGTCATGGCCGGAACACTGCGGCTGCTGTGGTCATTCTTGAAAGATTAACATAATATCCAAACGACCTGGGGGTGGTCATAATGTATTTACCTTTACCGATTCCTGAAGAAATGGCTGAGTGGGACAGGCTGACCATGGATGAGCTGGGGATTTTGCCTGAAATACTCATGGAAAACGCCAGTCGGGAGGCATTGAACACCATCAAGTTCAGGTTTGAAAATTTCCGGGGAGGATCAGCCCTGGTCTTTGCCGGATCAGGAAACAACGGTGGTGATGCCTTTGCCTTGGCCCGGCATTTGTGGAATCATGACGTAAAGGTGATGATCCTTCATTCCAAAAGGCTCAAGGAATATGCCGGGGCTGCTGCCTATCATCTTTCCCTGGTCCGAAGCCTTGATATTCCTTTGATGTACCTGCATGAGTACAATCTTGATTTTCTAAAAGGAGTGGACATTATAGTTGACGGTCTTTTGGGAACCGGATTTTCCGGTCAGCTGCGGGACAGCTACATTGAATGGATCAAGGCTATAAACAAACTGGCCAAAAAGAGCTACGTAATATCCCTGGACATACCCTCGGGTATTGATGGTATTACGGGTAAGCCCAGTCCGGTTGCGGTCAGGGCCGACGACACCATAACCTTTGAAGAGGCCAAGCTGGGTCTTCTCCAGCCTGATGCAAGGGAGTACGTGGGCTGCCTTTCGGTGGGGAAGATTGGAATCCCCAAAAAAATTAAACGGGACAACCCTCCTCAGCATTTTGCCCTGAATATCCAGGTTCTGGACCAGGTGGCTTTTCCCAAGAAAACCATGCACAAGGGCGAAGGCGGTCATGTCCTTGTGGTGGGTGGCTCAAGCGGTCTTTCCGGGGCTGCAGTGCTCTCGGCCCTGGGAGCTTTGCGGGCCGGTGCAGGACTGGTGACCATTGCCTGTCCCGGTGCCCTGGCCCGGGAGATAAGGGCTGGATGGCCGGAGATTATGGTCCTTCCCCTGGGTGATTCCCAGGACTGGCATAAAGGGCTGATGCAGGACCTGGTTCCCTGGTTGCCTAAGTTCAGCTCGGTCATAGTAGGTCCTGGCATGGGACGTTCTTCAGACACTGCCGGTTTTATCAAGGCCTACCTTGATAATATACATCCCAGGTCACTCTTTGATGCCGATGCTCTCTACTTTTTTGCCAGGGATAAGAATCTGTTCAAGAAGATGGCCAAGGCCGAGGATGTAATTTTTACCCCGCATCCCGGGGAAATGGCCAGGTTTTTTGATACCACAGCCACTGAAGTAAACAGAGACAGGACGCACTTTGCCAGGGAATTCATCCGTCAGTTCGGAGGGAATCTGGTCCTGAAGGGGGCGTGTACCATTATTGCCGGAAAGGAGTCCCCATTCTACGTGTCACCTTTTGCCGTGCCCAACCTGGCTGTGGGCGGAGCCGGGGACGTTCTGGCCGGGGTTATTGGAAGCCTTATGGGCCAGAATCTTGAACCTGTGGATGCCGCTAATATCGGGGTCTACTGGCATGGTCTGGCCGGCAAAGAGCTGGCTAAGGCCTATCCCTTCAGGGGCAACCTGGCCAGGGAAATTGCTGATGCTCTTCCAGGAATTCTGGCCAAGGTCAGAAGCAAGGAAACCGAATGCTGTCCTGATTCGTTATTCTGATCTATAATGAATTCATTACTCCTGGCTGGGTGTTTCCAGCCCCTCTGATGAAATAATAATTACAAAGGAATTGAAAATAATGATTACTGCCAAGGATATAATGACCAAAAACCCCATCGTGGTCCGGCCGGAAACCGAGATCCCCGAGGCAGCAAAGCTGCTTCTGGAGAAAAATATAAACGGGATTCCGGTTGTCAACGATCAGAATGAACTAGTGGGAATCATCTGTCAGAGTGATCTGGTGGCCATGCAGAGAAAGATTCCTGTTCCTTCCTTATTTACTCTTTTTGACAGTCTCCTCCCTCTTGGCTCTACTTCGAAAATGGACAGGGAGATCAAAAAAATCGCTGCGGCCAGGGTGGAGGATGCCATGACCCCGTCTCCTGTACATGTAGGCGAAGACACAGGCCTTGAGGATCTGGCTGAAATAATGGTCAATAAAAAGTTTCACACCCTGCCTGTGGTGGAAAATGGCAGGCTGGTGGGAGTTGTGGGCAAGGCTGATGTGCTCAAGACCCTGATGAAGGAAAAATAGATTGTCTGGCGGCAGTTGAACTGTTGATGTGAGATGCTGTTCAGTGGGCAGAATTGAAAAAATCTGTTTTGATCTGAAAGACCAGGAAGCCACCCTTGATTTTGGTCAAAAGCTGGCCCGGCTCTTGATGAGGAGTGCAGAATATCCAACCGTGATGTTCAGGGGACCTCTGGGTGCGGGCAAAACGACCATGATCAGGGGGATCGTGTCTGGTCTGCCTGGAGGTGCTGAAGCTGAGGTGAGCAGCCCCAGCTTTAATATCCTGAATATTTATCCCACTACACCTGAGACGGCCCATTTTGATTTATACAGGCTGGAAGGTGCTGGTCTTGATCCGGAAAGTGAAGATATCCTGTTTGAAGGAAACAGGCTGGTCCTGGTGGAGTGGAGCGAGCTGCTTCCTGCTCGGCTGATGCCGGAGCAGGCCCTAGTTCTTGAAATACAGATTAAAAAGGATCATAGGGTGGTTCAGTTAAGTTCAGTTGGGCAAGTCCAGCTGGACCTGGAATCAATTGGATAGCGCAACTTTCTCAACCCAGTCTTTATGGTTGGGATTGATTTAATAAGGAGATGATCCGGATGCGGATTCTGGTGCAAAAGTTTGGCGGGACCTCGGTGGCTGACCTTGAGTGTATGCACAAGGTCAGGGAGAAGGTTTTAAAGGCCCTGGACAACGGTTATAAGGTCGTGGTTGTTCTCTCGGCCATGTCCGGAGTAACTAATCGACTTTTAGACATGGCTCATTCCTGGTCCAAAAGTCCTGATCCCTGTGAGATGGATGTCCTTCTGGCTACAGGGGAGCAGACTTCGGTCGCCCTGTTCAGCATGATTCTCAAGGATTGCGGGATTAAGGCCAGGTCTTTTCTTGGTTTCCAGATACCCATCAGGACTGACAAGAGTTTTGGCAGGGCCAGGATACTGGATATCGACAAAGAAATCGTCCAGGATGTGTTGACCAGATACGACGTGCTGGTGGTGGCTGGATTTCAGGGGTGCGACTGTGAGCAGCGCATAACCACCCTGGGACGGGGAGGGTCTGATACCTCGGCGGTGGCCATGGCAGCCGCCCTGGGCGCTGAAGTTTGTGAGATCTACACTGATGTTGACGGGGTATACACCACTGATCCGAATATCTGCCCCCAGGCCAGGAAGATCAAGAAGATAGCCTATGATGAGATGCTGGAAATGGCCAGCATGGGGGCCAAAGTCCTGCAGATCAGGTCGGTGGAATTCGCCAAAAAATTCAATGTTCCGGTCCATGTGCGATCCACCTTCAGCCATGAGCCCGGAACTTTAGTCGTTCAGGAGGATAAGAGCATGGAATCGGCAATGGTTTCAGGGGTAGCCTATGATAAGGATCAGGCCAGGATCACCTTGGCTGGGGTATATGATGAACCCGGAGTAGCGGCCAAGATATTCGAGCCCATTTCCGGAGCCAATATTGTTGTGGATATGATTGTTCAGAATCCCAGCAGGGAAGGCAAAACCGATATGACTTTCACCGTACCCAAAGGTAATATCAAGGAAACCATCAAGATCCTGGAGAGGATCAAGGGTGAAATCGGGGCAAAAGACGTCCTGTACGATGCTGATGTGGCCAAAGTTTCGGTTATTGGAGTAGGTATGCGCAACCATGCCGGAGTGGCGGCCATTGCTTTTTCTGCTCTGAAAAATGAGAATATCAATATTATGATAATCAGCACTTCGGAGATCAAGATTTCCTGCCTCATTGAAGAGAAATACACTGAACTGGCTGTGCGTACTCTGCACGAGGCCTTTGGCCTGGATCATGAGGCAGTCAGGACCACCTGTTAATTTTTTTAAAGAAAATCTGAGCGGATCAGGATCCATCCTTTTAGATTTGACCAGGACATCATGAGTACAATAAAAATATATGACACTACTCTGCGCGACGGTTCCCAGGCCGAGGACGTTCACTTTTCAACCGAAGACAAGGTAAGAATAGCCTGCAAACTAGATGAACTGGGAATCCACTACATCGAAGGCGGCTGGCCAGCATCCAATCCCACTGATCAGAAGTTTTTCAGGGAGATCAAGAATTACGCCCTTAAGAACTCCAGGATCGCTGCCTTTGGCAGCACCCATCCTGCTAAAAAAACTCCGGAAACAGATTCCAACCTGGCAGCCCTGATTGCTGCTGAGACTGATGTGGTTACGATATTCGGCAAGACCTGGGACGTACATGTCCATGATGCCTTAAGAACCACTCTGGAAAGAAACCTTGAGCTGATTTACAATTCTCTGGCCTATTTAAGGCCCAGGGTCAGAGAGCTTTTTTTTGATGCAGAACACTTTTTCGACGGGTTCAAGGCCAACAGGGACTACGCTGTTTCCTGCCTGGAAAAAGCCCTTGAGGGGGGGGCTGATGTTGTGATCCTGTGTGACACCAACGGGGGGTCCACACCCACTGAAATCAGCGAAATAGTCAGGGAAGTGAAAAGCAGGATTCCGGATATGCCCTTTGGCATCCACACCCACAATGACTCTGAACTGGCTGTGGCCAATTCCCTCATGGCTGCGGAGCTTGGAGCTGTCCAGGTCCAGGGGACCATTAATGGCTACGGCGAGCGGTGCGGTAATGCAAATCTCTGTTCCATCATCCCCTGCCTGCAGCTCAAGATGGGGGTAAAATGCCTGCCTGAGAAAAAGCTGAGTCTGTTGTCTTCTACTGCCCATTATGTGGCCGAAATAGCCAACCTGGGCGCTTTTCATCGTCAGCCATTTGTGGGAAGGTCGGCATTCGCCCATAAAGGGGGGATTCATGTGAGCGCTGTACGTCGTAATGCCAGGACTTATGAGCATATTGTGCCGGAGCTGGTGGGCAACAAACAGCGCATCCTTCTGTCAGACCTGGCCGGCCAGAGCAACATCCTGTTTAAAGCCAAAAGATACGGGTTTCACCTGGACAAGGATGATCCTTTTGTCCTGGATCTTTTATCCAAACTCAAGAACCTGGAGAGTCAGGGTTACGAATACTCAGCTGCAGAGGCTTCTTTTGAGCTTTTGCTTAACAGGACCCTGGGGCGGGCCAGGAAATATTTCACCCTGGACTCATACAGGGTCCTGGAATCCAAGCGGGATAAAGATGAAGAGCCCTTTTCCGAGGCTACGGTCATGGTCCGGGTGGGGGGAATGCTTGAGCACACGGCAGCCACCGGTAAAGGGCCGGTCAATGCTCTGGATAACTCCCTGCGCAAGGCCCTGGAAAAGTTCTATCCGTCCCTGTCTGAAATGCACTTGGCTGACTTCAAGGTCAGGGTGTTTTCGGTGAACAATACCAACAACTATTCAGGAACCGCTTCCAGGGTCAGGGTGCTTATTGAGTCTGCAGACCATACTTCCCAATGGGTGACTGTGGGAGTTTCATTCAATATAATTGAGGCGAGCCGCCAGGCATTGGTGGATTCCTTGAACTACAAGCTGTTCAAGGATGACCAGCAGAAACTGACCAAGGCCATCAAGGAGGCCGAAAAAGACTAGCTGTTTCAGAGACAGGAAAAATAACTGGTATCAGTTTTGAAACAGCTGTGCTGGTTTTTCATGACCTGCTTCAGCCAGGAGTTCAGCACCCTAGATGCAAAAGCCACTTGCCGAACAGATCCGGCCCGGATCCCTAGAAGAATTTGTCGGGCAAAGTCATTTAAAAACCAGAATCAAGGCCATGATCCAGGGAACTCGATTACAGAGCACCCTTTTTTTTGGCCCTCCTGGATGTGGGAAATCCACTTTGGCCCTGATCATCGCCGCAGGTCAGGGAAAAAAACATATCCGGCTGAGCGCCCCTGAAGTGGGTCTGGCAGAGCTGCGGAAAAGGATTTCCGGCATCGAGATTCTCATCCTGGATGAGCTCCACCGTTTTTCCAAGGCCCAGCAGGATTTTTTTCTTCCTCTGCTGGAAACCGGAGAGATAATCCTCCTGGCCACAACCACTGAAAATCCATCATTCAGCGTGACCCGTCAGCTTTTGTCCAGGATGAACATATTAAGGCTCAGGAGCCTCAGCCGGGTTGAGCTGCTGGAGATTGCAGCCAGAGCGCAAAAGGTCATTGATCACCCGATTCCGGATAGCAGCCAGGAGCTGCTGGCTGCCCTGGCCGGCGGTGATGCCAGGATTTTTCTGAACCTTCTGGAATATGTCCGGGATCTTGATCCAAAAGACCTTGAGCCTGACCGGCTCAAAACAGCCTTGCCTGATGCGGTCATCAGGGGGGACCGAGACGGAGACAGTCACTACGAACTGGCCTCGGCCCTGATCAAGTCCATCAGGGGAAGCGATCCAGATGCAGCCCTTTATTATCTGGCCTGCTTGCTGGAGTCAGGGGAGGATCCAAGATTTGTCTGCCGCAGACTGGTCCTGTCTGCTTCTGAAGATGTCGGACTGGCCGAGCCCATGGCCTTGCCAGTGGCTGTGTCCTGCCAGCATGCGGTGGAATTTGTGGGAATGCCCGAGGGATTCATTCCGCTGGCTGAAACTGTTGTCTACCTCGCTCTGGCTCCCAAGTCCAATTCATCCTATGCCGGCTATCTGGCCGCTCAGAAAGAGGTCCGTTTAAACGGACCCAGGCCTGTGCCCCTGCATTTGAGAAATCCTTCCACCAGCCTGCACAAGGAGTGGGGATATGGCCAGGGCTACAGGTACCCTCACGCCTACCCTGAAGCCTGGATAAGTCAGGAATATCTCCCGGCTGATCTGGCTGGCAGAAAATTCTATACCCCCAAGGCCCAGGGTCACGAGCCAAGGCTTCTGGCCTGGCTGAAAAAAAGAAAAAAGCTATAGACAGCGCTGTCCCAGGGATTACAGACAGATCCTGGAAATCAGGCTGTTTCTGGCGGCAGTCAAACCCAGGGCAGGGTTGTATCAGTTAAAAAGAAGATCCTGCAGTTCCATGATGGTGGCCAGCCCTGTCCTGCAATTGGGGGACTTGGGGCAGAATACGGGTTTGTAGCCCAGCTTTAGAGCCTGCTTCATCCTCAGATCCTGGGCCAGGACCGGCCTGACCTGACCATTGAGGTCGATTTCCCCCCAGAAAACAGAGCGTTCAGGCAGACTCTGGTTGTGAAAGGAAGACAAAACAGCTGCCACCAGCCCCAGATCCATGCCAGGGTCTCCGAGCCTCAGACCTCCGCCAATTTTTCCATAGATGTCTGACTGGGCCAGATTAAGATTAAGTTTTTTTTCCATCACCGCCAGGAGGAGATGCAGTCTATTCAGGTCGAATCCCAGGGCGGTCCTTCGAGGGATGGCCAGAAAACTCGAGCTGGCCAGGGCCTGGACTTCCACGGCAAAGGGTTTTTGTCCGTCCACGGCCATGACCACGGCCGAACCGCTCAAAGCAGGGTCCCTGGCCTGAAGGAAAAAAGTTGATGGATCATTGACTATATTCAGTCCTGTACCGGTCATTTCAAACATGACCAGTTCATTGGCCGGTCCGAATCTGTTCTTGACCACCCGCAGTATCCTGAACAGATGCTCTTTGTCTCCTTCAAGGTAAAGGACGGTGTCAACCATATGTTCCAGCATTTTGGGACCGGCTATCTGCCCTTCTTTGGTCACGTGGCCCACAAGGATTATACAGGTATCCGTCTCCTTGGCTTTCTGGATGAGCATTGATGATACAGCCCTGATCTGGGAAGGGGTGCCTGGAATGGAATCAAGGTCTGGACTGACCAGGGTTTGAACCGAGTCAATGACCATGAGCCTGAAGTTCAGATCAGAGGTAAAGGTGTTCAGGACGTCTTCCAGAGAATTTGTGGAAACAGCCTGGATCTTATTTTCCAGAAGGCCCAGCCGTTGAGCTCTGGACCTGATCTGGGGCAGAGATTCCTCACCGCTGACATAAAGGGAAGGGCTGTCTTTTCCTGCCATGGCGGCGCAAAGCTGGAGCAGGAGGGTTGATTTTCCTATCCCGGGTTCTCCCCCAAGAAGGATAACCGAACCTGGAACTATGCCCCCGCCCAGGAGGTCATCCAGTTCGGACATTGAGGTGCTGATGGAGTCAGCAAAAGCAGTATCCACTGACTTGATGTCTACCGGCTGAGCTCCTGAAGACGGGTCTTGACCAGGTCTGTCCTGCCGGGATCGACCCGGCTCCAGAGTGTTCCATTCACCACATCTTGGGCACTGGCCCTGCCAGCGGGGAGAAGGGGCCTTGCATATTGTGCAGAAGTAAGTGATTTTGCCTTTCATTAAAGATCAGGGAGCAGGGTCATGGGCCTCAATTACTTCCAGGCCGAACTCCTGGACTTCTTCGGGCGGGTTATAGAATACCACCATAAAGGGAGTGTAGCCCCCGGGCTCGATGAATTTATTGGTGGTAAGAATGCCAAGCCTGGCTTGGAGGGTTGATTCAAGCTCTTCCTGGGAAGAGACCTGGAGCTGAAACAGGGAAGCCACATTGCCGCACAGGAAGTCTTTGCTGACCTCCTGGTTCCCTTGGGCATTGTAAAGGGTGGCCCGCAGTTTTATCATGGATTTGGGCACATCAAAATTGTTCACAGCCTGTCCCTCGATGACAAAGAGCTGCCCGATCTTGTCATTGCTGACAAAGTACTGGCGAATGTTGTCCAGGGAGATGTCCTTGACGTCTTCTTCTGTAAACTCCTTATCAGTCTCTTCCTCCTTGGGGGGCTGACTGTCCAGAAAAGATATGCTCAGGCTGTTGTCCATCCTGGGCAAGACATAATACAGCCCAAGTCCGATGAGGGCAATGACAGCCAGAGAAATCAGCCCTGACCTGATGGCTTTGCGCCGTTCCAGTTTTTTGTTGACCGGGGGGACAAGATCCACGTTCAGGTCATTGGGGTCCCATTGGGGGGTTTCTTCAGCCTCTTTCTTTTTCCTGCTTTTTTTGGTCCCCAGAGAAAAATCAGCATCAGTGTCCTGGAACTGGGAATCATCTTTATCATCAAGGGGTGACACCTTGAACACATGTTTACATCTTGTGCAGCGAACCTTGACTGAGTCACTGAGACTGGAATCGTCGAAATTGTACTTGGTATTGCAGTTGGGACACTGGACTATCATAGCTGATCTCCGGTTGGAATGAGCAGTATGTTTAATGCTTTTTTACCGGGCTATCCTGACAAGCCATGGACAGGGTTTTTCCGGAATTTTCATTAAGAAAATCAGGAAAGCCTGCTGTCAACTAGTCAGGAACTATTTCAAAAACACCAGGTAGATTCCTGTATTTTTCTGCATAGTCTAGCCCGTAACCCACAATAAATCCCCTTTGCAAGGCAAAACCCGCATAGTCGACTTTCACGTCCACTTCCCGTCGTTCGTGTTTGTCGATAAGGGCGCAGACACTGATGGACTGGGGACCACGGGCTTCAAGGACCCTTCTGAGATACGACACCGAACGTCCCGTATCCACAATATCCTCAACGATCAGGACATGTTTTCCCTTGATGGGGATTTCCATATCCTTGGAAAAAATCACCTTGCCCGAAGAGGAAGTCTGATCACCATAGCTGGACATCCGGACAAAGTCCATTTCAGGATCAATGGACATGGACCGGACCAGATCGGCATAGAAAATAAAAGCACCCTTAAGCACGCATACCGTTACCAGAGGTTTGTCCTGGAAGTCAGAAGAAATGTCTTTGGCCATTTCCTCTATTCTCTTCCGGATGACATCTTGTCCGAAAACTTCCTTTAGATGCATTGGCTAAATCCTGTTTTTTTTATGGCTGGTGATTCTGCAGAACATGCAGGACATTACATTTCCATGAGCATGGCTGTTTCGTCGCAATCGGGAAACTTAGGGCAGCGCAGGCAGTCAGCCCAGACCTTCTGAGGCAGAACGTCCTTGGAGATCTCAACAAAACCCAGTCTGGAAAAAAAGGCTGACTGGTAAGTCAGGGTGAATACTTTGTATATGCCAAGGGTTATGGCCTCGCTCAGACAGGACTCAACCAGCTTTCGGCCCCAGCCCATTCCTCTTAGTTCCGAAACAATAGCCAGGGACCTGATTTCTGCCAGACTCTCCCAAACAATGCTCAGGGCGCAGCAGCCCAGGACATCCGGGCCATGATCCCTGGCAATGACATAGTAATCCCGTAAATGCCCGTACAAGTCGCTGTAAGATCGGGGCAGGAGCAGCCCTTGTTTTGAGCAGTCCATCAAGATGGTGTGAATGGACTTGACATCGCTGATTCGCGCCTTGCGCAGAAAATATTTATCCAATTTTATTCCCGGGTCAGCTCGTCAATTATTTCCAGCAGAATTTCAGTTTCAACAAGTTCAAAAAACTCATGAGCCAGATTCCCATCGCGTTTGAATATCTGGGTGTAGGGGATGCTGTCTATCTCCATGCTGCTCATGACCTGATCAGTGGCATGCATAACCGGATAGTTCATGTCCATTCTTTCCATGAAGGCAGGGATCATCCCGGGGTCAAAATCCAGGGACAGACCAATTATGGACAGGTCATCAGGGGAATATGCCTCTCTGATTTTGACCAGCTCCCGGATTTCCGCTCTGCACGGCGCACACCATGTAGCCCAGAAGTTCAATAGCAGGACCCGGCCCTGTTCCTGGCGGATGACCTCTTCAATGTCCTGGGGGTTGACCGTTGGTATGTCCTGGGCCTGAACCGGCTGGACAGGCATGATAAATAAAAGAAAAAGGGTTAAAGTAAAAAAAAGGTTTTTCATGATTCTCCCTGTCCAGGACGGCTAAGCTGCTGGGCAAGTTTGACGGCTGCCACAGCATCTTCTGCGTAGCCGTCGGCCCTGATGCGGTCAGCAAAGGCCTGAGTGACCACTGCTCCTCCGACCATGACTCTGCAATTCAGGCTTTTTTGCCTGACCAGGGCAATGGTTTCCTCCATCTTGACCATAGTTGTGGTCATGAGGGCGGACAGTCCAATAACCTTTGCCTTAAGTCTTTCTGCTGTGTCAACTATCTCTCCGGCCTGAACATCCTTACCCAGGTCCACCACGTTGAAGCCGTAATTTCTGAGCATCAGGGAGACGATATTTTTTCCGATATCGTGAATATCGCCTTCAACCGTGGCCATTACTACTGTCGGACCCTGATCTTCCTCGTTTTTTTTCAGCATGGGCTTCAGGAATTCAAAGCCTGTTTTCATGGTTTCTGCACTAAGAATGAGCTGAGGAAGAAAGTATTCCCTTTTTTCGTATTTTTCGCCCACAATATTGATGGCTGGAATCATTTCCTGGCTGACAATCTCAAAGGGGCCTCGTCCGTTCTTGATTTCATCCTTTATCAGGCGGACAATGGATTCTTTTTTTCCTTTTATTACGGCTTCCTGCAGGGATGAGGCAAAAACGGATTTTTCGCGGGCAGAAGCCCTGTTCAAAACTCCGGAAGGTTTCCATGATGAGTAGTTCTGGATAAAGTCCTGGGCCATGGGATCATGCCCCAGGACTACTCTGGCTGCAGAAAGGGTTTCCATGAGTCTGGCCGATCCAGGATTGGCAATGAGTGAACTCATGCCTGAACAAAGGCACATGGCCAGAAAGGTTGAGTTGACCAGTTCCCTGGCTGGAAGACCAAAGGAAATATTGGAAAGCCCCATTATGGTTCCCAGCCCCAATTCATCACGACAGTGTCTGATTACCGTCAGACAGTCCTTGGCTGCACCGCCATGGGAGGACAGGGTCAGGGCCAGTGCATCAACCAGGATCAAACGTTTGGGGATGTTCAGGTCCAGGGCCTTTTCAAGGAGTCTGTTGATTATTTTGATCCGCTGGCCAGCAGTGGCAGGAAGTTTATTTCCTTCCAGAGGCAGCAGGATAAAGGGCGCGCCCATGTCCCGGCATAAAGGTCCCAGTAAATCCATCTTGTCCTGCTCTCCGCTTATGGAATTGACCAGGGGACTTCCAGGATATTCCAGCAGGGCGTTTTTTATGGCCTGGATACTGCTGGAATCAATACATAAAGGAAAGTCGAACTTTGAGACCAGTTCCCTGGTCAAGGCCGGGAGAAGCGCAGGCTCATCCACCATGGGAGCACCCACATTCACATCCAGGACCTGAGCGCCCTGCTCCATCTGTTCTTCTGCCAGCTCCAAAGCCCTTGTCAGTTCAAAACCCTGGAGCTGCTTTATCAAATCATTTTTTCCGGTTGGATTTATCCTTTCGCCCACCAGGACCGGATCATGGCTGAATCCAAAGGGAACACTCCTGCTTCTGGAAGTTAGAATGATACAGGGATTGTCCTCAGGCTCGGGTTTGTGCCATAGGTAGTCCCGGACCATGGATGACAAAGCCTTGATGTGGTCCGGGGTGGTGCCGCAGCATCCTCCCAGAAACTTGACCCCCATCTTGAGAAAAGGAAAAAGTCTCTGAGCAAAATCTTCAGGGCCCAGCTTGAACACGGTCTGCCCGTTTTCCAGGACCGGCAGGCCGGCATTGGGTTGGATCAGCAACGGGGTTTCCAGCCGGGGCAGCATGGATTTGACCAGGGGAATGAAGTCTTCAGGACCTGAACTGCAGTTAATGGCTATGATGTCCACGCCAAGATTCTGCATTGTGTCGAGAAATACTGAAGGGGGAGTCCCGGTCAGGCTCTGTCCCTTTTCAAAAGTCATGGATACAGCTACAGGGAGATCGCATACTTCTCTGGCAGCGATGACCACTGCCCTGGCTTCGGCCAGGTCAAAGTGAGTCTCGGCCAGGATAAGGTCTGCCCCGCCCAAAGCCAGTCCCTTGATTTGTTCCTTAAAGGCAGTCAGTAGTTCTGGAAAGGAAATATCTCCCAGGGGGGCCAGTATTTTCCCGGTCGGACCAACACTCCCGGCTACAATAGCCCGGCCTTCAGCAGCCAGGACAGCAATTTCTGCCATTTTTCTGTTGAAGTCCAATGGGTCCACGTCTGGACGCAATTTGTACCTGGTGCCGCCGAAGGTGTTGGCAGTGATTATTCTGGAGCCTGCCGAGATGTACAGGCTGTGGATCTCCCTGATGATTTCAGGGCGAGCCAGGCCCAAATCTTCAGGAGACTGGCCGGGTTTGAGTCCTCTGGATTGGAGAAGGGTCCCCATGCCTCCATCAAAGATGATTATCCGGTCATTGTTCAGCAGTTGTGAAAAGCGCATGAAAAAGCCTGCAACTCCTGGCGGGTGGTAGTTTGGCGCTTCGGATGTACCGGAGGCCTTCTTGACTATTTGATAAATCGTAAAGAAAACGGCATACTGAAATTTATTGAAAAGGACAAACAAAAACTATAAGCTCAAAAATCCCTGGTTCAGCCTTGACAGGGCATCCAGACTGCATCCTGCTGGTTGATTTAGAGCTGACCGGGCCTTTTTTGATTTGGCCCTGACTCTTTTCCGGACCAGGGGGATGGAGCCTTGCTTATTTTGAACTGAGAATAACATCCGTGGATTGTCTCAATGACCATAAAAGACAAAAATACTTCTGGAAAGTCCAAGCCGGATCAGCAGAAAAAAAATAAAGATATTAAAGATATCTGTGCGAACAAGGGTTCAACTCCGTGTGTGACTGATCCGCTGAAAATTTATTTGCGTGAGCTGGGTCGCTTCCCTCCTTTGTCGGCTGAAGAAGAATTTGAACTGGCCAGGAAGTACAGAGAAGATGGGGATCGTGAATCAGCCCTGAAGCTGGTCACTTCCAACCTGCGCCTGGTGGTGAAGATAGCCATGGAGTTCCAGCGCAAGTGGATGAAAAATGTCCTGGATCTGATCCAGGAAGGCAACGTGGGGCTTATGAAAGCCCTGAAAAAGTTTGATCCAGACAAGGGGATCAAATTTTCCTATTACGCTTCTTTCTGGATCAGGGCCTACATACTCAAGTTTATTATGGACAACTGGAGGATGGTCAAGGTGGGGACCACCCAGGCCCAGCGCAAGCTGTTCTATAACCTGGGCAAGGAAAAGCAGCGTCTGGAATCTCTGGGCATTACTCCAGACGCGGACACCATTTCTCAGAATCTGGATGTTTCCCAGGCCGACGTGGTGGAAATGGGACAGCGACTTGGTCAGCACGACCTTTCCCTGGACATGCCTTACAGTGATGACTCGGAAATAACTCCTATGAACGTGATCCCGGCCATTGGCGATGGGGCAGAGGAGATCCTGCTTCAGGAAGAGACAGCCGGAATTTTGAATCAGAATATACAGGAATTGCTGCCCAAACTCAATGAAAAGGAAAGGGACATCATTGAGTTGAGGTTGCTGGCAGAATCACCCATTACTTTAAGGGAGATAGGAGAAAAGTACGGCATTACCCGAGAAAGGGTCAGGCAGATTGAAGCCAGGTTGCTGGAAAAAATCAAGAGCCAGATTACTGAAAATGTAACTGATTTTTCCAGGGAGTGGATTGACGATGCATGACAAGCTGGTCCGGGTAAGGAATAAGGCGGGGATGATAGCCCGGCAGTGCAATCTTGAATTTTATTCTCAGTTTTCTTCAGAATATGCCCTTTCCAGGGATATATTTTTCAGTCACCCCATGATTCTGCGGCTCAGGGAGGATGTCCTGCCCTTTCTCAATGATGGGTTCGGTCATGGTATTGAACATTCCAAAAAGGTGGCCATTGACGCCGGCATGCTGGCCATCATAGAAACCAGGGCCTGGGAAAAGCCTGCTGAAAGCAAGAAGACATGCATTCTGGCCCAGATGTGTGGACTGCTTCATGATGTCTGCCGCCAGGATGAAGACCACGCCCGCAAAGGGGCAGAATTTTCTCTGTTGATCCTGAATAATTATCCTCTTTCCAGTAAAGACAAAGAAGACATCGCCTTTGCCGTAAGCAACCATGAAGCCTTTAAGGATGCTGAACGTGCAGATTCCCAAAGGCAGCAGATTCTAAGCGATGTTCTTTATGACGCTGACAAGTTTCGCTGGGGGCCGGACAATTTCATCACCACTCTCTGGGAAATATGCTGTTTTGAAGAGTGGTCGCTGGAAGAGATCATTGAGCGTTTTCCCAAGGGGCTTAAGTTTATTGAAAGTGTCGGTGAAACCTTCAGGACTGAGACCGGCCGCATGTACGGGCCGGAATTCATTAAATGCGGCCTTGAAGTCGGTTCAAAGGTCTACAGACTTCTCAGGGAGGATTGCGGCCCAGACCTGGAAGCTGGATGCAGGCTGGATTAGCCGGTCTTCAGGGTTGGAAGTCTGACTGGAACTAGTCAGGTTTCAAGGATGAACCGATAATTATTCAGACTTGGGCTGGTTGCTGCGATATTAATGATATGCTGATCAAAAATACCATATTTATTCTGGGGTTCCTTGTCCTGCTTTGCGGATGCGCTGTCAAACCAGGTCCTGGGCCTGGAGCTCCGGTTCAGGACCTGGGTGTTGAAGCAAGGCTCATCTATAACTACCTGAGAGCCCAGGACCATCTGGCCAGGGGGAATTTTCTGGAAGGGGCCGCTCATCTGGAGGAAATGGTCCGGATCAGACCTTCGGCCGAGCTGCTGATGGAGCTTGCCAGGTCCTACTGGAATGGACGGGATCAGGACAGGGCTGTTGAGTCTGCTCAAAAGGCGGCTGACCTGTTTCCTGGTGAGCCTGACCTGCTTTTTTTCCAGGCTGAACTGCTGCTGGCCGCCGGCAGGCAGGATGAAGCTGTGGAAGTTCTTGAACAGTACAGGGAAAAGGCTCCCCACGACCTGGGGGTGCTGCTGGATCTGGCCTCTTTTTATCTGGAGGCGGGAGATCATCCCAAGGTTATGGACATCCTGGATCAGGTTCCGGAAGGACAAAGGACGCCAGAGATATACTACTATATGGGCAGGGCTGCAGCTGAACTGGGAGACCGCAGAAAAGCGGTCATATTCATGAGACGGGCCGTAGATGAAGACCCGATGTTTCTGCAGGCCTGGGCTGAACTGGCTTTTATCTATGAACAGGACCGGGACTATCTCCAGGCTGAAAAGATTTATGAAAAACTCCTTGGTTTTGGAGAAACCAATCCTGATTTGATCCTGCGGATCATAGAACTGAACCTTAAACTGAACAATCCGGACAAGGCCCTGGATTTTCTTGAAAGAGGCCCGGTTGATGTCCAGTTCAGGCTGGACGGAGCCAATCAGTTCATAAGGAACAGTTTTTATGATCATGCCTATGAGATCCTGGATCAGATAAGGCTCAGGGGGGCTTATCCTCCAACAGTCTACTTTTATCTGGCCCTGATAGCCTATGAGGGTTGGTCTGATCCAGATGAAGCTCTGGATCAGCTTCACAATATTCCAGAAGATGATTTTTATTACCTTCAGTCCCTGTCCTTCATGATCCAGATTCATTATGAACAGAAGAACTATGGGCAGGCCCTGGATCTGGCCAGGTTGGGCAGGGCGGCTCAAACTCCGGAGGTCAGGTTCTTTCTTTTTGAATCGGTGCTGCTTGAGATCCTTGACGATCACCAGGCCGCCTTGGATGTCATTGAGCTGGGACTGGAAAAATGGCCTCTGAACAGCGATCTTTTGTTCAGAAAAGGGGTTGTTCTGGACAAAATGGGCCAAAGGGAAATGTCCTTGACTGTCATGGAAGAAATAATCTCCGTAGACCAGGATCATCATGAGGCCCTGAATTATGTGGGCTATACCCTGGCTGATGACAACAAGGACCTGGACAGGGCTTTGGTACTGATAAAAAGAGCTTTGAGCCTGGACCCTTATAATGGCTATTACATTGATTCTCTGGCCTGGGTTTATTACCGGCAGAGCAATTATTCCCTGGCCTGGAAGGAAATCCAGCGGGCAGTAGAGCTTGTCGATACTGATCCTGTAATATGGGAACACTATGGAGACATTGCCAGGGTCATGAGCATGCCCGATCTGGCCCTTTTCGGGTATAAAAATGCTCTTGCCCATGACCCTGAAGATCCTGACAGAATTCTGGACAAGCTCCAGACGGTTCAGGACGAACTGCAGGAAAAGGCAACAGGTCCGGAATGATAGGAAGCTTTTTTATCCGGTCCCTGGTATGCATGCTGATTTTTCTTGGACTAGCCGGATGCGCCCCCAAAAAGATTCCTCTGGAAAGGCCCCCTGAAACGGTCTGGGCTGATTTTCTGTCCGGGATTTCTGAAATACCCCCTGGACAGCCTTTTCTCATCAACGCTTCTGTCAGTTATATTACTCCTGGTCAGAGGAACCGGATCAGGTCGGTTTTGTGGGGAAGGATCAATTATCCTATCCGCATGGATTTAAGTGCCGGATTCGGCCAGACCATAGCCATGTGGTATGAAGACGACCTGGTGTGGCAGGCGTATTTTCCCGGGGAAAACACAACGTACGTCCATCACGACGGAAGCCTCGGGGCCAGCATGCTTGGCTATCCCAGTCCTCTGGACCTCAGGGCAACGGTCATGGTCCTTCTTGGAGCTTTCGGTGAGCTGGTCCCGGAAACTTATCACCGGGCAATAATTTATAATGGCCGCTGGAAGTATGAAGTCAAAGACCATCTGGTCCAGGAGGTGGTCCTGGCCCAGGATGGAACGGTTCATTCCATGGCTGGTCAGGGATGGCAGGTGGTGCTGGGGGACAGGACCGAAAACGGTGAGTTCAGTTATTATTCCAGGTTGGACATGGAGCTGTCAGATAGTGACAGGGCTCTGGTCCGGATCAGGTCGGTCAGTTTTAACGGAGAAGGCTGGGAAGATGATCAGCTTATCCTGGAAACACCTCCCGGGGCTGGCGTGGTTTATCTTCCCGATTTTTAAGATTTTCGCAGCCTGCCGGGTACTTTGGCAGGCAATTTAAGGGGGTTGACCAGGGGCTTGACAGGCCCGGGCAAGTCAACCATTCTCTGCCGGTCTGGATTTTAGACCTGGATTCGCAGGCCGGAAGTCATGTCAAGTTTCAACGAGCAAGAGGCAGAAACCATGAAATCTTCAACTGACCGGTGTTTGCAGGATCACGCCCTGAAGAGCGGGCTTGGTCCTTTTGAGTTGTTCCGGGCTGGATGGATCGTGATTTTCACCGAGATCGGCTGGTCCTTCAAAAACCTGTGCGTCAGCTGGGAAATCAGCCAGCTGAAAAAAAGAATTGTCCAGGAAAAGATCAGGCTGGCCGACCTGGTGGTGGAGGAGACGAAAAAGTCCGGATCTGAAGTAAGTTTCAAGTCACCTGAGCTGGACCTTGTCCTGGGGCAGATGGGACTTTTGAATGAGGAGATCCTGTACCTGGAAAAAGAACTGCTGGCCAGGAGGCAGATGTTTGTTGAAAAGCGAAGAAAAAGAATTTTTAAAAAAAGATAGAGAAGTAAGCAGCAACATGAAGAAAAAAATTGTTTTTGGTTCGGATCACGCCGGGATGAATCTCAAAGAGACCCTGATGGATCACCTTGGCCATGGGTATGACATCATGGATGTGGGACCTTCAGAAAAGACAAGTTGTGATTATCCGGTTTATGCAAAAAAGCTCTGCACCAAGGTCCTGGAACTCGGGTGCCCGGGCATACTCATCTGTGGATCAGGGATTGGAATGTCCATTGCAGCCAATCGCATTCCCGGGATTAGGGCAGCCCTGTGCTCCAATGAATACATGGCCAGAATGTCCAGGATGCATAACAATGCCAATGTCCTCTGCCTGGGGGAAAGAATTATCGGGGTTGACCTGGCCAGAAGTATTATGGACGCTTTCCTCTGCTCTTCCTTTGAAGGAGGAAGGCACCTTCAACGGATCGAGCTGATGGAAAATATGGTCCAGTCCTGCTGATCCTCTCCTAATAATGAGGAGGCACCTGACGCAGGGCTGTTATTACAATCACATGCTAAACCAGAAGTCTGAAACGGGATTTCAAATGACAAAAGAACTCGATTACAAAGTAGTCAACATTATCAAGGGACTGATCATGGATGGCACCAGAAAGGCTGATTCCGGCCATCCTGGTGGGGCCATGTCTTCAGCCGATTATTTATATATTCTGTTCAGGGAATTCCTTGATTTCAATCCTGAGGATGACCAGTGGTTTAACCGGGACAGGTTTGTTCTGTCAGCAGGGCATGAATCCATGCTTCTTTACAGTGTGCTGTGCATGAGCGGCTTTCTGACCCTGGACGACCTGAAGTCCTTCAGGCAGTGGGGCAGCCGGACTCCGGGGCATCCCGAACACCATATGACTCCGGGAGTCGAAGCCACCACCGGGCCCCTGGGACAGGGGGTGGGAATGTCCGTAGGCATGGCTGTTGCCGAGTCTTTTTTACGGGCCAACCTGGGATCTGAGATCTGCAATCATTTTACGTATGTCCTGGCATCAGATGGAGACCTGCAGGAACCTATTTCTCTGGGCAGTGCTGCTCTGGCTGGAGGATGGGGGCTTGGCAAGCTCATTGTTTACTACGACAGCAATAAGATTCAGCTGGCTGGACCAACAGACCGGGCTGACTGCTCTGATTATAAAAAAATATTTGAGGCCTTCTGCTGGCAGGTCATAGAGATAGACGGACATGACCACGACCAGATCCGAAAGGCCATTACAGCTGCAAAGACCGAAGAACAGAGGCCGACCTTGATCATCGGTCATACTGTTATGGCCAAGGGCAGTGCAAGTTTAGAGGGCAGTGAAAAAACCCACGGGGCTCCCTTTTCTCCAGAGGAAATATCTCAAACCAAAGCAAGACTCAGCCTTCCCCAGGACAAGGAATTCTACCTTCCCCAGGACGCCCTGGACCATTTCCAGGACAGGTTTTCATCCCTGATTCAGAAAGCGGATCACTGGAAACACAGGCTTGATGAGGTGCTGCGCAGCTCTGAAGAAAAGACCAGGTTTTGGAATTTCATCCATGCTGCACCTGAGTCCAGACATCTTGATTTTCCAGACTTTGAGCCCGGGCAGAACATTGCAACCCGCAAGGCATTTGGTTCCTGTTTGAATGCCTTGATGGATCAGCTGCCTAATTTTCTAGGTGGATCAGCAGACCTTGACCCTTCTAACCAGACTGTAAAATTCAGGGAAGGGACCGGAATTTTTCATAACGTCACCAACCCGTCCGGAAGGTACCTGCCGTTTGGAGTAAGGGAGTTCCCCATGGGAGCAATCTTGAACGGCATGGCTCTTCATGGGGGAGTAATCGGCTTTGGAGCAACCTTCCTTGTTTTTTCCGACTACGAGAGAAACGCCCTGCGCATGGCTGCGCTGCAGAAGCTTCCGGTGCTCCATATATTCACCCATGATTCGTTCTATGTCGGGGAAGACGGTCCCACCCACCAGCCCATAGAACACATCAGTTCCTTGCGGCTTATCCCGGATTTTTATGTGTTCAGACCGGCAGATGCCGTGGAGACGAAACTATCCCTGGGAATAGCCTTGGCCCAGACCAAAACTCCCAGTGCCTTAATGCTGACCAGACAGGGAGTGCCGGTTCTGGATCTTGACAAGTTTCCCCAGGTCGCAACCGGGGTGGAAAAAGGGGCATACATACTCAAGGACGTTCAGGACCCGGAAATAATCATCATTGCTTCGGGTTCCGAAGTTCACATCGCCATGGAGGCTGCTTCAATTCTTGCCCCGTCCAGGATCAGGGTGGTCAGCGCCCCGTGTCTGGAGTTGTTTGAAGCCCAGGACGATGAGTATAAGGAAACCATCCTGCCTGGGCATGTCAGGAAGAGGTTCGCCATTGAAGCTGGTAGAAAAGACATCTGGTACAGGTATGTGGGGCTGGATGGATACGTCTATGGGCTGGACAGATTTGGAGAGTCAGCCCCAGGCAAGGTCCTGGCTGAGAAATTCGGTTTTACTGCCAAACAGTTTGCTGAATTCGTCAAAAAGAGGATCTAGAAGCATCTGTTCAACCGGGCCCCATATATTTCAGGCCTTCCTGTAAGGGGTCCGGTTTTTCTTGAGCCGTCCGGGATTTGTCCCGGCTTTTTGCTGCCTCAGATCAACCAGTTCAGCCTCTATCCTCCATTGGAAAGTCCACTTTTATCTTAAACATGCTTTTGGCAGGCAGGTTCAGGATCTCTATGCCGGTCTTGCGGGTTATTTCCTGAAGGGCATTCCTGACAGCTTCTTCAGAAGGGCCGATGTAGGTAAACCATATATTCTGCCTGTGTCTGCGCAGATAATTGTGGGTCACCCCGGGATGGCTGTTAACCTCGGCCACAAACTCCTCAATCTTGTCCTGGGGAACACAGGCCGCACACAAGGTGCTGTGCCATCCCAGCTTTTTGGACTGAAAGTTGGCCCCGATTCTCCTGATGACTCCTTTTTGCTTGAGCCTTCTGACCCGGCTGAGGGTTTCAGCCTCAGTCAGGCCGATTTTGGCTCCGATAACAGCGTAAGGCCTTGATTCCAGAGGAAAATCAGTCTGAATGATGTCCAGGATTTTTCTATCTTCCCGGGATAAGTCTGGTTGAGTTGACATGCCTTAATCCTTTTTTGTCCTGGCCGGTTCATAAGTGCAAAGAGGCTCCGGGGCAAGGTGATCCTTTTCCATGGTAAAGGCCCTGGCCCTGCATCCCCCGCAGACCCGGTGATATTCGCAGATTCCGCATTTTCCTTTATACTGATTTATGTCCCTTAATTCCAGGAACCTGGATGAGCCTTTCCAGATCTCGGGAAAAGGCTGCTTTCTGATATTTCCGCAATCAAGTTCGAGGTAGCCGCAGGGCTGGACCTGCCCGGTATGGGAAATAAAACAAAACCCTATACCGCCCAGGCAGCCCCTGGACATGGCATCCAGGCCAAAGTTCTCCTTGGTTACAGCAATATTGTCCTGTCTGGCCCTCTGACGCATAATCCTGTAATAGTGGGGGGCGCAGGTGGCCTTGAGATGCATATCTGTGGTTTTGCGGAAATCATAAAACCAGTTCAAGACTTCTTCATATTCCCTGGCAGAAATAGCCTGGTCAGAGATTTCAGATCCTCTCCCAGTGGGAACCAGCATGAAGATATGCCAGGCAACAGCGCCAAGGTTGTGGGCCAGCTGGAAAATATCCTTGAATTTGTCCAGGTTGTCCCTGGTAACAGTAGTATTGATCTGAAAAGGGATCCCAGCTCTTTTGAGATGTTCGATCCCGGTCATGGCTTGGTCAAAAGCGCCTGGAACCCCTCTGAAAAGATCATGTTCTGGCGCTGTTGGTCCGTCAATGGAGATGCTGCATCGCTGGATTCCGGACTGCTTCATGAGTCCGGCATTTTCCCGGGTGATAAGGGTGCCGTTGGGAGCCATTACGCAGCGAAGTCCAAGGCTGGATGCATAAGCAACCAGATCAAACACATCGGGCCTGAGCAAGGGTTCGCCTCCGGTAAAGATAACCACCGGGTCCCCGGTTGCCGGGAAAGTATCAATCAGGTCCATGGCTTCTTTTGTTGTCAGTTCGCCTGCAAATGGTTCAGGATGGGCTTCGGCCCGGCAATGCTTGCAGGCCAGATTACAGGACCGGGTTATTTCCCAGGCCACAAGGCGTAAAGGGAGTGTCTTGGTCGAATGATTGTGGTTAGGATGCATCTACTGGTTTTCCTTGAGCCAGGACAGGATCTCCCGGGCATAGTAGGTGATAATGATCTCAGCGCCTGCTCTTTTGATGGAAGTCATTGATTCCATCACGATTTTTTTCTCATCAATATGCCCCAGACCTGCTCCGGCTTTGATCAGGCTGTACTCTCCACTGACATGATAAGCAGCAACAGGCAGGGTGAAATTGTGGCGCAGGTCTCTGATTATGTCCAGATAGGGCAGGGCAGGCTTGACCATGAGGATGTCGGCCCCTTCGTTGATATCGGCCTGGGCCTCGCGCATGGCTTCCCTGGAGTTGGCCGGATCCATCTGATAGGTTTTCCGGTCACCGAATGCCGGAGCGCTGTGAGCGGCATCTCTAAAGGGGCCGTAATAGGCTGAGGCATATTTTACTGCATAGGACATGATTGGCAGGTCAAGAAAACCTTCCTGGTCCAGCACCTTCCGGATGTGACTTACCCGGCCGTCCATCATGTCTGACGGGGCGACCATGTCTGCCCCTGCCCGGGCGTGGGACAGGGCTGTACTGCCAAGAAGCTCCAGGCTTTGATCGTTGAGGACCTTACCCTTCTCTATGATTCCACAATGGCCGTGATCCATGTACTCGCAAAGGCAGACGTCTGTAATCACCACCAGATCAGGAAAGTCGGACTTGAGTTCAGCCACGGCCTTCTGGATGATTCCGTCCGGGGCGTAGCCCTGGGATGCTGTGCCGTCCTTATGTTCTGGGATCCCGAACAGGATGACTGCGGTCAGGCCCAGGTTGACATCCTTGGCCACGCGTTTTTTCAGGCTGGCCAGACCCAGCTGGGACTGACCAGGCATTGATGCAATAGGCTTTTCAAAATCCGGCTCAACCCCGTCCAGTACAAAGTACGGCTGAACCAGATCTTTTGGATTGATCAGGTTTTCTCTGACCAGGCCCCTGATGGCGGGGGTTTTGCGAAGTCTTCGACCCCTAAAAAATAAAGACAAGGCTAATCTCCTTTTATTTCCTGGTCAGTAAGGTAGCAGGCCGGATCCTGGGCCCATATGTCGCCATAAAAAGCTTCAGCCCTGGCCCTGAAGTTCCCGGCACAGACCTTCAGGAATCTGCACTCTGCACACCTTCCGCCAACATATCTTTTCTTATCCTTGAGCTTTGCCAGAAGATCTATTGAGGGATCATCCCAGATCTCAGAAAACGGACGCTCCAGCACATTTCCAAAGGTGTGGTTGCGCCAGAATTGATCGGGATGGACACTGCCATCCCAGGATATACAGCCTATACCCCGTCCCGAATTATTACCTTCGTTGAACTGCAGGAGTTCAAACACCTCCCTGGCTCTGTCAGGGTTTTCCTTTAAAAGACGGAGATAAATATAGGGACCGTCAGCATGATTGTCCACAGTCAGGACTTCTTTGGGCAGTCCGGATTCATAGAGGTCTCTGGTCTGATCAATGATCAGGTCCACCAGTTCTCTGGTACCCTGATGAGTCAGGTCTTCCTTGATGAGCTGGGAGCCACGTCCAGAGTAGACCAGATGGTAAAAACAGACTCTGGGGATTTCCATGTCCCTGAGGATGTTGAATATCTTTGGAACTTCGGCAATGTTCCGCCGGTTGACCGTAAAACGCAGCCCCACTTTGAGTCCCTCGGCCTGGCAGTTCTCAACTCCCTGCATTGCCTTTTTAAATGAGCCGGGTACCCCTCTGAACAGGTCATGGACTTTCTGGTCTCCGTCAATGGAGATGCCCACGTAGGAAAGACCGACCTGTTTGAGTTCCCTGGCCTTGGCCTTGGTGATAAGAGTGCCATTGGTGGATATGACCGCCCGCATCCCTTGGTTCACGGCGTGGCTGGCCAGCTCTGCCAGATCATTCCGGACCAGGGGTTCACCCCCGGAGAAAAGCATGACCGGAGCTCCGTACTCTGCCAAGTCATTAATAATTTCCTTGCCCCTGGAAGTGTCTATTTCGTCATGTCCGGACACCTCACTGGCCTGGGCGTAACAGTGGACACATTTCAAATTGCAGCGTTTGGTCATGTTCCAGACCACAACTGGTTTTTTGTCTTTGGAAAACTGGAGCAGATGGGAAGGAAGCTTTCCAGCCTCGCGGCCATAGCGCAAAGCATCAGATGGTTCAATAGAGGCACAATAGAGTTTTGATATTCCTATCATTTTTTATCCTTGATTAAGTTTTTTCCCGTGCATTATTGCAGGATATCAGTGGGTGGAGGAGCATGGTGGATGCTTTCAACAACCTGCCTGCGGGAAGCCAGGATGCTTTCTTTAAGTTCCTGCCTGGTTTCCGGCGGAATCTTTAAAAAGTCCCTGCTGTCAACAAGCTGGGAAAGGGTCTCCATCTCCTGTTTGATTTTCCTGAGTTTTTCCGTAGTGCTGTCCTGTTCAGGGGCAATTCTGGCCGCTATTTCAGCCAGGTACATGAGTTCCCTGGCCAGATCCTGGAATTCCCTGGCCTTGATCTGGCTGTGCAGGCGTCTTTTAGAAAAAAGCGCCTGAAAAAAAGTTTTGACTTTGGCCAACATTGTCTGATCACACCTTCAATTTTGACTGTATTTTCAGTACATGAAGACAGCCAGAACCATGATCACCACCAGAGGGGTGAGCATGGCCATGACAACCCTGACAAAGGACGTCTCATGAATCTGCTTATAACCAATAATGGTCACACCCAGAGACCACAAGGCCCCGATCAGGGGACCTAAAAACGGCAGCAGTCCCAGGATCATGGGAGCACTTCCATAGGCCGTGGCTCTGAAAGTTCCTTCAAAGCCGGATTTTCCGGCCTGGAAAAAAGTGAGAAACAGGTGGGTCACGCCTGAAGCGATGAACAGCCACAAGCCCATGAACAGGGGATAAACTATGACGATAAAGAATGAACCAAGGCCCATCATGCCCATACCCAGGCCCCCGGCTCCGTGGTGAGCGGTTGTGGGAAAAAAACCAGCCATATTCCAGATGAATGTCGCCATGGCCTGCAGGACTGAAATAATCAGGAAGAAGGCCAAGGGCATGACCAGACCTTTGAAGGGCATTTTATAGAAGAAATGGGACGGAGCCAGCATCACCCTTTTTACAGTCTCAATAAAACCCGGAAAAAAACCCGTCTGTTCAAGGTTCTCCCATGGGACTTCATACCCCTGACTCTGGACAGACTCTGGTTCAGGATGATCGGATTCACCCAAGTCCTCCAGGCTGGACCAGATAGAGTCATTTTCCTGGCCATCCTGTTGGGCTGAACCTGGTTGATCAGATTCGGTTTGCGGGGATGAAATTTTCTGTTCTGGCGGAGATGGAACCTCTTCCAGTACAAAGTCCTGTGGTTCCAGCGTCCTGAATCTGAACTTTTCTCCGCACTTGGGGCAAGTGGCCTTTTCCGCTTTGGGCGGTATTTTTTCGTCAGGTACATTCTGCAGAAATTGGCATTTAGGGCAGATAATCCGCATCAGGCTATCCTTGAGGTGCTGGGTGAATCCGGCAGACAACTGCCGGATTCGGATTTTGATCCATTATTTAGGCATTAATCACTGGTCAGACAAGTCTATCCAGATAAAAGAGTGGAATCAAGTTCATAAATCAGGGCCAAAAAAAAGGGGTCCATGGGGACCCCTTGAGTGGTGAATTTTGAAGAAAATCACTTTAACTTGCTGGATTGAATTATTTCTGCAAAGGCGGAACCGATTTTTTTGAGCATGGTGATGACTTCGTCGATGATTTCAGTATCCATTTTAAGGTTGGCCATGAGCAGCCTGGACTGGCAGAACAGATAAAGGGCATGGAGGTTCTGGGCCAGTTCTCCGCCTTTTTCCGCATTAAGGCTGGCATCAAGTTCAGCGATTACATCCAGGGCCTTGGAAATGAGGTTGCCTTTTTCCTGGAAGTCCTTTTCCTGGATTTTTATTTTGGATTGCTCCAGGAATTTTATGGCTGCTTCAAAGAGCAAAACCACTATCTCTTCCTGGCTTGTGGTGTTGACCTTGGTCTTGAAATACGCCTTGGCTGCGCTGCTGTACATCAGGAATGTCTCCCTTTTGATTCAAATGTGCTTTCCCTGTCCGGGTCAGTATAATTATCGGACAAAAGGATGTTCACTTAAGTAAAAATGATTGCGGCTAATCCTGGCTCAGCATATTAAGCTGAGCGTTCATGGAGTTCTGCAGGCCGTCATAAAAACCAAGAAGCTCCTCCAGTCTGGCGAACTGCATACGCAGGTTCCTTTCGTATCTTTCAAGCCGCGTCTGTTCAAATTCAATTTTTTTGTCAATGTTCTTGATGATATCATTATAGTTTTTTTCGATTATGTTCAGGGTGCCGTTGCTGGGATCGGTCAATACTTTAAGGGCGTCCTGCAGCTCGTTGGCCTTGCCGGATTTCAGACGGACATTTCCTGAGTATTGTCCAGGGGTGAGGTTATCCACTTGAATGGAAAGACCTCTGGAGCCACCTTCTGTGGAAGTAATATAATTTCCGTCGATATTAGCCTTTTTGCCGTCAATGAATGCAGTTCCGGGAATTATGTTTCCGTCTGCTCCGACTTCGTATTCAACTTGGTAGTTTCCAGGCTGGGTGATGCCCCGGACCAGAGAGCCGATCCGGAAATCGCTGCTGCTGACCGAGGGGGCCAGGTCTGCACTGAAAAGTTCGGCCACTGCCTGGGGATTGCTGGCCAGGGCCTTGTCCAGCTCTGCCTCGTCAATTTTCAGGAGGCCAAAGGTTGGAGAGCCTCTGTCAACATCGGTGGTGATGCCCACAGTTGAAAAGGATGGATAGGGATCTCCCCCGGCCTGCCGGTCAAAGCCGATCCCAATGGAAGACAGGATGCTCTTGATCTGGCCCTGGACCATCTGGAGGCCGTAGTTGCCGGTCAGGACTGATCCGTCTCCTGATTCGCTGACTTTGCCCAGGTTATTCATGAGTGACAGCACTTCATTAACCTGATCGATAAAGGAATATATCTGCTCTTTAACGGCTTCAGGGTCATTGGCAACCGATATCTGGGCGCTACCTTCATTATAGAGGTTAAAGGTGATGCCCTGGATCACATCACTGATGGAGTTGGTGGACCTTTCGATCCAGCTGTCTTCCCCCTGAGGCCAGCCATTGACTTTAAGCTGAGCGTTCTGGGCTGTCTGGGAGGTGATAAAATTTGCCCCGCCGTCATAAAAAGCAGTTATGGTGGTTGAGTCATTAATGGTTACAGCCTTGTCCGCTCCAAGATCCATTCCCCTGATTTGCAGGAAATGCTGGCTTCCGTCGTTGACCAGGCTGGCCTTGATCCCTGGATTGTTAGGGTCAGTGTTGATGATATTAACGAAATTATCCAGGGTGGTGTTGTCAGGGATGTGAACACTGATCTCTTTGCCGGCATAGGTGTAGGAAAAAGTGTTTTCTCCCGGGCTGTTGACAGTGGCGTCTTTGCCTGAAAAACCCTGGCTGGAAAACATGATATGGTTCTGGGCCAGCTGTCCCACCTCAATATTATGGGTTCCCTCCTCAGCATTGTTCCCGGCAGAAGCGGTCAATACCCCTTCATTGGAAGAAGTAGTGCTTTTGACAAAGAATTTGTCAATGGAGTTCATTCCGGCCAGACTGGTCTGCAGGGAAACCATGGCCGTGTTCAGCTCACGAAGTCCTTCGTTTTTGTTTTCCCAGTCTTTTTTCCAAAGTTCAAGCCTGGCCACTCTGCGGTTTTCAATCTGAACCAGCTTGTCGATCATTTCATTGAAGTCGGTTCCTGATCCAAGACCTGTAAAGTGAATCCCGCCTGAGATCAGATTTTCAGTCAGTTCCGGCATTTTTGACTCCCTGGGAATAATTTTCCTGAAAAAACTTCTGGCAAAACTGAAGCAAAATTAATGCCTGTGAATAAAAAAGGGGCTGGTTCGCCCGGTGCGACCCAGCCCCTGTAAACGCAGGGCGTTTCCAGTCAGGTTAAAAGGGATTAACCACCGATGAGCTGCATGGCCATTCTGGGCAGGTTGTTGGCCTGGGAAAGCATGGCAACTGCAGACTGTGACAGGATCTGCTGACGGACGAATTCGGTCATCTCAGTGGCCACATCCACATCGGAGATCCGGGATTCAGCAGCCTGGATGTTCTCAGCCTGAATCTGCAGGTTGGTGATGGTGTTTTCCAGCCTGTTCTGCAGAGCACCAAGGTCGGCCCTCATTTTGTCCTTGGAAATGATGGCCTGTTCAATGGCGTCCAGGGCTTTCTGGGCATTGGCCTGGGTGGAGATGTTGTGTCCGTCCGCAGTGCTGGCGGCCTGGTTACCCACGCCCAGGGCCGAGGCAGTGGAGGTGCCAATGGCAATGTAGTAGTAGTCTTCCTTGAGGTCATTGCCGGTTCCAAAATGGATCTTCAATGGACCAGTGGAAGCAAGGCCGCTGCCATCATGATCAGTCCTCCATTCAGCCGGGTTGCCGGTGGCTGAGGAGGAGGAGAGATTGCCATTCAGCAGGTAGATGCCGTTGAACTTGGTGGCATTGGCAATACGGGTGATTTCCGAAGCCATGGCCTGATACTCGGAGTCAATGATCAGTCTCTGGTCCGAATTGTAAGTTCCAGTGGCTGCCTGTTCAGCCAGTTCTTTCATCCGGATGAGCTTTTCGTCGATGACCTGGAGAGCGCCGTCAGCGGTCTGGACCAGGGAGATGCCATCGTTGGCATTGCGGATGCCCTGATTCAGAGCGGCAATATCCGCCCGCATCAGCTCGCGAATGGCCAGTCCAGCAGCATCGTCAGCTGCTGTTCCCACCCTGAGTCCCGAAGAAAGCCTTCTGGTTGAGACACCAAGGTTTCCGTATGCCTGGGACAGGTTGCGGGCCGCATTCATGGCCATCATGTTAGTGTTGATTACTAATGACATGTTATTCCTCCTTGAAGTTTGGAAACGGCTTCCCTGCCGTTCCTCTTTTGATTTGATCTATATATCGACGTTGAGGAGGATTACTTTAGGATCTGGAGGAAATTTTATGCAGATTCTCTTCTGCATCGGACGGCCGCAGATATTCAGGACAGAGGGGATGGAGGTGCCAGGCAGACTCGGCGCATAACTCCAGAAGGATCTCGGGTCTTGGGAGGTCCCAGTATTCAGGCAGGATATTCCAGGATTCCGGAAAAAAAAGGTCCGGGTTTCTGCGAAGTCCACTTCCAAAGACGTGGATGTTTTTTTGGCTTTCAAGATCTGCCAGCTGGTCAAGATCCTCAAGGCTCATGTTTCGGGGAAGATGAGTAAGGGTCAGATCGGGCAGGGAGTAGCCGGCCAAATAAACCTGTCTGCGCCTGGAATGGATCAGAATCAGGGCTTTGCCGGTCATGATCCTTCCCGGCCCCCTGATCAGGGCCTCAAAATAGGAAATGGTGGACATGGGGATTCGGGTGGCCAGAGACAATCCCTGGGCATGGGCAAAAGCCATCCTGATGCCGGTAAAGCTTCCCGGACCACCAACGCAGGATACTCCGGCCAGATTCCCGGCCGGCAGACTGATGAAGTCCAGACCGGCCTTGATCATGGGGGCGATATGCCTCATGGCCCGTCCTGGGGTCAGGGCCTGTTGCGACCACAGAACCCGCTCCACTGTTCCAAAGACCACCTGGACGGTTTCTTCAGCACAGTTCAGGACCAGGTATATGGGCTGAGCAGATTCTGAATCAGGTCCCTGGAGCGACATTTACCTGAATATCCGCCAGAGGTCATTGAATATGGCCAGAGCCATCAAGGCCAGGAGCAGAGAGATACCGACCCTGGTGGCCATCTGCTTCATCCGTTCGTTAAGAGGCTTGCCCGTAATCATCTCTGCAGTGTAAAACACAATGTGTCCTCCATCTAGAACAGGTATGGGCAGAAGGTTGATAAGGCCCAGGTTGATACTGATCAGGGCTGTCAAGGCCAGGAGGTTGACCAGACCTTCATGGGTCTGTTCGCTGACCAGCTGGGCGATCATTATCGGGCCGCCTATGGTATCCAGGGGGATTATCCGCTCAATGAGCTTAATGATGCCCTGGACAGTGAGCTTCATGAGCATCCAGGTCTGGGCTGCTCCCTGGCCTGCAGCACTGAACATGCTCAGGGGGATGCTGACTGTTTCCCCGGATGCAATCACCCCGACCTGCGGGGTCTGAATATCCTCCCCGAAAATGTTCTGGCGGGTCACTATTTCCGGAACAAGACTGAAAGCAAGAACAGTCGAATTTCTTTGGATTTCGATCTGAAGTGGCTCTCCCCGGCTTTCCTGGATGTACATGACCATGTCATCCCAGTACACGACTTCATTGCCGTTGACTGATACTACTTTGTCTCCGGGCTGCAGTCCGGCCTGGTAGGCAGGACTTTCTTCGGCCACCTGACCGATTTCAGCTATGAGTTCCATCTGGCCATGAGCCCAGAAAAGTCCCCAGTATATAAACCAGGCCAGGACAAAGTTGAAAACCGGCCCAGCTGCAACTACCAGGATCCTCTGCCAGGGAGGGCGCTTGGCAAAGCTTTCCTGGGGGGTGAACTTATCCGGAAGGTTGTCATCTTCAGCCTCTCCCACCAGACTGACATATCCTCCAAGGGGGATTGCAGAAAGTCTGTACTCGGTCTTGCCAAAAACAAAGCTGAAAAGTTTTGGGCCAAATCCAAGGGAGAAGACTGAAACCCCGATCCCAAACAGTCTGGCCACCAGAAAATGCCCCAGTTCATGAAAGAAGATCAGCGCCCCAAGGACGAGAATTATGGCCAACGCACTTTCAAACATAATCTTAAGCCTCTATCCAGTCCTGGACCGTTTTTCTGGTCCGGGCGTCAAGGTTCAGGATCTCTTCAAGGGTTGTCATGGCTGATCCGCGGTGTTCATTCAGGGCCTTTTCATTCAAGGCAGGTATATCCATAAAGCCGATATGGCCGGCCAGAAATTTTTCAACGCATATTTCGTTGGCTGCATTGAGAACAACAGCGTGACTCGGCCCCTTTTCCAGAGCTGAAACTGCTAAGCCAAGGCACGGAAATACCTTGCTGTCCGGTCTGAAAAAGCTCAGATTTTCAATTGTCGACAGATCAAGAGCCTCAAGATCCACGTTTAACCGGTCTGGATAACCAAGACAGTGGGCAATGGGGATCTGCATGTCAGGCATGCCCATATGGGCCAGGAGGGAACCATCGGAATAAGCCACCAGGGAGTGAACAATGCTCTGGGGATGGACCAGAACTCTGATTTTTTCTACAGGCAGCCCGAACAGATGATGGGCTTCAATAATCTCCAGACCCTTGTTCATCATTGTGGCCGAGTCAATGCTTATTTTGGCCCCCATGGACCAGTTGGGGTGGGCCAGGGCCTGATCAGGAGTTACCTTGTGCATGAATCCAGGATCCTTGTCTCTGAAGGGGCCTCCTGAGGCAGTAATGATGATGGAGTCCACTTCAGAAAAATTATGCCCCTGCAAGGCCTGAAAAACTGCATTATGTTCGGAATCGACCGGAAGGATGAGGCCACCGGAAGCAGCGCATTCCTGCCGGATGAGGTGCCCGGCCAGAACCAGGGACTCCTTGTTGGCCAGCAGAACTGCTTTTCCTGCCCTGATCGCGGCCATGGTCGGCACAAGTCCGGCTGCTCCGACCATGGCTGAGAGGACCATGCCGGCACTGTCCATGGAGGCCATACCAGCATACCCGTCAGGACCGTAAACTATTTCCGGACTATATCCTTTATCCAGCAGAAGCCTGAGGCTCTGAGCCAGCTCTGAGTCCAGGACCCCCAGGACCGGCGGTCTGAACTCATTGGCCTGCTTTGCCAGCAGGAAGATGTTTCTGGCTCCGGCCAGTCCCGAAATCCTGAATTTCTGAAAGTTTTTGCGGACCACTTCAAGGGCACTGGTTCCTATGGATCCGGTGGAGCCCAGGATTACCAGAGACCGTTCTGCAGGAACGACCCGGGATATGTCTAGAGAGGATATGTAGGATATCAATTCAGTTTATTAAAAAATTTTAAA
The DNA here is from genome assembly GCF_000686525.1 of Desulfonatronovibrio hydrogenovorans DSM 9292. Taxonomy (NCBI): domain Bacteria; kingdom Pseudomonadati; phylum Thermodesulfobacteriota; class Desulfovibrionia; order Desulfovibrionales; family Desulfonatronovibrionaceae; genus Desulfonatronovibrio; species Desulfonatronovibrio hydrogenovorans. The sequence goes on from NZ_JMKT01000008.1 coordinate 693,328, forward strand.
TATTGTGTTGAATAAAACATAAACCGGCAAAAGCAAGAGCAGACTGTCAATACGGTCCAGTATCCCACCGTGTCCCGGGAGTATCTGTCCAGAATCCTTGACTTTATTCCATCTCTTTAAGGATGATTGAAAGAAATCCCCCAGCTGGGCAGCCATATTGAGAACCAGGCCCAGGACCAGATAGTGTTTCCAGGACCCCTGTCCAAACAAAGCTCCGGTGACAAGACAGACCGCAAGGCACAGGATCAGGCCACCAAAACTTCCTGACCATGTTTTTTTGGGGCTTATTACCGGCCAGATTTTTTTGCCTCCCAGCCAGGATCCAGTGTAGTATGCTCCTGTGTCCGATGCAAAGGTGGCTGCCAGAACCAGGATGATTTCCACACCAGATAAATTAAAGAACAGACTCAACACCAGAGGCACATAAAACAGTCCACCGATCACGATTATATAGTCCCTGAACTCAGCCTGATCTTTATTTCTTGAGTATTCAACAAGAAAAACAAGCCAGATCGCCCAGAACAAAAGGACCAGGAAAAGGACAGGGTTGTGGGTCCATCCAAGCCCGGAGTCAAGGATGAATAAAGTACCTCCGAAAACGCCCAGACTCTTTAAAACAGCCCGGCGCCGGCCTGGCCAGAAAAGACCGTAGAATTCCCACAGCCCGAGAAGTCCCAGCAGAGCAATGACAGCGGCCTTAACCATACCCCCGGCGTAAAGGGCTCCACCCAGCACCGGTAAAAGAAGCAGGGCTGTCAGAATTCGTTTGTGGTGAGAGGTGAGATTCATGCCGGTTCAACCCTGCCAAGTCTGCGTTGCCGATGGGCATAGTCCTCCAGGGCCCTCCACAGTTCCTGAGGCGTAAAGTCGGGCCAGAGGGTTTTGGTGAAATAGAGTTCAGAGTATGCGCACTGGTATAGGAGGTAGTTACTTATTCTGAGTTCTCCGCTGGTACGGATGATGAGATCCGGGTCAGGCTGGCCGGCAGTATACAAAAAGTCCTTGAATCCCTCTTCAGTGATCCGGTCCGGGTCCAGTCCTTTTTGAACAATCAGTCTGCATGCCCTGATGATTTCACATCGGCCCGAATAATTCAGGGCCAGATTAAGGGTCATGCTCTTGTTGGTTTTGGTTTTGGTGCAGGCGTGTTCCAGGACCTTTCTGGTGGCCAGGGGCAGGTCCCCGGGCTCTCCAAGGATATTCAGCCGGATGTCCTGTTTGATAAGGCTCTGCAGTTCTTTTTGCAGGAACCTGGATAACAGGCTGAATAGAAAAGATACTTCTTCTTTTGGCCTGGCCCAGTTTTCCTTGGAAAAGGCGTACAGGGTCAGATGAGGAATGCCAAGGCGCCTTGATTCCTCGACAATGGCCCTGGCGGTTTTTGTGCCCTGATTATGTCCTTCGCTCCGGGGAAGATTTTTTTGACGGGCCCACCTCCCGTTGCCGTCCATGATGATGGCCAGATGGCCGGGCAATCTCTCCAGCAGGTTAAATCTCCATGATCTCTTTTTCTTTTGTTTCCAGGACCTGGTCTGTTTTTTCAACAAATGAGTCGGTCAGCTTCTGGACTTCGTCCTGGCCTTTATGCATCTCATCCTCTGTCAGCTCTTTGCTGTTCTTCATCTTTTTCAGGGATTCGTTGGCGTCTCTTCGAATGTTCCTGATGGCTACCTTGGCATCCTCAGTGTATCTTTTGGCCAGTTTGGCCAGTTCCTTGCGTCGTTCTTCAGTCAGTGGCGGTATGCTGATGCGGATGATTTTGCCATCATTAACAGGATTGAGGCCCAGGTCAGACTTCATGATGGCTTTTTCCACCGAGCCAAAGGCATTTCTGTCCCAGGGCTGGATGGTGATGGTTCTGCTGTCGGGCACAGATATTGATGCCAGCTGGTTAAGGGGGGTCATGGTGCCGTAATAGTCAACGGCAATGTCTTCAAGGATTCCTGTAGATGCCCTGCCTGTGCGGAGTTTGGAAAATTCTTTTTCCAGGCTTGATACTGCCTTCTCCATTTTATTCCGACAATCCTTGAGTACAGAATCCATATCATCCTCCTTGAACAATTGTACCGATTTCTTCGCCTTTTATGACCCGGCTGATACTGTTTTTCTGAAATAGATTAAAGACATTTATGGGCATGTTGTTGTCCATGCACAGAGAAATAGCAGCCGAGTCCATGACCTTCAACTGTTTTTTGAGCACATCCAGATAGGTCAGGCTGTTGTACATTTTGGCATCCTCATTGGTGACCGGATCCTTGTCATAGACTCCATCAACCTTGGTAGCCTTGAGGATGGCATCTGTTTTCAGTTCCATGGCCCGGAGGGCTGCAGCAGTGTCAGTGGTGAAAAAAGGATTTCCAGTGCCGGCAGCACATATGACAATCCGTTTTTTTTCCAGATGTCTGATGGCTCTGCGTCTGATGTATGGCTCGGCAACCTCGTGCATTGATATGGCGGTCATGACCCGGGTGTCAGCTCCCATTTTTTCCAGTACGTCCTGGACCGCCAGAGCATTCATGACTGTGGCCAGCATGCCCATGTAATCGGCCGAGGCCCGGTCCATGCCCTTGGAGGAGACCGTGACTCCCCGGAAGATATTGCCTCCGCCAATGACCATGGCTATTTCAGCTCCCAGGTCAATGGTTTTGACGATTTCCCTGGAGATGGAGGAGACGGTATCCGGATCTATTCCAAAACCCTGATTCCCTGCCAGGGCTTCTCCGCTCAATTTGAGCAGCACTCTTTGGTATTTTATTTGTCTGGTCATGAAGAGCCTTGATGGTTTGGGTCAAAAAAAAGGGCCTTAATCGGCCCTTTTTGAAGCTAGTTGTCTTGGCCCAGGGCCAGGCGGGTGAACCGCCCGATCTGGATGTTTTCTCCGAGAACAGCAACAGCCTCATTGATGAGGTCGGCAATGGTCTTGGAGTCGTCCTTGATGAAAGGCTGCTCAATGAGACAGACTTCCTTGTAATACTTCTTGATTCTTCCTTCAACGATCTTTTCAGCAATATTTTCGGGTTTGCCCTCATCCTTGGCCTGGTTGAGATAGATCTGCCTTTCCTTTTCCAGAAGATCCTGAGGGAGCTGGTCCGGAGAAACGCAAACAGGTGAAGTGGCTGCAACCTGCATGGACAGATCCTTGGCCAGTTCCTGGAATTTATCGCTTTTGGCCACAAAATCGGTCTCGCATTTCAGTTCCACCAGAACGGCGATTTTTCCGTTGGAGTGGATATAGGAGCCGATCCAGCCCTCTGATGTGGATCGGCCGGCCCTCTTCTGGGCCTTGGCCAGCCCCTTTTCCCTGAGCCAGACCATTGCTTTTTCCTCGTCTCCACCAGTGGATTCAAGGGCCTTTTTGCAGTCCATCATGCCAGCGCCTGTTTTGTCGCGCAGGTTTTTTACCATCTGTGCATTTATCATTCTTATTTTTCCTCCTGAGCTTCCTGCTGTTCTACCTGGCCTTGCTCCTGGGAATCGGCCTGGGGAGCTTCCTGTGTCATGTCCTGTTCAAGGCCGTCCCTCTCTTGGGACCTGGCTTCGCCTTCAAGGCAGGCATCAGCCATGGCTGCGGAAAACAGCTTAATAGCCCTGATGGCATCATCGTTTCCAGGTATGACAAAGTCGATCATGTCCGGATCGCAATTGGTATCCACTACTGCTACGATGGGGATTCCAAGCTTGCGGCATTCCTTTACTGCGATATCTTCTTTTTTGGGATCAATGATAAAGGCGGCACCGGGAAGATCTTCCATGTCCTTTATTCCGCCAAGGTCAGCATTAAGCTTTTTTACTTCACGCTGCATCATGACAACTTCTTTTTTCAGAAATCTGGACACACTTCCGTCTTCAAACATTTTTTCCAGACTTTTCAACCGTTCGATACTGCCCTTGATGGTCTGAAAGTTGGTAAGAGTTCCTCCCAGCCAGCGGTTGGTGACATGGAACATCCCTGCCCTTTCAGCCTCGGTTCTGACAACTTCCCTTGCCTGACGCTTAGTCCCGACAAAAAGTACTTTTTTGCCTGAGGCCACCACATCGACAATAAAGTCGTGGGCTTTCTGATACAGCTTGACTGTCTGTTGAAGGTCGATAATGTGGATGCCCTTTCTTGAGCCAAAAATATATGGCTTCATCTTGGGGTTCCAGCGCCGGGTCTGGTGACCGAAGTGAACTCCGGTTTCCAGCATCTGTTTCATTCCTACGTATCCCATGTTTCCTCCTTGGGTTTGACCTCCGCCCGCAAAAAACACTGCCCAAAAGATCCTGTTCAAAGAACCGGAACCTGGAAAGCACCCAACGGGTCATGCGAGCGTGTGATTTAAGAACAGTGTTCTGTATTTCAAAATCAGCAGTTATGCAAGAGTAAAATTAGGCAAATTTTCCGGATTCAGAAAATAGTCAGACGATTTGACTTGCCAATTGGCCAGCCTTGATATATTAAATCGGGTCCTTAAATATTTTCGGAGGTATGTCATGAAAAAAGATTTGCATCCCAACCTGCACGAGACCAAGGTGACCTGCTCATGCGGCTATGAGTTTGATTCCAAGTCCAGTGTCGGCGACAAGATCCATGTGGAGATCTGCTCTCAGTGTCACCCCTTTTATACTGGACAGCAGAAGTTTATCGATACTGCCGGACGCATTGACCGGTTCAAGAGAAAATACGCCCAGGCCGGATCTCAGAAGGGGCAGGCACAGTAAGGCATGTTTGCCAAGTTGGACGCTCTTGAACAGGAGTATCTGCAGGTCGAGAGCGACCTGAGCGATCCCGAGGTTTACGGGGATCAGGATAAGTATCGACGCCTTTCCAAGTCCCATGCCGATCTGGCCCCCATAGTCAACGCCTTTCGGGAGTACAGGAGCATTGTTTCTGAACTCGATGAAAACCGCGAACTGCTTAAAGACAGCGATCCCGAGATTCGGGAACTGGCCGAAGTCGAGCTGGAAAAGCTGGCCGGGGCCAAGGTTGACCTTGAGGAAAAGCTTAAGATCCTGCTCCTTCCCAAAGATCCGATGGATGAGAAGAGCATCATCCTGGAGATCAGGGCCGGGACCGGGGGAGAAGAGGCTTCGTTGTTTGCTGCTGACCTTTTTCGGATGTATTCGAGATATGCTGAAAACAACGGCTGGAAGGTGGAGCTCCTGACTGTCCATGAAACCGGGACAGGGGGGTTCAAGGAAGTCATTGCCTCCATTTCAGGCAATCATGTATACAGCAGGCTCAAATATGAATCCGGAGTGCACAGGGTGCAGCGGGTGCCTGAGACAGAGTCCCAGGGCCGGATTCACACTTCCGCTGTTACGGTGGCTATTCTGCCTGAGGCTGAAGAAGTCGATCTCAAAATTGATCCCAACGAGATCAGGGTGGATGTTTTCAGATCGTCAGGCCCTGGGGGGCAGAGCGTCAATACCACTGACTCGGCTGTGCGGATAACCCATATTCCCACTGGGATCGTAGTTTCCTGTCAAGATGAAAAATCACAGCATAAAAACAGGGCCAAGGCTCTGAAGGTGCTGCGGTCCAGGCTTTTGAGCATGATGGAAGAGGAGCGGAAAAGCGAGCTGGACGCCAACCGCAGGGCCCAGGTGGGTTCTGGTGACCGTTCGGAACGGATCAGGACCTATAATTATCCTCAGGGCCGGGTAAGCGACCACAGGATAAATCTCACCCTGTACAGCCTGGACTCCATTCTTGAAGGAAAACTGGATGAGGTGGTGGATCCCCTGATTCAGCACTTCCAGACCCAGGCCCTTAAGCAGGCCCAGTCATGATTAGCTTCAGGTGTATACTTCCTCTCAATTGATCAACGAAGGCGCCGCTGCCCTTGAGGAATCCGGCGTAGACTCGCCCCGCCTTTCGTCCAGACTGTTAATGGCCCATGTTCTTGGATGCTCTCAGGAAAGGCTGTTGGCAGGTCCCCATACCTGTCTGTCTCCGGACCAGGCTTTTGCCTTCAGAGCTTTCCTGGCCAGGCGACTGGCCGGTGAACCTGTTGCCTATATCCTGGGTTATAAAGAATTTTACGGACTTGACTTCAAGGTGGATGGCAGGGTGCTGATACCCAGGCCGGAAACCGAACTACTGGTAGACCTGGCCAGGGACTTCAGCAGGGGAGGAAGTGAGCTGTTTGCAGACCTTGGCACCGGCAGTGGAGCCCTGGCTGTGTCCATTGCCCGGGAATTGCCCATGTCCTTTGGTCTGGCCTGTGACATCTGCCCGGGAGCCATTGCTGTAGCCAGGCAGAATGCTCTGCTGCACGGTGTTGGCCAGAGAGTCATGTTTTTTATTTCTGATATGGGGATGGGAATAAAACCCGGCTGTCTTGATTTTATTTTTTCCAATCCTCCATACCTGTCAGAATCGGAGCTGCTCCGGGTCAGCCGGGAAGTATCCCGGTACGAACCCCGTCAGGCCCTTGTTTCCGGCTGCAGCGGACTGGAACATATCCAGCGCCTGGAAACAGTATCTCGAGTTCTTCTGAAGAGTGGAGGGATGATTTTTCTGGAAATGGGGTCCAATCAGAGCCGGGCAGTCCAGGATATCTTTTCTGACTGGACCAGGGTGAGCATCCATAAGGACCTGGCCGGGCATGAGCGGATACTCAAAGGAACCAGACCCTGAAGCTGGGTCTGGTTTGGTCCTTTTAGACAGCCTGGGGCTGTGCCTGGAAGACTGACTCTGGTCACAACCATGTAACAAAAAAACAATTTTTGTTAAAAAAACACAGTAGGTTCGTGTTGCTTTAAAAAAAACATCAAGCATATAAGCATGTTGCGTGTGGATAATTATGGAATGTTTCTTGCTTGCGTCTTGGGCACGGGAGGATGTTGATGAAGCAACAGACCATTAAAAAAGAAATCAGATGTTCCGGAATAGGACTTCACAGCGGACAGAGGGTGTCCCTGATCCTGAGGCCTGCGGATGAGGACTCGGGAATTGTTTTTTCCCATAATGGCCCCCAGGGCAGACGACTTATCCATCTCAGTCCCGGAAATGTCAGTTCCACTGAGCTGGCCACCACCATAGGCAACGGCAGGGTGCGTATTTCCACTGTAGAGCATCTTTTAGCCGCCCTGAGCGGGCTGGGCGTGGACAATATACTTGTAGAGGTTGAAGGAGACGAGCTGCCCATTATGGACGGCAGCGCTGCCTCCTTTGTCTTCCTGATCCGTTCGGTGGGAATAAGAAGACAGCGCAAAGCCAGGAAAATCCTTGCCTTTAAAAAATCAATAATGTTCAAGGAAGATAACCGCTGGATAAGGGTGACTCCTTACAGGGGGATGAAGATCAAGTACACCATTGACTTTGATCATCCCATGATCGGCAAGCAGTTTTTCAGGTTCGAGCAAGAGCCCCAGCAGTTTATCAAGTCCGTGGCCAAGGCCAGGACTTTCGGTTTTTTGCGGGATGTGGAAAAGCTGCAGAGCATGGGGCTTGCCCTGGGCGGATCTCTGGAGAACGCTGTAGTTCTGGATGAATACGGTGTGGTCAATCCCGGAGGCATGCGCTTTAATGACGAGCTTGTCCGGCATAAAGTCCTGGATTTCATTGGAGACATGTCTTTACTTGGGACCAGCCTGTGGGGTTCATTTGAGGTCCATTGTTCCGGTCATGCCTTTAACAATTCATTTTTGCGCTTTCTGGATAAAAACCAAAACGATTATCTTGAACCGGTTGACTTTGATCTGCAGGGCAGGGAGCAGGAATTGCCCCAGCCAGAAGCTGTGCCCCAGGCTCAACCGGTCATGGCCTAGATTCTGCTTTTATTTCTGGAAACAACAAAGCGCTCCTAGCCGGAGCGCTTTTTTTTGTGGAAATCACCTTGATTTCTGTCCTGTGATGCTCGATAAATCCGGCTGGACACGAATGTATTTAACAGCCTTACTGCCAGGACTCTGGATTTTTTGCAGAGGAATCCACTACCAAAATGCCCATTGCCACCCTGATCAACGCACTTGCCATAATTCTGGGCACCCTTGTGGGAGTTTTGCTCCGGCGCAATTTTCCGGATAGAATCAGAAGCATAGTCTACCAGGGCATCGGTCTGAGCGTTCTGGTCATAGGCCTGGACATGGCCCTTAAGTTCGACAATATAATCTTTGTTGTCTTTGCCATGCTTCTGGGCGGCATTACCGGAGAGCTGCTGCAGCTGGAAAAGAGGATGTCTGATCTGGGAAACTGGTTCAAGGCCAGAATCAGGTCCAAGGACGCCGGGTTTACCGATGGCTTTGTCACGGCATCTCTGATTTTCTGCATCGGTTCCATGGCGATCCTGGGAGCCATTGATGAGGGTATCCGAGGAGACAGAACAATCCTCTTGACCAAGTCAATCCTGGACGGATTCATAAGCATTCCTCTGGCATCAACTTACGGGATCGGGGTTATGCTCTCGGCCCTGCCCATTATCATTTATCAGGGTTCCATCACCATTGCCGCTTCCCAGTCTCAGGCCTTTTTTACTCCAGTAATAATCACTCAGATCACTTCAGTGGGAGGTATCCTGATCATGGGCATCGGAATAACCCTGCTGGATTTCAAAAAGATTAACGTGACCAACCTTCTTCCATCCATCGGGTACGTGGTGCTGTTTACGGTGCTGTTTTAGTCAGGCGGATTTTTACCTCTATCCGTCAGCAGTTCCTTCTCAGTGGAAGGAAAAAACGACTCACATCCAATGCCTGGCTGAAAAGGACGGTTCAGTCTGCATCTGGTTTTGGATCAAACAGTGGATAAAGGAGTTTACAGGTAGAGCCAATGTCTGGGAAATTCGTCTTGATTCTCTTAGATGGCCTTGGAGATCGCTCTTATCATGAGCTGGATAACATGACCCCGCTCCAGGCCGCTCATACGCCCTTTCTGGACAGTCTGGCCGCAGAAGGGAGCAACGGTCTTTTTCACGCATCATTGCAGGGACAGGCCCTGCCCAGTGAAAACGCACATTTTGCCATGTTTGGTTATGATGGATCAGATTTTCCTGGTCGAGGACCCCTGGAAGCTCTGGGGGCGGGCATAAAACTGGGAAAGGATGATGTGGCGGTTCTGGCTCACTTTGCCAGTGCCCGAGAAGAAAGGGGCCTTTTAAGACTTGTTCGGGATAAGGTTGAATCCAGCCCGTCTGATATTGCCAGGGCCTATGACCTGGTCAGCCGGTTTGAGTCTCAGGGAATAAAGGTTGAACTTTTTCCGGTCAAAGGACTTTTCGGAGTACTGATCCTGCGGGGAAAGGTTGCGCCGTACATTACCGACTGCAATCCTATTTTGGATCATGAGTTCATGACCATGGTCAAGCCGTGGGCAAGTCACGCAGCTGATCCGGAGTGTCTGAATACGGCCAGGGTGGTCCAGAAGTATCTTTCCTGGGTTTTCAGGAAGCTTGATCAGGCCGGGTTCAACAGGAAAAGACTGGAACAGGGGATGCTGCCCTTGAACTGTCTGGTCATCCAGCGGGCCGGCAGGTTGAAGAAAGTGCCTTTGTTCAGGGAAAAGTTCGGCCTCAGAGGAGCCTCTATTTCTTCAGGAGTAGTTTATGCAGGTCTTTGCAGGTATCTGGGAATGGATGTCTTGATTGCCCCGGATCTGGATGATCCGGGCAGGGAAATAATGGACAGAGTCATTATGGCCAGAGATGCCTTGAAGGATTACGACTTCATGCATATTCATTCCAAAGCCCCGGACCAGGCAGGTCATCAAAAAGATCCCCTGCTTAAGAAAAAGGTTATTGAGCAGCTGGACAGGGGGCTCGGGCGAGCCCTTCCCGGTCTTTTGCAAGATGAAAATATTGTCTTGGCTGTAACTGCGGACCATTCCACTCCCAGCAAAGGGTCAATGGTCCACTCAGGGGAACCGGTCCCATTGACCATCAGAGGCAGGGGGGTCAGGATTGACAGGGTCCGGAAATTTGATGAAGTTTCTGTGGCTGGAGGATGCCTGGGCTTTGTCCGGGGAGCTGAATTCATGTACATGGTTTTGAACTGCCTTGATAAGGGCAAGCTGGCCGGACTGATGGACACCCCCCATGATCAGCCGTACTGGCCAGGAAACGCTGAACCCTTCAGGCTGGATTGAACTGGTCTCTACCCGCAGGCCCTGCACTGGCCAAAGGGGAGTCTTAAAACATAGAATGGAGAATATTAGTTGGAATCAACCAGAGATATTGAAACTGATGGCTGGGCCCGGTTCAGGTTCGGCACCATGGCCCTTGTGGGCCTGCCTAATGCAGGCAAGTCGACCCTGATGAACACCCTGGTCGGGGAGAAGGTGGCCATTGTCACACCCAGACCCCAGACAACCCGTAATCGGATCACCGGGATTCTGACCGGAGATCATTTTCAGGTTGTTTTTCTGGATACTCCCGGAATCAACAGGGCTGGAGGAAGAATGAATGATCTTTTGAACAGGGCGGCCATGGAAGGCCTGATGTCGGCTGATGTAGTGATCCTCCTGGTTGACGCCAGTCGGTATGCAGGCAGGCCCGGTCTTCTTCATAAGGAACTGGCCCTTATCAGGGACAGGATCGGTAATTTTTCCAGTGTACTTATTGCCGCCAACAAGGTGGACAGGATCCGGGACAAGAAAAACATGCTCCCGGTTATGGAAGAGCTGGCCGGACTTTTTCCGGAAAGGGAAATTATGCCTGTTTCTGCCCTGACAGGAGAAGGATGCCCCTTTCTCCTGGACAGGGCAGTCAACCTGCTGCCCTGGGGAGAGGCCCTTTATCCCGAGGATCAGATTTCCACCCTGCCCATGCGGTTCATGGTGGCAGAGGTAGTAAGGGAAAAACTCTTCATGCATACCAGACAGGAGGTACCATATGGACTGGCAGTTGAAATAGAATCCTGGGATGAAGAGGAAAATTTGATCAGAATAGGAGCCCTGGTCTATGTCCTCAAAAATACCCACAAGTCCATTGTCATCGGGAAAAAGGGCCGGATCCTGAAGGAGGTGGGCATTGAGGCACGAAAGGAGATAGAATCTCTGACCGGCAAGAAAGTCTTTCTGGAAACCTGGGTCAAGGTCAGGCCCGGGTGGACTGAAAACCAGGGTATTCTTTCATCTCTGGGACTGGGGTAGAATGATGGATCATCAATACCTTAGCCGGATGCAAAAATTAAGGGCAAAGATGCAGGACCAGGGCATTGATTTTTTTCTGGTTCAGAGCCCGGCCAACAGGTTCTACCTGAGCGGGTTCGAGCTGTTTGATCCCCAGTGCAATGAAAGTGCCGGATGCCTTCTTGTGTCCCTGGACAGGACAGTGCTGATGACTGACCCGCGCTATCTGGAAGCAGGAAAAGAGTTTTTTTCTGCTGAAGACATCTTTGTATATTCTGGCAGCAAGTTTGACCGGATAAATGAATATTTAATCGAATGCGGTGTCCAGGACCTGGCTTTTGAGCCCCAGTGGATGGCTTATGATTTTTTTGAAAGTCTGAAAAAGAAATTCAGACTCAGGCCGTGCAAGGGGCTGATGGAGGACCTGCGTCTGATCAAGGATGCTCAGGAAATTGAGCTGATGCGTCAGTCGTGCAGCTTGAACCATAAGGTTTTCAGCCTGATTGAAAAAAAACTGGAGCCGGGCATGACCGAAATCCAGGTGGCCTGGGAGGTTGAGCGGATGTTCAGGGAGAATGGTGCCTCTGGCCTGAGCTTTCCCACCATTGCTGCCTCCGGCCCCAGAGCTGCCCTGCCCCACGCCATCCCTCTGGATGTTCCCATCCGGAATAATGATGTCCTGCTTCTGGACATGGGCTGTCGACTCAATGATTATTGTTCTGACCAGACCAGGACTTTCTGGATAGGCGATCATCCCGGACCGGAGTTCATTAAGACCAGGGAGCTGGTCCTGGAAGCTCAAACCCTGGCCATTGACAATATTGAGCCTGGGATGCCGGTCAGAGAGGCCTACAATCTGGTTCGGTCCTTTTTTGAGAAAAAGGGGGTGCATGATCATTTCACCCATGCCCTGGGACACGGGATCGGTCTGGAAACCCATGAGCCTCCCGGCATAGGTCCCAATGCTGATCTGGAATTCAGCCCCGGAATGGTCATTACAGTGGAGCCAGGTCTGTATTATCCTGAGTGGGGAGGGGTGCGCTGGGAGTATATGGTCCTGATTACCAGTGACGGTGCAGAGATTCTTTGATGGGTCAGCAGGTTTTTTCGCAAAGAATTTATGTCCAGATCAGCAGGAGGGACATAGCTTTATTCAAGTTTTTGCTTGAGTCCTGGGATAATCTGGCATACCTTACTGTTATTGATAAATATAAAGCAGTGGTCCAGGTGGTTTTCGGTTATGGATTTGAAGGTGAGCTGGAATCCTTTTTGAAATGCGCTGAAAAGGAAATGATTTTAAAGGTGGTTTTTCAGGGCAGCTCCAAGGGGGCTGAGGGCCAGTCGGCTTTTATTTCCGCCTGAAGTTTTTTAGTAATTCAAATGGCTATTTAACCCTTTAAGAGAGAGACATGATCAAGAAGCTGATTCTTTTAATGGTGCTCGGCTTTTTATGCATGGGGATGGCTGGAACCGGTGGAACCGGTCCGGGCATGTCCGAGACGGACAGACTTTTCCGAGCCACTGTCATTGACGGGTCCGACAATAGTTATCAGGTCCAGAACCTGTCTGTGGACGGGTCAACCTATCTTCCGGCCAAGGTGGGAAGTGCTGATGCAAACATTGATTTTGGAAAGGTCAAAAAAGTCCTTTTTTATGTCCAGGATGAACAGGTCCTGGCCAGGGTCCAGTTTGTCAATGACGACCAGATGGATTTTTTTATTCAGCCCCAAACCAGATTCCTTGGCCAGACCGACTGGGGAAGGATCAGCTTTCAGGCCAGGGATATCAAGGAAATTAGTTTCAGGTAATGAATCCTGACCAGCTCCAGGCACCCCTGGACTCGACAGTTGTTATGGAGGAAGGCAGAGAGCTTCTGGTCCAGGACAGGCTTGCGGACTGCTTGTACCTGATTCTTTCCGGCCGGATAGATCTGTTCAGGGACAGGGACAAAGTCCTGCAGCTGGGTCCAGGATCAGTTGTGGGGGCAGAGCCTCTTTTCTGCAGGTCCCGGAGCTATACCTATTCTGCGGTGTGTGTCGGCACTGTCCGGGCTTCCAGGTATTACTACTCTCAGATCCTGGATCAGCTCGGGCTGGCTCCTGAACCTGTCAGGGGAATTCTGGACTCCCTTGGCCACCAGCTGGATTTTTTCTGGACCGCGGGCAGAGATTCAGACCTGTCCAGAGAGCATTTTCTGGGCCAGATTCGGACCTATGATCCGGGGCAGTGGATAATCCGGGAAGGAAATATTGACACTGATATCTACCGGATCGTCTCCACTGATGGCGGACTTGAAGTTTCAAAGGATGGACGAGAACTGGCCAGACTGGACGCCCCTGGTGAGTTCTTCGGGGAGATGGCCTGGATTCTGGGAGAAAAAAGGACCGCCAGCGTCAGGGCCCTGGGCAGGACCGTGCTGGAAGTCCATCCCGGAGAGCAGCTGGAAAGCATTGTTTCCCAGTATCCCCAACTGGCCATGAGGATCATTACGGCCCTGTCCGGACGGCTGGCCAGGACATCCAGAGAGCTGGCCGGGGACAGGGGCGATTTTGTGGAAGGCTGATCAGATGCCTGGCTGGCCAGCCGTATTTTGAGGCTGGTCCACATTGAAGAATTTCCGACAGTTGTCACCGCATTTCAACCATACCTCATCCACATCAATCCCTTTGACCTGGGCGATCTTCAAGGCTGTAAAGCCGAGCAGGGCAGGCTCGTTGGTTTTTCCCCTGTAGGGTTCAGGAGTCAGGAACGGACAATCAGTTTCAATGAGCAGCCTGTCCTCAGGAATGATTTTGACCGCCTGCTGCAGGGCAAGGCTTTTATTGAAAGTTACGCTTCCCGGCACAGAGATGTGCCAGCCAGAGGACAGGATCTTTTTGGCCTCTTCCGGCCCAAGGCCGAAACAATGCCAGAGTAGAGGTCTGTCTTTGAATCCAGATCTGGTCAGGATGTTGATGGTCTGTTCAAATGCGTCCCTGGAATGAATGACCACCGGCAGATCAAGTTCCTTTGCCAGATCCAGCTGGGCCTTAAATGCCTTTTCCTGGCTGGACCTGGGGCTGTGGTCGTAAAAAAAATCCAGACCTGTCTCTCCCACGGCCTTGACCCGGGGATCATTTTCAGCAATCCGGTTCAGTTCCTGACCAGTCCTGGCCGTGAACTCCCTGGCCTCATGAGGATGGACCCCGATGATGAAAAACACCTGGGAGTAGTTGCCAAAAAGTCCATGTTCCCGGTCATAGGCTTCAGGGCCCAGGAAGACATTTCCCAGCAGGGATACCCCGCAGTCCTGGGCTCTGGTCAGGACCCGGTCCAGGTTCCCGGAAAGATTTCCCATGTTCAGGTGGGCATGGCTGTCAGCTCCGCCCAGGGGAAGGCCAAGGTCTTCAGGCAACGGCCTTGGCTTTTTTCGTCCCATGCTATTTTTTTTCCCTCACGCCCTTATCCCAGTCCTGAACCGGAATTGCTTCATCAATGAGCATGACCGGGATCTCTTCCCTGATGGGGTAGACCAGAGCGCATCCGGCACATTTAAGGCCGTCTTTATTGCCCACCAGATCAAGATCTCCCTTGCATTTGGGACAGGCCAGGATATCTAGCAGTTCTTGGTTCAGAGTCATGTTTTCACCTCGGCTTTACTTACTGGATACAGGTATTTGTCAATGCATTTTTCCGGGAGCACAGCCCAGATTTTGACCATAATGAATATCAGAAAAATGGAAAACAAAAGCCGGATAAACAGGATTCCGGAAATATGGGCTCCCAGAAGCATCATCAAAAGGGTATCTTCAATGAGGCTGTGGGCAATGCCCATCAGGCTCAGGGAAAAAAAAATGTCCTGTTTTTTTATTTTGTTGGACCTGGCTTCCTTGATGATCAGTGCACCACCGTAAGCCAGGCCCATGGTCAGCCCGACAATGGTGATGGACGTGGCTTCCCTGCCTATGCCCAGGAGTCTGAAGATGGGGGCCATAATCCTGATAAACAGTTCAGTGGCCCGGATGTGGTCCATGAACCGGATCAAGGTCATGAGGGCCAGGATGATCAGATAAATAATTCCCAGATTCCTGATCTGGGAAAGGACCCAGTATATGGCTCCATCAGGTTGAGGGTCAGGCCGCCAGAGAACTGTGTTGGAGTGTTGAAGCCATCCACCCAGCTCGTAAAACAGGTTCAGGAGAATACCCAGGATCAGGGCAGCGCCAACCCGAAAAAGGCCCTGGAAGATGAGCCTGGTCCCTGCTTTCTGGACTATTCTGAGTTCTATGGGCAGGGCATGGGCCATAAGGATGGCAGTGGACAGGACAGTCACCTGAGCCACGGTGAGTTCAAAACTTTCCGGCAGGGACACGAATACGATCATGGCACTGTAGATATTATTGAACATGGCTGTGGCCCAGACCAGCCCCATAATGCCAGGCAGCCCCATCAGGTGCATCAGGGGTTCAAGGGCTGAGGCCAGGTACTTTAACAAGTCCAGTTCGGCGATTATCTTGACGGCAATAATGATGGGAATCATTATTTTCAAGAGTTCGGACCAGGCCTTGAATGAGTCAACGGCCAGGGAGAAGATTACTCCCGGAAAACCCGGCTGTCTGGACTGCATCAGAAGGTCTGCCTGAGAAGGTCTTCTTCTGAAGAGGTATCAGCTCCGGTACCGGTCTGTTCATCGGCCCGGACGCTCATGCGGGTTGGTTCTGTGCCCTGGACAAAAGGGAGAAAATAACTGTCAGATGCATTTGAAGGGGCCAGCAGACCGGTGACCGGATCAATTCTGGCCATGGTGATCCCAGGGGGCCTGGTGAAGTCCTGGACAGGATAGTCAGACTCCACCTGCTGTCTGTAATTGACCCAGATGGGTGAAGCTGCCCTGGCTCCGGTTTCGTACTTACCCATGGGAGTCAGCTGATCAAAGCCGACATAGACTCCGGTTATCAGGTACGGGGAGTAACCTATGTACCAGGCATCGTTCTGATCATTGGTGGTTCCGGTTTTACCGGCTACTGGCCGGTTCAGCACCCTGGCCCTCCAGCCGGTTCCATCCCGGACCACTTCCTGGAGCATATTGGTGATGATATAGGCATTTTCAGGGGAAGTGGCCTGAACAGGCTGGTCTTCATTAAGGTACAGCTCCTTGCCCCAGGAGTCAGAAACCCTGTTGATCAGGCGCAGGGGCATGTAGGAACCGTCTCTGGCAAAAGCCGAATAAGACTGGCAAAGATCCATGAGGCTGACCGGGACCGATCCCAGGCTTATGGACAGATCCCTGGGAAATTCCTGCTGAAAGCCGAAGTCCTTGAATCTGTTGATCATGTTGCCGATGCCGATGCGCTGGGCAACCCTTATGGTGACCAGGTTCCTTGATCTGACCAGAGCAGTGCGCAGCAGGGTTGGTCCGTGGAAAATGCCCTCAAAATTTTTGGGCCTCCAGGTGGTCATGGTCTGGTAGTCATCATAGACAATGGGTGCGTCCAGAACAATTGAGGCCGGAGTGAAGCCGTTTTCCAGGGCCACGGAATAGACAAAAGGCTTGAAAGCCGATCCAGGCTGACGTCTGGCCTGGGTAGCCCGGTTGAAGTGGCTGCGGTTAAAGCTGTAGCCACCGGCCAGGGCCAGGACTTCCCCGGTTTGGGGATCAGCTGAAAGAATGGCTCCTTCCACAATGGGTTCCTGCTCCAGAGCCAGGGCCCAGCTGGATTCAGGGTCTTTTTTTTCAATCACTGATGCCCAGACAACATCGCCTGAACTCAAGATCCTGCGGGCATCCCTGACCGGCCTGACCTCTTCCGGAGCCCTGGAAGGGTCAGGGGTCCTGGCCCAGGACATGGTGGAAACATTCAGTTCTCCCCTGAAGGGGCCGAACCGGACTTTAGCTCCGGATTCCTGGACATCAGTGACCAGGACCCTGAGCCATTTGCCCGGCTCCATTTCTTCAGGGTCAACAACCATGGTCAGCAGAAAATCCTCCTGATTTTCAGGGGGAATGTTTTCAAGGGCTCCCTGCCAGCCTCTTCTCTTGGAGGATTCAATGAGGCCCTGCCTGAGAGCTGTCTGGGCCGCTTCAAGATGTTTCAGGTCAGCCCCGGTGGATACAATCAACCCGCCCTGGTAGACCTTTTCCTCACCGAACATGCGGATCAGCTGCCGTCTGACCTCTTCAAGATAATATGGTCCGATCTGCCACGAGGGATCAGCCATCCTTTGATAGTCAAGGGGTTCGGCCGCAGCCTCCTGGTACTCCTCCTCAGAGATCCATTGCAGGTCCCTCAGCCTGGACAGGACATAGAGCTGCCTGTGCCTGGCACCCTGGGGATTGCGCCAGGGGTTGAGCCTGGAAGGGGCCTTGGGCAGGGCTGCAATAAGGGCTGACTCGGCAAGGGTCAGGTCTCTGGCGTTTTTGCCAAAGTAATCCCTGGCTGCGGCTTCAACTCCATAGGCTCCGGCACCGAGAAATATCTGGTTCAGATAGATGGTCAGGATCTCGTCTTTGGTCAGGTGTTTTTCCAGTCTGTAAGCCAGGATGGCTTCCCTGATTTTTCTTGTATAGCTGCGTTCAGGTGAAAGGAGAAGGGACTTGATTACCTGCTGGGTGATGGTGCTCCCTCCCTGGACGATTTCTCCGGCTTTGACATTTTGAATGGCTGCCCGGACAATGCCCATGAATTCAACACCTTCATGTTCGTAAAAGCCGGCATCCTCTGCAGCCAGAAAGGATTTGACAATCCAGGGAGACATTTCAGCCAGGGATATGAGAAACCGTTTCTCTTTGAAGAAATGTCCCAGGATTTCCCCGTCTCTGGTCAGAACCTTGGTGACCAGAGGAGGATTGTAATCAGTAATGTCTTTGTAGTCGGGCAGGTCCTGAGAGGCCCATTTGTAGATTCCTATGCCTGCACCTGTCAGGGCAAGGGCCATCACGATCAGCAATATGGAAAGAATTTTTATGAATTTCATGGCAACTGGATCCCGGTAGGGGAGATATCGATCATTATTTTGATGTTAGGTCATCAAGCAATGTGTTGAAAGTTTTCTGGAGCTTCTCAGGAGACACCCCAAAAAGCCTGACCAGTCCTTGAACGGACTTTTCCCTGTCCTGGGCCAGACAGAGTCGATCTTTTATATAAGTGAGCTTCTGATGCTGAAACCAGAACGGATAAAGCCGACAATAGGCGGGCCGAATTTCTGCAGGAAGTACACATCCGTCTTTGCCCAGCAGCACACAGGAACCCTCTGTATTAGTTTTGAGTCGGCTGTGAAAATTGTCAAGGGCGAAGACCTGGTAAACTTCTTTTCGGGACAGCGGAATCAATCTGGTCATTCTGGATATGAAATCCGGATTATTTTTTTCATCTACACTAAAGTGATCTGACTGTAAATAACTGCTTATCAGAGTTTTATCAGACCCTGAAAGGGGAAAACAGAATTTTTCCATGCCCGGACTCAGGCGGCAGCAGGTGGGATTGACCCTGCTGCATTGGAGGCAGATATAGTCATCACTGGTCGGCATTGTTGGAAAACTTGTATTTGCCTTTGCCCAAAAGGTCATGCAGGTGGATAAGCCCCAGGATTTTTTGGGAATCGTCAATAATGGGCAGAACAGTCACGGCATTCTCTTCCATAATATCCAGGACCGCCCCGGCTGAGGCCCCTGGATTCACCTTGAGCGGGTTTGGAATCATGTAGTCCCTGGCCGGATCCTGAAGGTCAAATTTTTTCCCGCAAACCATCCTGCGTACGTCGCCATCAGTGATTATTCCAGCCAGCCTGCGACTGGAATCTGTCAGAAACACCACTCCAAATCCTCCCTGGTTGAGGACGATCAGGGCCTTTTCAAGGCTTGCTCCAGCATCAGCCAAGGGCAGGTGCCGGGTATGCATCAGTTCCAGGATGTTCATTTTGAGCCTCTGGCCCAGGACCCCCCCGGGATGGTATTTTTTAAAGTCCTTTTGCTTAAAATGTTTGCACTCCATGAGGCAGACGGCCAGGGCATCGCCCACAGCCAGGGCCGCTGTGGTACTGGCGGTGGGAGCAAGCCCCAGAGTGCAGGCTTCCCGGGGTACCCTGACCTTAAGGACTAGGTCTGACAATTTGGCCATGGTGGAGTCAGGATTGGAGGTCATAACGATTATTTTCAGGCCCAGCGCACTGAGGCTGGGGATTATGGCGTTTAATTCGTCAGTTTCACCACTGTTGGATATGGCCAGGACCAGGTCATCCCTGGTCAGCATGCCCATGTCGCCATGGGCGCCTTCCACAGGATGCAGAAAAAATGCAGGTGAGCCGGTGCTGCTCAGGGTGGCTGCAATTTTCCGGCTGATGAGGCCTGATTTTCCAATGCCGGTTATGACGATTCTCCCCTTGCACCCGGCCATTGCCTCAACAGCCAGATCAAAGCTCAGTCCCAGGTCATTCTTTACAGCCTGGATCCCTTCAATTTCAATATCCAGGACTCTTCGGGCCACTTCCAGCCAGCTGTCTCGAGATCTGGTCATTTTACCATTCAAAGCAGAGTTTGTTGCAGTTGGGGCTGTAGGGAACCGGGTAGTCCTCGTTAAAGCAGGCCAGACAGAAGCCCTGGCCATTGTCAATGGAGGCCATGAGGCCCTCAATGGACAGATAATGCAGGGAATCCAGGCCGATATACCTGGCAATATCCTCTACGCTGTGGTTGGCTGCTATGAGTTCACCCTTGGAGGAAAAGTCAATTCCGTAAAAACAAGGATATCTGATGGGCGGGCAGCTTACCCGCATATGAATTTCTCTTGCCCCCAGCTCCCTGAGTTTCTTGACCCTGGTTTTGATGGTGGTTCCACGGACAATGGAATCCTCCACTATTAGCAGCCTGCGGTTCCTGATCATGCTCTTGGCCGGGTTGAGCTTAACCCGGACTCCAAAATCCCTCATGTCCTGGGTGGGCTGGATAAAGGTCCGGCCGACATAGTGGTTTCTGATCATGGCCATTTCAAAGGGCAGTCCGGACTCCTGGGCATATCCCACACCGGCATACATGCCCGAGTCTGGAAAGGGCATGACAAAGTCAGCTTCAACTGGGGCTTCCCTGGCCAGGACCATGCCCATCCTTTTTCTGGCCTGGTAAACTTCCTGGTTGAAGACCATGGAGTCGGGTCTGGCAAAATATATCAGTTCAAAGGCGCAGGCAGAAACCCGGCTGGGTTCGGCAAATCTTGAACTGTAAAGTTTGCCTTTGTCGATGGTGATCATTTCGCCCGGTTCCACACATCGTAAAAATTCAGCTTCCAGCAGGTCAAAGGCACAGGTTTCCGAGGCAAAGACATAGGAATCTCCAACCCGGCCGATGGACAGGGGGCGAAATCCGTGGGGGTCGCGGATGGCTATGAGCTTGTCATTGGCCAGTATGAGCAGACTGTAGGCCCCTTTGATTCTGGACATGGCCTTGATCAGGGCCTCCTCAAAGCTGTTGCCATTCATGTGTCTGGCAATAAGATGGACAATTATTTCGCTGTCCATGGTGGTCTGAAATATGGCCCCCTGTTCTTCAAGCTCCCGGCGCAGTTCATACGTGTTGACCAGATTACCGTTATGGCCGATGGCAATGGACATGTCCTTGAACCGGACCAGGAACGGCTGGGCATTGCGGATCAGTGAGGCTCCTGTGGTGGAATATCTGATGTGCCCCATGGAAATGTCGCCCTTGAGCTGATGTCCCAGATGATGTTCACTGAACACATCGGCCACCAGGCCCATTCCTTTCTGCTCCCTGATTTTCCGGCCATCCCAGGTCACGATTCCAGCGCTCTCCTGTCCCCGGTGCTGAAGAGCGTAAAGGCCGAAGTAGGCCATTCTGGCTGCTTCAGGGTGACCGTAAATACCGAATAGACCGCAGTACTCTTTTTTCATTTTTTATCTGCCTGGTTGGATAGGTAATATTCCTGAAGACTTTTGACCTTCAGGCCAAGGTTGGTTTTTTCCTTGATGGCCAGGGCCAGGGCCTTGGCTGCTGAGACGGTTGTTGTGTAAGGAATTCTATACAGAACAGCGGCCTGGCGCAGAGAGGATGAGTCACTGACTGTTCTTTTTCCTGAGGAGGTGTTGATGACCAGGTTGATTTCTTTGTTCTTGATCTGATCCAGGACATTGGGGCGGCCTTCAAAGACCTTGTTGACCACCCTGGCCTTGATCCCGTTTTGCTCCAGAAAAGAGGCCGTACCCCTGGTGGCAATGATGTCGAAACCGAGTTCAATGAATGTTTCTGCCGGCTTCAGACAATGGGGCTTGTCATAGTCATTGACTGAAATAAATACGCAGCCCTTGTCCGGCAGCATCTGCCCGGCCCCCATCTGGCTTTTCATAAATGCCAGCCCCAGGTTGTCGTCGATGCCCATGACTTCGCCGGTGGAGCGCATTTCAGGTCCCAGAAGCACATCCACCCCAGGATACCGGTTAAAGGGCAGGACAGCCTCTTTGACCGAATAGTAGCCGGTCTTGGCCATGGACCAGGGGTCAAGATTTCTGATTTTTTCACCCATCATCACCCTGGTGGCCAGCTTGGCCAGGGGCACTCCGGTGGCCTTGCTCACAAAGGGTGAAGTCCTGGATGCCCTGGGATTCACTTCCAGAATATAGACCTGACCGTCCTTGACAGCGAATTGGATGTTCAGCAGACCCACAACATTGAGTTCCCGGGCCAGCTGCTCAGTCTGACTTTTAATTTCTTCAACAATGGCCTGGTCAATGGTGTGGGGAGGCAGGACACAGGCTGAGTCACCCGAATGAACCCCGGCTTCCTCAATATGTTCCATTATCCCGGCGACATAAGTGTCCTGTCCGTCACTCAGGGCGTCAACGTCGATCTCAATGGCGTGTTCCAGGAATTTGTCGATGAGGATGGGATGGTCTGGGGATGCCAGTACAGTCTGTTTGAAGTAAGACCGGAGCTGGTCTTCGTCGTAGACGATTTCCATGGCCCGTCCTCCCAGGACATAGGATGGTCTTACTACCACCGGATAGCCGATTTCCCCGGCCACAGCTGTGGCTCCTTCCAGTGACCTGGCCGTGCCGTTGGCCGGCTGCAGCAGCCCCAGCTTGTTTATCAGAGCCTGAAACCGTTCCCTGTCTTCGGCCCGGTCAATGCTGTCCGGTGAAGTGCCAAGAATGGGGACTCCAGCCTTCATCAAGGGAACAGCCAGATTCAGGGGGGTCTGGCCGCCGAACTGGACTATGACACCGTCCGGCCTTTCAAAATCAATGATGTTCATGACATCTTCAAAGGTAAGGGGCTCAAAGTACAGGAAGTCCGAGGTGTCGTAGTCCGTACTGACGGTTTCAGGATTGGAGTTGACCATGATGGACTGGATTCCCATTTCCTTGAGGGAATATGCAGCATGAACACAGCAATAGTCGAACTCAATTCCCTGACCGATGCGGTTGGGGCCACCGCCGAGGATCATTACTTTTCTGGCCCTGGACGGGATAAGTTCCTTGCCTGATTCATATGTGGAGTAGAAATAAGGAGTATAGGCCTCAAATTCGCCGGCACAGGTATCAACAAGATAGTAGGTTGGGGCAATACCCATTTTTTTCCGGGTATCCCGGATTTCCTGCTCGGTCTTATTCCATATCAGGGCCAGTTGTTTGTCTGAAAAGCCAAGCTTTTTGGCTTCAGCCAAAAGGACGGACAGCTCAGGATTGTCCGGGCTCAGGGATTGGCTGGAGTTGAACTCCAGAAGTTTTCCTTCAAAGGAGACCAGCTCAATGAACTGACGGATAAACCATGGATCTATGGCGGTAAGTTCATAGATTTCATTACTGGTCAGGCCGGACAGGATGGCCTGGCGCAAGGCATAGATGCGCTGGGAGTTAGGCACCCTCAGGGCTGCCCTGATGTCCTCGGCCGGAGGCAGGTCTTCGTTGAAACTGGAAGCCAGGCCCAGGTTGCCGGTTTCCAGGGATCTAAGGCCCTTTTGCATGGCTTCCTTAAAGGTCCGGCCAATGGCCATGGTTTCGCCGACACTCTTCATGGAAGTGCCAAGGATGTCTTTGGCACCGTAAAATTTTTCAAAGGTGAATCGGGGTATTTTGACTACGCAATAATCAATGGTGGGCTCAAAGGAGGCCATGGTTTCCCTGGTAATGTCATTGGGTATTTCATCCAGAGTGTAGCCCACGGCCAGTTTGGCTGCAATCTTTGCAATGGGAAAGCCTGTGGCTTTGGAGGCCAGGGCTGATGATCTGGAAACTCTGGGGTTCATTTCAATGACCACCATTTCGCCGTTTTCAGGGTTAAGGGCGAACTGAACATTGGAACCTCCGGTTTCAACCCCGATTTCCCGCATGATGTCCAGAGAAGCATTGCGCATGAGCTGATATTCCCGGTCAGTCAGGGTCTGGGCCGGGGCCACAGTGATGGAGTCGCCGGTGTGAACGCCCATGGGGTCAAGGTTCTCTATGGGGCAGATTATTACGCAGTTGTCGTTTTTATCCCGCATGACTTCCAGTTCGAATTCCTTCCAGCCAAGGACCGATTCTTCAAGCATGATTTCACTGGTCAGGCTGGCTGACAGCCCCTGAGAAGAGATTTCTTCCAGATCTTCCATGTTGTAGGCGATTCCGCCCCCGGTTCCTCCAAGGGTGTAGGCTGGTCGGATAATAATGGGAAAGGGAAAGGATTTGCCCAGTTCCCTGACCTGGTCCATGCTCCTGGCGATTTCGCTTTTAGGGACTTTAAGTCCGATATTGGCCATGGCCTGACGAAACTGCTGTCTGGACTCAGCCTTCTGAATAGCAGGCAGTGAAGCACCGATCAGCTCAACATTGTATTTATCAAGGGTTCCGTTTTCAGCCAGGGCCACGGCCGTATTAAGGCCGGTCTGTCCGCCCAGGGTGGGCAGGAGAGCGTCAGGTCTTTCTCTGGCGATTATTTTGGCCACTGTTTCAGGTTCAATGGGCTCAATATAGGTTTTGTCGGCCAGTTCCGGGTCAGTCATGATGGTGGCAGGATTGGAGTTGACCAAAACCACTTCATAGCCTTCTTCTTTCAGGGCCTTGAGGGCCTGGGTGCCTGAGTAATCGAATTCGCAGGCCTGGCCGATGACAATGGGTCCGGAGCCGATGAGCATGATTTTCTTAATGTCTTCTCTTTTGGGCATAGTAGTTGGGTGTGTTAGGGGTTTTCAGTTGCAGGATCTTAAGTCTGCACTTGGGAAAAAAAGTGCATTGTCCAGATGTGAAATTTAAGTTGTTTACTTGTAATAGCTCATGAGGTCAATATGAATAAAGGGCTGGATTTCGGCTGTTCATGCAGGCCTGGTGATGTTTTTCTGATAATGTTCAGCCAGTTGGGCAAGGCCCTGGAGGATGGCAGAAGATTGGACAGCAGCCCGAAACATGCATATTGCCCAGGTATCTATTTTGGATTACTCTTTTTCGGCTGCTAGCCATTCAAGGGACATGCTTTGCTTTCTGGCTGTTTTGGGCTGACTATGCAACAAAATTGTAATTTTCAGCCCTTGGAACGGAAGGTTTTTTTACAATATTGTATCAATGATCAGCCCAAGCTAAAGAGATTATTATGCGTCTGGCACTTTTGCAATTGAATTTTACAATCTGCGACCTCAAAGGCAACTCAGACCGGATTATCAAGGCTGCGGAAAGGGCTTTTGGTCAGGGAGCGGACATCTGCATCACGCCGGAACTGGCTGTTTGCGGATATCCACCCAGGGACCTGCTTTTCAGCCAGAGTTTTGTTGCCGGATGTCTGGAGGCTGTGGAGGAGGTGGCTGGAGGGGTTGCAGACCTGGGGCCTGTTCTGGTGGGTACTCCTTTCCCAGGTAAGGGTGGTGTGCTGCACAACGGGGCATGCCTGGTAATGAATGGAAAGCCGGTCAGGTATTTTGGCAAGACCCTGCTTCCGAATTACGATGTTTTTGACGAACAGCGCTACTTTGGATCCTTTAAGGAGCCTGAGGTCTTTGAATTCAAGGGCCGTACCATCGGGGTGAGCGTGTGCGAGGACATCTGGAATGACAAGGATTTCTGGGAAGTACGCAGGTATGGCCAGGATCCTGTGGAAGTGCTGGTGGATAAAGGGGCAGAGATCATTGTTAATCTGTCTGCATCGCCATTTTCTCTGGGCAAGCAGAAGATCAGGTCAGCCATGCTTGCTTCCCTGGCAGCCAAGTATGGCCTGCCTGTATTGTTCTGTAACCAGGTGGGGGGCAATGACGACCTGATCTTTGCCGGTCGGAGCATGGCCGTGGATGAAAAGGGGGCTCTCCTGGCATCTGGCAGAGAGTTTAAAGAAGATATGGTCATCGTGGACTTGAGAAACAGGGGGAGCAACCAGGTTCGGACCCATGACCTCAGCCGGGAATCTGAAGCCTGGAACGGCCTGGTCCTGGGTCTTGGGGATTATGTGCGCAAGTGCGGGTTCAGGGAGGTTGTTCTGGGGCTTTCAGGGGGCATAGACTCGGCCCTGGTGGCTGCTGCAGCAGCCAGAGCCCTGGGTCCCCAAAGGGTGACCGGAGTGCTCATGCCTTCTCCCTATTCCAGCCGGGGCAGCATTGATGACTCCCTGGAGCTGGCCGGGAATCTGGGCATCAAGACCAGGACCATCCCCATTCATGAACTGATGGAGTCCTATGACAGGGCTTTGGCACCTTGTTTTGCAGGCCTGGAAAAGGATGTGACCGAGGAGAATATCCAGGCCAGAATCAGGGGGAATCTGCTCATGGCCCTGTCCAACAAACTGGGAGCCCTGGTCCTGGCTACTGGAAACAAGTCCGAGCTGGCTGTGGGATACAGCACCATATATGGGGACATGGCCGGTGGGCTGGCACCCATTTCTGATGTTCCCAAGACCCTGGTCTATGCCATAGCCCGCTGGCTCAACACTGGAAAGAGGCCTGTGATACCTTTGCAGATTCTGACTAAACCGCCGTCGGCAGAGCTCCGGCCGAATCAGAAAGATCAGGATACTCTGCCTGATTATGAAATTCTGGACCAGATCCTGCATTTTCATATCCAGAACTTTTTTGGTGTCCGGGAGATCCAGGCCAGAGGGTTTGAACCTGAACTTGTGGATCGGGTTCTGAAAATGGTTTCCAGGGCTGAATTCAAGCGCAGGCAGTGTCCTCCCGGCTTGAAGATTACTGACACGGCATTTGGCACGGGATGGCGGATGCCCCTGGCAGCCAGGTGCTCGTTTGTTACAAAAAAGTGATTTTCTTTGTAAGAGCTATGCCTGGCATTGAGCATTAAAATGCTGCTCATTTCCGGGCAGGGGGCGCCTGAGTCAACCAGGGGCCCAGAGCATGACCTGACAGGATGATCCTGGTTACAGATCAGTAGAAATTTTCACTATTAAAACTTTACAGAGGGCAAATAATCATGTGTCGACTGTTTTCTTTGACCAGCACCGAACCCATGTCACCCATGAAGGCCATAGAAGCGCTGGATATGATGAAGGAGGGTCATGACGGTTCAGGGATCGGTCTCTTTCTGAGCGACCTGGACGGCCCGTTCAGCAAATTCAAGGACCTGCCCATCCTTTCCGGCATTTTTACCAGAGACGGTCTCAGACGTCTTGAAGAATTCATGTCGGGCCAGGGCTTTATCCCCAAACACATGCTCACCCTGGATGCCAAAAATGATCCTCCCCCCGGAACCCCCAGGAGGGAGACTTATCTGGTCCAGGTTTACGAACCTCCGGCCAGCTGGCAATACCTGGATCAGTCGGTCCAGGAAAAAAAACTGACCGGGATCAGGCTCAAGCTCCGGCACATGGGCGAGGCCGAGGGAGACATGGTGGTCTTCAGCTTCTGGCCGGATGTGATCATGATCAAAGAGGTGGGCGATCCCATGGAGATCGGAACCTATCTCGGCCTGGACCGAGAAGAGATTTACGCCCGCCGAATCCTGGCTCAGGGCAGGCAGAATACCAACTACGGGATCAACCTTTATGCCTGCCATCCCTTCTTTATTCAGGGCGTGTCCACCATGACCAATGGTGAAAACACGGCTTTTGTCCCCATCAAGGAATATCTGAGCAGCCAGGGGGTGGTGGGGTACGAAGGCTATCAGTCCGACTCAGAGGTGTTCACCCATATTCTGCATTTCACTCTCAAGGAGCTGGGACTGGGCATTGAGGCCTATAAACATGTCATCACCCCGTTACAGGAGTCGGACCTGGCAGCTCATCCTGACCGGGATTTTCTGCATAAACTGAGACAGTCCTGTCGGAGACTGATCATTGACGGCCCCAATTGTGTCATCGGCTGTCTTCCGGACAAGACCATGTTCATGGTTCAGGACCGCAAGAAACTTAGGCCCGGAATAGTGGGAGGCAGGTCAGGTCTGTTTGCCTTTTCCTCGGAAGCCTGCGGTCTTGATGCCGTGGTTCCTGACCGGGACAAAACAAAGGATTTTCAGCCCATGCATCTTGATACGGTAATTGTTTCACCAGATTGCAAGGAGGTAAGGACATGCAGGCAAACGCAGCCGTTACCCCTTCAACATTAAGCGTTCAGGATCTGCCCTGGCAGATCCATTGGGACAGGTATACCTGCACTCTTTGCGGCAGGTGTACATCGGTGTGTCCGGTCAATGCCATAGAACTGGGAGTGTTCCGGAAACGGGAAATTGCAACTCCGCCATTTGGACTCCAGGAAAAGCCATCATCCGGATTCAACATATATTATGGAATCCGGCAGCGCACTGATCCCGGGTATGCCTGCATTGGGTGCTCCATGTGCAATATGGTCTGTCCCAACAATGCCATCAGGACCGTTAAATCTGAAACAGCTGATCTGCTCAGGTTTCATCGGGACAGGGGGGGGCAGCCCAGGACCAGAGGAGGCCGTCGCAACAACCAGCAAAGCGTTCTGGATCAGATCAAGTTCATCCGGATATCCATGCTCACAGATCCGGCCCTGGATGCAGGCAGGCACGAGTTTGAGCTGAAGACCCTTATCGGCCGGATTCTTTCGCCGGCCAAGGCCATCAAGGCCCAGCAGGAAAAAGGGTGGATGCCCCCGGTCAGGGAGGTCTATCCCCTGCTCATCGGAGGGATGAGTTTTGGAGCCCTTTCTCCGAACATGTGGGAAGGTCTGCAGATGGGTGTGGCATATCTGAATGAAGAGCTGAAAATGCCGGTCCGGATGTGTACTGGTGAAGGCGGGTGTCCCCCGAGGCTTCTGCGTTCCCGTTTTCTCAAGTATGTGATTCTGCAGATAGCCAGCGGTTACTTCGGCTGGGACGAGATTGTTCACGCTATTCCCGAAATGAAGGAAGACCCATGCGCTGTGGAGATCAAGTACGGCCAGGGAGCCAAGCCGGGTGATGGCGGGCTGCTGCAATGGCATAAGGTCAACCAGCTCATTGCAGCCATTCGCGGAGTTCCTCCTGGAGTGAGCCTGCCCAGTCCTCCCACCCATCAGACCAAGTACTCCATTGAAGAGGCAGTGGCCAAAATGATCCAGTCCATGTCCATGGCCTGGGGGTTCAGAGTTCCGGTCTATCCCAAGATTTCCGCCACCAGCACTTCCCTGGCTGTGCTGAATAACCTGACCAGGAATCCTTATGCAGCAGGCCTGGCCATTGACGGTGAAGACGGAGGAACCGGGGCGGCCTACAATGTATCCATGAATCATATGGGCCATCCCATCGCCTCCAATGTCAGGGACTGTTACCTGAATCTGGTCAAGCTGGGCATGCAGAATGAATTGCCCATCATTGCCGGAGGGGGAACCGGCAAGAACGGAAACCTGGCTGCCAATGCCGCTGCATTGATCATGCTTGGAGCCAGTGCCGTCCAGATCGGAAAATACATTATGCAGGCAGCTGCCGGATGCCTGGGAACCGAGGGTGACCGGTGCAATATCTGTAACATCGGCCGTTGTCCCAAGGGCATAACCTCCCAGGATCCGCGCCTTTACCGGCGTCTGGATCCGGAAAAGGTGGCTGAACGGGTGGTTGATGTTTATGTCAGTTTTGACATTGAGCTGAAGAAAATAGTTGCCCCCCTGGGAAGGTCTACATCCCTGCCCATTGGCATGTCCGATGCTCTGGGCATTGCAGACAGGGCTGCTGCAGACAGGCTGCAGATAAAGTATGTGGTTTAATCTGCAGATAAAAGGATCATTAGTAATAGTAACAAATATGCTCTGCAGGCAGGGTGATTCTGAGGTCCGGTATTGATTTCTGTGGATATTGAACCCGGAACAGGCTGTCCAGCTGCTGGCTGAGAAATCACTGCCTGCCGGGTTTTCAGCCAGCAGAACAGGTGAAATGCAGATTCAGGTAATGCTGAAAGCAATGCAAAATATAAAGGGATTATTGGGCATGAACCAAAGAACCAAATTCTGGAGATGTAAATAAATGAGCAGAACCAAGTCTATCAGCCTGCAGGGAAAAAGCCCGTCAGGCCGGGTGCCCTCCAGGATCCTGGAAGAACGTGTCCAGGAAGCGGTCAGGTCCGGAGTCAGAAAAGTTGAGATCCAGGCCTTTGGTCAGCACGGGCTGGGAGGCAGGGTTTTCCAGGCCGGGGACAATCCGGTCAAATTCATAGTGACAGGTTCGTCCGGACAGCGGGTCGGGGCTATGGGTACACCCGGGACGTCCATTGAAGTTTTCGGCCCGGTTTCCGACGATGTCGGCTGGCTCAACGCAGGGGCGGAAATTGTTGTTCATGGTTACGCATCCAACGGGGTGGGCAATGCCATGGCCCAGGGCAAGATCTTTGTTGCCGGAAACATCGGGTCCAGAGGCATGACCATGACCAAGTACAATCCCAGGTTTGATCCTCCGGAACTTTGGGTGCTGGGTTCGGCCGGAGATTATTTTGCCGAATTCATGGCCGGAGGCATTGCCGTGATCTGTGGACATGAGCCTCAAGAGCCATCCAATGTACTGGGATACCGGCCGTGTGTGGGTATGGTGGGTGGAAAGATTTTTTTTCGCGGCCCCATTGACGGCTTCAGCCAGGCAGATGCCAGAATGGTGCCGGTTTCCGACCAGGACTGGGAATGGCTCCAGGAAAATCTGGCCTTGTTCCTGGGCAGGATCAAACGGAGAAAACTGCTCAAAAAAATGTCCAGAAGACAGGACTGGGGCTGCATAATAGCTCGTACTCCTACAGATAAGGCAGGTCCCGGGACCAGGTCCATGAAGGAGTTCAGGAATGAGGTCTGGGACAGCGAGCTGGGCAGGGGCGGGCTGATCGGAGACCTGACCAGCCTGGATCGAAGCCCGATTCCTCTGATCACCACCGGTGATCTCAGGCGTTACGTCCCGGTCTGGGAACATCAGAAATACATGGCCCCCTGCCAGGCGGCCTGTCCTACAGGCATGCCGGTCCAGGAGCGCTGGAGGCTGGTCAGGGAAGGCAAAGTGGATGAGGCTGTTGACGTTGCCCTGGCTTTTACTCCGTTTCCAGCATCCATCTGCGGATATCTGTGTCCTAATCTGTGCATGCAGGGCTGCACCAAGAACCTGGGCCGTCTCAAGCCTGTGGATATAACCATCCTGGGTAAAAAAGGGGTGGATTCAAGGGCTCCTGAGCTTCCGCCCGTAAGTGGAGTCAGGGTTGCCGTCATCGGCGGAGGCCCGGCCGGAATTTCCATGGCCTGGCAATTGAGGCTCATGGGGCATGATCCGGTGATTTACGACCGGGAAAAGATCCTGGGTGGAAAAATGTCAACAGCCATTCCTGACCACCGTATCCCCCAGGAGGTCCTGGGGGCTGAACTTGACCGGGTGCGCAAGGTCCTTTCCCATGTCCACCTGGAAGAAAATCTTTCCAGAAAAGAATTTGAAAGACTGAAAAATGATTTTGAATATGTAGTCATTGCCACAGGCGCCAACAGGCCCAGAACCATTCCCATTCCCGGATCAGAAAGGATGATTCCGGCCCTGACTTTTTTGAAAAATGCCAAGCAGAACCAGCAGAAAACAGGTAAAAGACTGGTGGTCATAGGTGCAGGTAATGTGGGTTGTGACGTGGCTACTGAAGCCCATCGCCTGGGGGCCAGGGAGATCACCCTGATAGACATTCAGGAGCCAGCCTCATTTGGCAAGGAACGTGAGGAAGCGGAAAAGGTCGGGGCAAAATTTCGCTACCCCTGCTTTACCAGAGAGATAACTGCTGACGGGGTGGTCCTGACTACGGGTGAAATCATTCCGGCTGATACAGTGGTTATCTCCATCGGCGATGCTCCTGATTTAGGATTTCTGCCGGATAATATCACCACTGACCGCGGGTTTATCAGGGTGGACGAGGTCAACCGGACTTCAGATCCGAGAGTTTTTGCTGTGGGCGATGCAGTCAAACCGGGTCTGCTCACCGATGCCATTGGTGCAGGCAGAAAGGCTGCTTTGGAGATTCATTCCCTGGCTTCGGGCAGACCATCAGCAGACAGGGACACCTGGCTTGACCGTTATTCCATTGACTACAGCGAGACATCCGAGAGAATAGACTATTCCCGGATGACCCTGGAATATTTTGATCCCAGGGTGACGGAATATAACGATTTGAGCGTCTGCGGCACCCAGTGCTCCTCCTGCGGGTCATGCATGGACTGCGGCCTGTGCGAGGCAATCTGCCCAGCCGGAGCCATATCCCGCCGGACCCTGGACAACAAAAAGTTTGAAAGAACAGTTGACCCGGACAGGTGCATTGGCTGCGGTTTCTGCGGCAAGTGCTGCCCGTGCGGGGTCTGGGATCTGGTGGAGAATTTTCCCGTGGGCTGATCCTGTTTAGATCTGGACCTGGACCAGAAACTGAAAAGCTCTGCATTTTTAATGTGGAGCTTTTTTTGTGTTTGATCAAAAATGGTGGACAATCCAGGATTTCATGGGCTAGGAAATATATTCCTGGAAACAGGCCGGGAAAATATAATAGGCACTTCACGTAGCCTGTGGATTGTGAAAATATATTAATTACAGTTAATTTTATACTTCCTGTTCATGAACAGAAAATCCACAGGTTGCGTCAATGGACCATAAAGTAACATGGGTTTCGTTTTTTGCCGTGGAATTTCAGCGCAAAAAAATGAATGAGCAGACTACCTTGGCGTAGATGGATCAATGGCTGTGACTCCATAGATTATGTCTCAGAACCTTAAGGGATTATTCGCAGGGAAAGGAAATAAATGTTTAAACGAATTCTTCAGCCCGTGGATCTGAGTGAATCCATGTCCGAAATAAAAATAAGGTCTTCGTTTATCGACAGATTCGGAGGAGAAGAGATCATCCTGATTCACGTGACCAACCCTGGTCTTGGGGAAGGCAAGGCAGAATCCAGACTCAGGCATCTGGTTCTGGAACTTGAGAATATCGGCATCAAGGCCAAACAAGTGCTGGCAGCAGGCAGTGTGGCTTCGGAAATAGCAGCTGCAGCAGACAATGAACAGGCAGATCTGGTCTATATGCCTGCCAGCAGGAAAAATATTCTTGTTTCTACACTCATGGGCAGTGTGACCGATGATGTGGTCCGGCTGTCCAGGGTTCCGGTTTTTGTCCACAAACAGCGCCCCATTTTGAAAAAGACAGAAGACGTGGACCGGGTGATTTATGCCACGGATTTCGGCGAGGCAGCCAAAAGGGCCAGACCCTTTGTGGCCATGCTTGGGGAGCACGTTCCAGAACTGATTATCCTGCATGTGGGCGACCGGGCATCTGACCCGTATACTGAGCAGCTCAGACGGGAAAGTGTTGCAGCCAGACTGGAAGAGCTGGAAGAGAAATACAAAGATGATTTCAAGCAGATAAAGCATTATGCCAGGATTGGTTCTCCGGCCAAGCATATTATTGACGTGGCTGAAGATACCGAGGCCGATCTGGTGGTCCTTGGCCGGATTAATGAACCTTTTCCGTCCAATGTCCTGGGTTCGACCAGTTCCAGGGTGGCGTCCAGGGTCAAAAGTTCAGTCCTGCTTATCCCATGATCCCGGTGCTGACCGGACTCCATGGCCTGCAGAGGCAGGTCAGGCTGATCTGCACCTTCCCATTTTTTTGAGAGTAAACATTAATAATTCCATGTAGCCGGAGCTGTTCAGGTGTTCAAAAACAGGGTATTTGTGATTTCTTTGGCCATTGTGGCCGCTTTTGTCCTGGCTGGAGTCCTGGATCCGGCAATGCTGGACCGGTTTTCAACAGCCCTGCACAGCGGGATTATTGCCCATTTTGGCTGGGCATACATGCTTTCAGGGTTCTTTTTCCTGGGTTTCTGCGTGGTTCTGGCCTTGAGTAAATACGGGGACATCAAGCTGGGCAAGGATCATGAGCAGCCCGAATACACTTATTTCGGCTGGTTCAGCATGCTTTTTGCCGCTGGCATGGGCATCGGCCTGATATTCTGGGGAGTGGCTGAGCCGTTAAGCCATTTCATGGACCCGCCTGAATATATTGATGCCCAGACCGGACAGGCAGCCACTTTTGCCATGCGCTACAGTTTTTTTCACTGGGGCCTGCATCCCTGGGCCATCTACATTGTCATGAGTCTGAGCATTGCCTATTTTTCCTTTCGCCGGGGCATGCCGCCCCTGATCAGTTCCTGCTTTTACCCCCTGCTTGGCAACCGAATTTATGGTCCCTTTGGCCATCTCATTGACATCCTGGCCGTGTTTGCCACTATTTTCGGCATAGCCACCTCCCTGGGCCTGGGGGCCATGCAGATCAATAGCGGACTTGAACATCTGTACGGGATTCCGGCATCAGATTCAGCCACCCTGGTTATTATCCTGATTACCACGGTTCTGTTCATGATTTCAGCGGCAGTAGGCCTGGACAAGGGAATCCAGACCCTGAGCAAGACGAATATCTTTCTGGCTTTTTTGCTTCTTCTGTTCATGCTGGGATTCGGGCCGACATCCTATATCTTCAGCGTGTTCACCGATACCATGGGCGGATACATGGGCAATATTCTGGAAATGAGTCTGACAGTGAACCCTTTTCTGGGATACGATTGGTATAAGAACTGGACTCTGTTCTACTGGGCATGGTGGATCGCCTGGTCCCCTTTTGTGGGCATTTTTGTGGCCAGGATTTCCAGGGGCAGGACCATCCGGGAGTTTGTCAGCGGGGCTCTTCTTGTTCCGACCTTGCTGACTTTTGTCTGGTTCAGCGTATTTGGGGGGGCTTCTCTTTTTCTGGAACTTGAGCAGGGCGCAGACATAGGTTTGGCGGTTCAGGAGGATGTCTCCACAGCCCTGTTCGTGGTTTTTGATCATTTTCCAGGGGCCATGATCCTGTCCAACGTGGCCATTCTGCTTCTGGTGGTATTTTTCGTGACTTCAGCTGACTCAGCTACTTTTGTGCTGGGGATAATGACCAGCAGGGGCTCACCCAACCCCAGTCTGTCCAAGAAGCTGACCTGGGGCATTACCCAGTCTTCTGTGGCAGCCATCCTTCTGGTTTCCGGCGGACTGGCAGCCCTGCAGCAGATGGCCATTGCTGCTGCCCTGCCCTTTACTTTCGTGCTCCTGCTCATGTGCTATAATCTGTGGAAAGGTCTGGCAGCCGAGTCCGGGGAAAGTCTGCTCAAAAGGTATTGATGGATCATTCCCCCATTGAATGATCCATCCAGAGTGCTGGAGCCCAGCAGGCTGTTCCCGGACCTGACTGAAACTGCTCAGCTGCGGCTCACTGCAGCAGGAAGACTTTCTGGCATCCAGTTTTTTTGGGCACCAGGTTCTTTTTTCTCAGTCCAGGACATTATACTGGGGGCAAATCCAGTCCCTGAAATTTTTAGTTAAGCCGCTAACAAGGAGGCAGCCATGAATGTATCCCAAGCCATTAAAGCCAGACGGAGCATAAGAAAGTATACTGACCAGGAGGTGACAGCCGGGCAGATAGGGGAAATGCTGGAAGCGGCCAGGCTGGCCCCGTCAGGGCTCAATGCCCAGCCCTGGAGGTTCAAAGTCATCCAGGATCAAAAGGAAATAGCCTGGATATCCAGTGAAGCTTCCAAGGGCCAGCGCTGGGTAGGTCGGGCCAAGGCTGTTTTTTTGTGCTGCGTTGACCTGGGCAGGTATATGGAGGATGCCAGGGCCAGTGTGCGTTTTTTAAAGGACAGCGGGGTATTGCCTCCTGAGATGCAGGCCGGCATCGAGGAGTATGTGCAGAAGGCAGCTGGTGCCCCTCCAGAAGTACTGCGCTATGCAGCTGCCACCAATTGTTCCATTGCCATCACCCAGATGATGCTCCAGGCTGTGGAACTGGGCCTGGGGACCTGCTGGATAGGCATGTTCGACGAGCAGAGCATTAAAGACAGATTCAGCCTGCCGGACCAGATGGCAGTAGTGGCCATGCTGGCTGTGGGCCATCCTGCTGAAGATCCGGGCCCGAGGCCCAGGAAGGAATTGGAGGAGATTGTTTTAAGCTGACCCGGTTCAACCGGTCGGTCTCACCCATTATCAGGGGTGAAACCTGCCAGGATGAACAGGGTTGTGATTCTTAACAGCCATCTGGCTGGGCTGGTTTCAGCTGCACTCAATCCTGGTCAGGGGGTGTGCAGGCCAAAAGTAGACATAAAAAAGCCCCTGGGTCAGGATAAACCGACCCAGGGGCTTTTTTTTCGGTTGTAATTCAGGCTGGCCGGTCTATGCTTCTTCTTTCATCTCCCGGACAAGTTCCTGAAGCATGTGTACCTGTTTGAGAAGCTGACTGATGGCCATTTCCGACCTGTTCATGACCTCGGCAGTGTCTGATGAAAGACGGCTGATTTCTTCAAGGCTCACGTTGATCTGGTCGCTGGAAGCGGACTGCTCTTCAGTGGCCGTGGCAATGGACCGGACATCATCAGCTGCAGCACTGACCAGAGTGACGATCTCCTCCAGGGCCTGACCGGATTTTCTGGCCAGGTCGGTTGCCTCTTGAACCGCCAGCACCGCACCCTCCATGGCCTGGATATTGGACTTGGTCCCGGCCTGGATGGAGGAAATGGCTTCGCTGACCTCCTTGGTGGCGTTCATGGTCTTTTCAGCCAGTTTTCTGACTTCATCAGCCACCACGGCAAAACCCCGTCCGGCTTCACCGGCTCTGGCCGCTTCAATGGCCGCATTCAGAGCCAGGAGATTGGTCTGGTCGGCAATATCGTCAATGACGTTCATGATCTTGCTGATGCCCTCAGCTTCATCTCCCAGACCTCCCAGGTTGGTGCGCAGGGAATCAGCCTGTTTCTGGACTTTCATAATGGCTTCTACAGCCTGTTGTACGATTTCTGAGCCGTTCAGGGCCTTTTCTCTGGATTCGTCAGCTCGTTCAGCTACGTTGGATGCATTCCTGGAGACCTCCAGAACTGTGGCGTTCATCTGTTCCATGGCAGTTGAGCTTTCAGCCACCCGTTCATTCTGGGACTGGGCGCTGCTGGCTGAATGCTTGACCTGGGAAGATAGCTCCTGCAGGGAGCCGGTCAGGTTATCCACAATATTTTCCACACTTCCTGCGGCATGGTTCATACCTTCAACTCTGGCCTGTTCAGCCCTGCGCTTGGACTCCTGAGCCTCTTCAACAGCCTTCATGGCTCGCTGAGATTCGGTTTCAGCTTCCCTGGACTTGTCTTCAGCCTCCCTGATCTTTTCCTTGAGCTTCTGGACCATACCCTGGACTGCGGCCTTGAGGGAAGCCAGTTCACCCCGGAAAGTTCCCTTGATTTCCGTGTCCAGACTGCCCTGTTCAACAGCCAGGGTGTAGGACCTGAGCCGGCCCAGAGGGTTGCTGATCATCTTGGAGAACAGAAGATAAACCGCCAGGATTATGGTCATCAGCCCAACAGCTCCCAGGACAAACAGAAACTGGTTGGCGTTTTTGATGGTGGCGTAGATGGAGGACATGGGAATGTATACCACCTCAGCAGTTTCAACCCGGTTTTCAAGCCTGGGAGGATAATCAAAAGAGTATCTCTGCTGCATGGACAGAGGGGCATCTTCGGGCTGGGAATGGCAGGGCAGGCAGCTGGCCCTGTTCACCGCTCCCTGGGCAATGATGTAGTGGTCCACACCATCCACGCTTCTGATTCCTCTCCACTCCAGATCCTTGTCACCGCTTCTGTGCATCCCATCCAAGATCCTGATCAGTTCCTCCTCCACCGGGGTTGCCCTGTTGCCCGGATTCATCGGCTTGGTTGACGGAGTCCTGAAGACGATCTCGTATTTCCGATCATCAGGCATGGCGTCAAAGACCCGGTTGGCAGCATAGGAGGTTGACTGGAGTTCCACCACGAAGTCGTCAGGGTCCAGCAATTTGGTTGCCTCTGGGCGGACTACAGAGCCGATGTGGCTGCGGACAGCCTTCATGCTGAATAAAAGCATGTCTGCCTTTTCTTCATATTGAGTGGTGATTTCTCTTTCCATTATCCTGTTTATGCTCAGGATGAGTACTGCCATGGCCAAAAAGCATATCCCTGCGGCAATGGCTATAAAGACCCTGCTAAGTTTCATATCTGGTTTCCTCCATGGAACAAAATTTTAGCTTGATCTCTGTTAGCAAAAAACAGGCCCGCCCCCAGGAGCTGTCAGAGAAAAAAGGGTTTTCTGTAACCATTCAGAAATGAATAACTAATTAAAAAGGGTTGACCTGTGATTGTGATTCTGATGCAAACTCAGGTTTACTATTGGCAAACCCGAGTTTGCACCCGGGAGATGGGCTGAAAAAATGAGGCTGGTTCTCATGGTCAGCTTGAAAAGAGTCCTGAAAAACAAATTGGACCGGGAAGGCCAGCCCCTTTTTCTTTATTGTGAAAACATTTAATTACTTTTTGACAATTTTGAATAAGAACCAGAGTGCCAGGATGGCCTCTCCAGGGCGGAACTAAGGGTGTTTAAATAAATTATCAACTAATAAAGATGGTTATCAAAAAAAGATCCGCAATGGTCTCCAGGTATGCTCCTTGCTTTATGTCAGGCATGAAACACCTAACCGAGTCCAAGCTCAAGGTCCTTTATGAGATCAGCCGGATAATCGGTCAGGCATTGCAGCTGGACAGGTCTCTGGAAAGCATCCTGGCTGTCCTGGCTGATTCCTTGTGCATGAACAGGGGCACGGTGACCATTCTGGATGACGAGACCGGGCTTCTGAACATCAGGGCTTCCCACGGCCTGTCCGGAAGTGAAAGGAAAAAAGGGATATACCGCCTGGGTGAAGGGGTGACCGGAAGGATATTTGCAACTGGGCAGCCGTTTATTGTCCCGGACATTTCCAAGGAGCCCCTGTTTCTGGACAAGACCGGGGCCAGGAGCATGGAAAAGGACCGGGTGTCCTTTATTGGCGTACCCATAGTTCTTCAGGGGGTTCCAGTGGGGGTGCTCACTGTTGACCGGCTGTTTGAGCAGGAAATATCCTTTGAAGAGGACATCAGGTTCTTGACCATAGTGGCTGCCCTGGTGGCCCAGTTCGTCAGCCTTAACAGGCAGGTCCGGGCCAGGGAAGAGGATTTGCGCCGGGAAAATCAGAGCCTCAAGACAAAATTGTCGAAAAGTGTTCAGAGGTTCTTTATAGTAGGTAAGAGCCGGGCCATGACCATGGTTCATCAGATGATTGAAAAAGTTGCCCCAACAAGGGCTACAGTGCTTTTTCTGGGCGAATCAGGTACTGGCAAGACCCTGACCGCCAGGATTATCCATGAACTGAGTGAACGGACCAACTATCCTTTTATCAAGGTGAACTGTGCTTCCCTTCCGGAGAACCTGCTGGAGTCGGAGCTTTTCGGTTATGAAAAAGGAGCCTTTACCGGGGCTGTAGGTTCCAAGCCGGGACGGTTTGAAGAAGCCCATAAAGGAACCATTTTTCTGGATGAAATCGGGGAGATGCCCCACGGAATCCAGGCCAAGCTGCTGCGTTTCCTCCAGGAAAGAGAGTTTGAACGCCTGGGAGGAACCAGGACCATCCGGGTTGATGTCCGGATAATTGCGGCAACCAACAAGGACCTGGCCGGTGCGGTCAGACAGGCCAGGTTCAGGGATGATCTGTTTTACCGGCTGAATGTCTTCCCCATCACTGTTCCGGCCCTGAGGGATCGAAAAGAGGATATCCCGGCCCTGCTGAATCATTTTCTGAATAATATTGCCAAGGAATACGGCCGTCGGCTGTACTTCACTCAGGCCTGTCTGGATTTTATGGTCAACTATGAGTGGCCGGGCAACATCAGGGAGATGGAAAACCTTGTGGAGCAGGTTTCAATTATGGCGGAAGGCAACAGAATTGATCTGATGGATCTGCCTTTGTACCTGATGGAAGGATCAAGGCCCAGCTCCGGAGGTCCTTTGGAAAACCGGACCCTGGAGCATGTTGAAAAAAAAGAGATCCTTTCGGCTCTGGAACGCAACTCCTGGATTCAGTCCAGAGCTGCCAGAGATCTGGGAATCACCCAGCGCCAGATGGGTTACAAGGTGCTCAAGTTCGGGCTCAAAGAACATATTGCTGAAAAAAAGACCCTGATCAGGGAGGAGTAAAGAGGATAATGAAGTTACAATATGCATTGGTCCTGTCCCAGGTGGCGGCTTTGCTGCTCTTGTTTGGATTATCCCTTACGCCTGAAGCACTGGTGAAGACTGCCGGGATGACAGGACTGCAATGGGCTATGGTTGCCGGCTGTTTTGCTGTAGGTGGGCTAGGTTTTGGCTGTATAGCAGCCCAGAATAAGCAGCTGGAGAAGGTCAGAAAGTATTTGAGGCTTATCAGCGTGGACCATGCCCGGATCCCGGGGCTGGACAGGATGGAAAGGATGAATGGTCTGGCACCCCACTTTAAGGAAGTAATCCAAAAGCTTGAAAGCCTTCATCAGCAGGCAGAGGGGGCAGAGGTCAAGGCTGCGTTCTGGCAGGACACGGCCGGCAAAAGTCGTGATTTTCAGGAAAACTACGCAACCCAGGCTGAGCAGGCCAGGTGCCGGACCATCATGTCAGCAGTGGACACCCTGAAGGATTCCATTTCCGGGATCATCCAGGAGTCGGCCCAGTTGGGCAGAGCTGTGACTGAGGCAGATCAGGGGGCCAGGGAACAGCAGCATTGTACTGATGAAGCAGCATCAGCCATGGAAGAGATGAATGCCTCCATCCTTGAATCCTCCAGACACGCAGCTCAGGCCTCAGAGTATTCTTCCCAGGCCAGCTCCAGGGCAGAAGCCGGTTCCAGAATCGTTCTGGAAACCATTGAGGCAGTGTCTGCAGTTTCAGAAAAGAGCAGGGACCTTTCCCAGTCCATATCCAGACTGGGCAGTCAGGCTGAGGCCATTGACAGGATAATCGAAGTCATCTCGGATATTGCTGACCAGACCAACCTCCTGGCTCTGAATGCGGCCATTGAAGCGGCCAGGGCCGGTGAAGCCGGACGGGGTTTTGCCGTGGTGGCTGATGAGGTCAGAAAACTGGCTGAAAAGACCATGCAGGCAACCCGGGATGTCAGTACGGAGATCGGTTCAATCCAGTCTCTGGTCAATGATTCCACCACAGAGGCCGGAGAGACCATCCGGCTGGTGGCTGAAAGCGCAGCCCTGGCCAGGCAGTCCGGAAAATCCCTGGAAGAAATCGTGACCCTGTCCAGGGAGTCTTCAAGCCGGAGCAGTTCCATAGCCGTGGCTGTTGAGCAGCAGTCCAAGGCCAGCGACGAGATTGCCAGGACCCTGAGCCGGGTCAGCTCTATTTCTTCTGCCACACATCAGAATATGTCCGAATCTGTGGCTGGGCTGGCAGGACTAGAAGAACAGGTCCAGAAGCTGACCACCCTGAACAGGGCCTTTGAACTCATTGGTCAGGGCCAGGTCCAGGACCTGGTTCGAAAGCTGGGGACATCGGAACTGATTCTGTCCATGGATCGGGAGAAACAGGAGCAGGCCCTGAGAGAGGTCATGGCCGGATTTGATTGCCTGGAATTGTTATATCTCACCGATGCCCAGGGGGTGCAGGTGATCAGCAATATATCCAGGCCTGGAGAAGAGTCTGAGGCTGACCATCAGGTTTTTGGTAAAGACTGGAGCAACAGGCCCTGGTTTGTGCAGGCAATGCAAAGCGAGCTGCCTCATATCTCCCAGGTCTATGTTTCCAGGGCCTCAGGCCGGGAATGCATAACAATCTCCGGGATGATCAAGGATGATCAAGGTCATCCCATCCTGGTCCTGGGCGCAGACGTGCGCATTGATGGAAGCTCAGAAAAACAGGCAGAGATCAGTTTTTCTGGTCCTGGCAGGCAAAGAAGCGGTCCAGTCCGGAACAGACATTAGGCATGGCAAAGATGATCAGATGATCACCAGCCTCAAGCCTGGTGTCACCGCTGGGGATGACAACCTCCTGGTTTCGGACAATGGTCCCGATGAGCAGACCTTTGGGAAAGCCTGTCTCAGCGATTTTTTTACCCACAACCTCGGCCTTGTCCGGCAGGACCAGTTCCATGATTTCAGCTGCCTCATCTTTGAGCAGGGAAAGGGTCAGGACTTCTTCCCACCTGGTGAATTTGAGGATCCGTGAAGCCGTGATCAAGTGAGGATTTATGGTTTCAGTAATACCAACAGCATTATAAGTCGAAGCATAACCAACCCTGGTTACTTCCGAGATAACCTTGTGCACGCCCAGCTTCAGGCCCATGACTGATGCAACCATGTTGGTCCGGTCATCTCCAGTGGCGGCAACCAGGACATCAGCTTCTGCGATTTCCTCTTCATTGAAATAGGAAAGGTCGGTTCCGTCTCCCTGAAGAACAATGGTCTTGCTCAAGGTCCTGTTGAGATGGTCCACTCGGTCTTCATCCTTTTCCAGGATCTTGCAGATGAAGGAGTGCTGCTTGTGCCCTTCCAGAATGGCAGCCAGATAATAACCGATCATGCCTCCGCCCAGAATGATGACCCGGTTGACTCTGGTCTCCCTGCGGTGCAGAAACCAGCTGGCCTCGCGCATGACCTCGGCGCTGCCGATCAGGTAAACCTTGTCTCCGGCACTGATCCTGTCTTTACCTCCAGGGAGAATAAAATCACCGTCAGGTTTCTTGATGCCAACCACGATACAGCCCCTGGGCAGGGTAAGATTCTGCAGGGGCTGGTTGGTGATCTCTGTTTTTTCAGCCACATTGACCGCCATGAGCATGACCTTGCCACCGGCATAATACTCCAGTTCAACAGCATCGGGAAAATGGATGATCTTGGCTATTTCCTGGGCCACGGTCTTTTCCGGGCTGATGATCATATCAATGCCCACCTGGGCCTGGCTAAGTCCTCCGGTGTCCACGTCGATGCTGCCTGCGCTTTCAGGGTTGCGCACCCTGGCCACGGTGTGTCTGACCTTGAAGGTCTTGGCGATCATGCAGGCGATTATGTTTACTTCATCGGATTCGGTCACGGCAATGAGCATGTCTGCGGATTTTATTTTGGCCTTTTGCAGGATGTCCAGGTTGGCTCCGTTGCCTTTGATCACCAGAAGGTCCAGGTCCTGGCTCAAGCTCTTGACCTTTTCAGGGTTCTTGTCCACCACCACGATGCTCTGATGCTTGAGGGACAGATTCTGGGCCAGTTCTCTGCCCACGTCTCCTCCGCCGATGATGATTATGTGCATACTGTACAGACCTCCACGGGCTCCATGAATTAAAAAATGGATCTTCGACGTTAGGCGCGGAATTGCTGCTCACTGTTTTTTGTTTGCCCCGCTTTTGGCCGGGATTTTTCTAATATCCGCCCAAGGGGGATATCTGCCCCCTCCGGACTCTTAACTATTTGGTTTGAGGAGTTATGCGTATATTTTTTGATTGTAAGAGTATATGGAGAAACCAACCTGTTTTGCGGTCCGGTTTCCCCCTGTTTGGCGTATCTAAGAAAACTCACCAGCCTGACGCTCTTGGCATACAAAAAAAGTGAGCAGCTTGTTTTTAAAAGAATCCACTTGAAACGTCGGGGAACCTAAAAAATGAGTTATAATAATTCAGAAGCAGGCTAAATCCAGCCCCTGTTTTTCAGGGTCCGGCTCAGATGGTCGGCCATAACCGGAGCTTTGCGAAAAAGATATACCCCAATGAACGCAGTGACAACTATGTATATTCCCAGGAAGACCCGGAGGGCAGCTTCAGCCAGGGCTGCAATGACCACTGAGAATTCCCCCCTGGGAACCAGGGAAAAGGCCGCCCTGAGGGCGCTTTTGAATGACAGTCCGTATAACCTGCCGCCCCAGAAGCCCACAGCTATTTTTGCAGCAATAGCCCAGATGATCAAGACGATCAGAGCTGTGGGAGAAACGATTCCCGTGCCAAAGGTTATGGATGTCCCGAACCAGAAAAAGAAAAAAGGCAGGCTCAAGTCCTTGATGGGGGTGATGATCTTGCCCATTTCCCTGGACGTGCCGGTTTCAGAGAGCATGACCCCGGCCAGAAAGGCCCCCAGGAGTTTGGAAAGATCCATGGCTTCAGCAATGCCGGCAAAAATCAGGGCAATGGCAATGGCAAACAGGGGCATAAAATCCCTGGTAATATAGCGGCCGATAAAAACATCCAGCCTCGGAACGTGTCAATGAAAGTGAGACACATTTCACAATAGTTTAAGCAACATTCTCTTTAGTACTGGGTTTGTTGATCCAAACCTCAGAAGGAAGCTGGGAATGTTGCGGTTGTCTGTATTTGAACCTCATGGGATTTTTCATATACGCCTTGTTCAGAACTTGATTTCTGGAGGAGATAACCTGTTCAGCCTGACCATAGTGGACTTGAGCCGGGGTTAAAAGGCTTATGCCCACATGTTTATGTTCATGGTTATACCAGGAGAAGAAATCACGGCCAAAAGAGCGTGCATCCTGAAGACAGCCAAATCTCTCAGGAAACCTGGGGCAATATTTCAC